>JAURDB010000100.1 GCA_030828175.1 Flavobacteriales bacterium
GCTCTGGTGGTCCAATGTGATGTGAAAGCCCAGCCGGTCCAGAATTCGGCTCCGGGCATTCCTCAGTGCAGGAAGGTGGAAGCCGATTTGGACCGATCCATTGATGGGCGAGCCGATGACCACCCGTTGGCGCGTCCAGGGATCCTCCTCCGACCAGGTCTTTTGGGTCCAGCCCAAACCACCACACAATCGAAAGCGCCAAGCACCGGCCATTTTCATGTCCGCGAAGCCGAGCAGTGCCCCTTGAGTTCCCAGAAATTCCGGGGCGCCTGTCCGCCCCACATTGCCGGTGAAGCCCCAGCGCACACCCTTTCTATGGCAGGACCAAAGGCCCCGGGCAGGGGTGGACCAAGTGATGGACACCCCTGCGGCGTGTTCTGTGATCAGCGCCCGCATGGACGCCCTGTGCGGCGCGAGGAATCCGCCGAATCCGGCCACTTCCCAACGGGTCGGATTGTCGGCGTTTTGGGCATTCATCCCCGAAGCGAGGAACAAAGCGAGGACAAACGGGACGGTTCGGATGAAAAAGCCGTGGCCGACAGAGAACATGGCCCCAAAGGTGCCGCTTAATTTTGTGCCATGCCCCATCGAGACGCCGTGGAACGGCCTGCCCTCAGTTCACCGAAAGGAGGACATACCCGAGAAGAGAAACTCGCTGCCTTCGGGCGTCTGCTCGACATCATGGATGATTTACGGGAAGGCTGTCCCTGGGACATGAAGCAGACGTTTGAATCCCTTCGCCACCTGACCATTGAGGAGACCTACGAGTTGGGAGAGGCCATCCTCGAGGGAAACCTGGAAGAAGTGGGAAAGGAAGTGGGGGATTTGATGCTGCACATGGTCTTCTACAGCCGTTTGGGATCGGAGCATGGCGCATTCGATGCCTGCGATGTGCTTCACGGAATCTGCGACAAACTGGTCACGCGCCATCCGCACATTTATGGCGACGTGGAAGCAGCGACGGAGGAGGAGGTGAAGGCCAATTGGGAGAAGATCAAGTTGAAGGAAAAGGAGGGCACGACCCAGCGCAAGAGCGTGCTGGAAGGGGTGCCGAAAGGGCTGCCCTCCATGGTGAAGGCCCAGCGCATTCAGGAAAAGGTGCGGGGCGTCGGGTTTGATTGGGACCACGCCGGTCAGGTCTGGGAAAAAGTGCAGGAAGAACTGGGGGAATTGCAAGAGGAAGTGGAAAAGGGCAGCGACCGCGTGGCCGACGAGTTTGGAGACGTGTTCTTTGCCCTGATCAACTACGCACGCTTCTTGGACGTGAATCCCGATGAGGCGCTGGAACGAACGAACCGCAGGTTCAAGGCGCGCTTCGAGGAAATGGAGCGTCGGATAGACGCCGCCGGAGCGGATCTGGGAGAGATGCCATTGACAGAGATGGACCGCTATTGGGACGAGGCCAAAAGGGCATTGGGACAGGCACAGGGATGAAGTCGAACGGGACCGTCATTTTCTTGACTGCGACCGCACTCATTTGCTGCGGTTGTCAGAAGGACAGGGCCGGTTGTTTGACACCTTCCGGCAGCGCAGCTGTGCGCACGGTGGATTTGACCGGGGACGTGGCGATGTTGGAAGTAGAGGACCAAGTGGACATCCGTTGGGACCCCAATGGCACGGAGATGCGCGCCACGGTGCTGGCCGGTGAAGGGCTCGTGGAAGGCGTTCAGGTGGAACTGTCGGAGGGTGTGCTTCGGATCGCGGACCGCAATACATGCCACTGGGTGCGCGACTTGTCGGTGGTGCCCGTTGTGGTGTTGGAAGGCATCCGGCCGGATTCCCTTTTGCTGATGGGACAAGGCGATTTCTCCATGACCGACACCCTGCGCGAAGGCGACCTTGCTGTCCGGGGCAATGAGATGGCAGGAGACCTGAACCTGTTGTTTTCAGGAGACACCTTGCAGGTGCGGATGCCCAATGGAATCGGCCACGTCTCGGTGTCGGGGCAGGCCCGGCGGTTTCGTGGATTCCGTTCAGGATTCGGTGACTTGGACCTTCGCGGTCTGCACGCGGCCCAGGTCATGTTGCACCACGCTGGATTGGGACAAGTAAGCTTGAAGGCCCCGGACTACCTGTTCCTGGAAATGGCCAGCTACGGCGATGCCCACATTTTTGGACCTCAAGGGGACTGGGACCTCCGGTTTCTTCCCGGCGCCGAAGGAACGGTGATCCACCATCCCTGATCCGCGCAGAGGGGCCTACTCCGCCAGTTGGTTCTGCACGTCCTCCACGAAGGAGGCCACCCAGGCCGCGTACTGCGCTCCGCTGGGATGCAGACCGTCCGGTGCTACCCAATTGGCGGCGTTGGGCCATTGTTGGCTGATGGGGGTGATGTTGTAGTGGGCGATGCCCGCTTGTCCCGTCAAGCTGGCACACGATGCATTGAACTGGGCAAGCTGCTGGGAAATGTTGGCCTGGTTCCCTTGCCCGAAAGGGGTGTAACCGTAGTCGGGAATGCTCACCACGAAGACGCGGTCCGCCTGGCCGCCGGTCAGATTTACCGCCCGCTCCAGCAGTGCCGCGAACTCCACCTCATAGGCCTCGAGGGAAAGCCCTTGGTATTGATTGTTCACCCCGATCAGCAAGGACACCAGATCGAACTGGGCGGTATCGATTTGTTGGGCGTCCATGGCTTGGGACAGATTGGTTGTGGTCCAACCGGTGGTTGCGATGATGTGCGCCGGATGGAAATGGGTGTCGGAGAGGCGGTTCGAAAGCGAGTCTACCAACTGGTTCGGCCAATCTCCCTCCGAAGGGACGCTTTCGCCAATGGTGTAGCTGTCCCCGAGGGCCAGATAGCGCACCGTATCGGGCCATTGTGCGGCATCGACCTCCTCATCCGTTGAAGTCGTGTCGGCCGGGGCCGGATCGGGCAAAACGGAGGGGAGTGCAGGGTCCGCCAAGTCCTCCTGGAAGCAAGAGGCCAGGGTGGAGACGAAAACAACGCCCATCGGGAAAATCCATCGCATCAGACCAAGGAAAACCATCTGCATCAATCCGTTTGGAGAAGGAGCACAAGTGCCAGGGTTGCGAGGAACCAACCGAAAATGTTGCGCAGGGAAGGGCGCTCGGAGAAGAAGAGCATGCCCGTGAAGGAAGTGGCGAGCACCACGCCCAGGTTGATCAGCGGTACAATCGCAGAACGGGAGAGGGGCATCTGTTGATAGGTGGAAAGAAGGAAGAACAGCGAGCCCACATTGATTACGCCAAGGATGATGCCACCTATAACCGTAGACCTGTTCCACTGGGGGGCGCAACGGGGGATGAAGGACCAACGCGATACGCCGATGAGGGCGGCCATGCTGAAAGGTATGGCGGCAAAGGAGAGGCGGTCTTCGTTGCAGGACATGTGTTCCGGGCCGGAAAACCATCCGAATCCAAGGTCGATCAGGCCAGACCCGAGGAAGACAATGGCAGGAAGGATCCACTGCGACTTGCTTGAAGCCGATGCGGGTGCATCTGCATGCTCGGCGGTTGGTTGATTTTCACTGGCTTTTCGGCCTTGTGTGCTGGCAAACCACACGGCGGGAAAGGCGAGCAGGATGGCCGCTCCCTTTTGCCAGGAATAGGCGTCGGAGGGGTCCATCAGGATGAAGACCATCATGGGCAACACCATCGACATCTTGGTGGCAATGGCCACCACACCGAGCCCGAGTTGCTGCGTGCACTCCCCAATCTTCCGGAACATGTACAGGAAGATGACCCCCATGGCGACCCCTGCCCAGGTGCTGGGTACGCCCAGCCGGGACCACGCGTGTTCCGGACCTGCCAACAGAACGGAGAGGGTTGCCGCCACGATGTAGTTGATGACGATGGCATCTTCCAGTTTCACATTCCACCTTGGAAACAGCCGGAAACAGCTGAACATCAAAGTCGAAACGAAGATGCAGAGACCCAGTGCGATCATGACGGCAAAGGAAGGGACAAAGTGGGGGGAGGCGCACACCCGACCCATGCGGCTGATGTCGGGTGGACGTCGTATCGCACGGTGTCTTCCGCAAAGGGGTGCATGCCCCGCGTCTGCACTTCTTTGGGAGCAGCAGGGGCAAGCAGACCACCACCGGTTGTCGAGGGGGACTGACACCATCGCACCTCATCCCACAACCCGGAGGCGAAGAAGTGTCCCAGGGTGGACGCCCCCCCCTCCACCAGCACCGAACGAATGCCCTCTGTCTGGAGGTGGGAGAGCACCTGCTCAATGGGAGAGCCGTTGGGTTCTGCGATTCGGGTCACGTGATCGGGCAGATGAGCAGGCCCTCCCAAGACCATGGCCTTGGGATGCGCATACACCTGCGCACGGGAAGAGGTCCATCCTTCTGGGTCCATCACAACCGGGATGGGATTGCGCCCGCTGTGCTCCCGGGTGTCCAGTCCCGGGTTGTCGACGTTGACCGTTCCCGATCCGACCAGGATGGCCTCCTCTTCCGCCCGCCAACTGTGGGTGAGCCTTCGGAGTCCAGGTGAGGTTATGGGGAGGCTTCCTTTCTGTCCAGGTGAACGGGGCGGGTCCATGAATCCGTCGGCACTGAGGGCACATTTGAGAACCACCCAGGGCCGGCCTCTTTCCAAGGAGGAAAGGAAGCGTCGGTTCAGCCAACGGCCCTCCGGCAGCGTCTCAAAGAGCACTACCTCCAGACCGGCATCGCGCATTCGGGTGATTCCGCTTCCAGCCACCCGGGGATCGGGGTCTACCATGCCCACGACCACACGTGGAATGCCCGATGCGATCATGCGGTCGGTACAAGGCGGCGTTCGCCCTTGGTGATTGCAAGGTTCCAGCGTCACATAGGCCGTGGAGCTGCTCAAACGGGGATCATCGGAATCCAAGGCGTCCAAGGCGTCCACTTCGGCATGGGCACAGCCTACTTGAGCGTGCCACCCTTCAGCGATGGCGGAGCCTTCGTGGACAATCACGCAACCTACCCGCGGATTGGGAGCCACTCCCCAGCGCCCACGCGCGGCAAGGGCAAGTGCCCGTTCCATCCAGCGCCGGTCCTGAAGGGTCAGGGGCATCGTTCAGTGATGAGAGGCTGTGCGTTGGGCTGCAACCAAAGTGTTGCGCAGGAGGCTCACGATGGTCATGGGCCCGACACCACCGGGAACCGGGGTAATCCAGCTGCACTTGGGTGCGACGTCCGTGTAGTCCACATCGCCTTTCAGCCTGAATCCACGCTTTGCGGTGGCATCCTCCACCCGGGTGATGCCGACGTCTATGACCACGGCGCCTTCCTTGACCATGTCGGCTTTGACCATGCCCGGGATGCCGACCGCAGCTACGAGAATGTCGGCCTGCCTGCAATGGTCAGCCAAACCTTGGGTTCGGCTGTGACAGAGGGTCACCGTACAATTTCCGGGAGACCCGGATCGGCTGAGCAGAAGTGACATGGGCGTGCCGACAATGCTGGATCTGCCGATGACGACAGCGTGCTTGCCCTCCGTGTCGATGTTGTAACGGTCGAGCATGGCCATGATGCCTGCAGGGGTAGCAGGAACAAAACCCGGGAGTCCCAATGCCAGGTTGCCCATGTTGGACGGATGGAAGCCGTCGACGTCCTTCAAAGGGTCTACCGCTTCGATGATGGCCTGATCGTCGATGTGGGAGGGGAGGGGCAATTGAACGATGAATCCATCAATGCCGTTATCCCGGTTGAGCCCATCCACGATGGCCAGCAAATCGGCCTGTGTGATGTCGGATGGACGCTCGATCAGTGTACTGTCGAATCCCACTTGTTCACAGCTGCGCACCTTGTGGTCCACGTAGGTTCGGCTGGCGCCATCATTGCCTACGAGCACCGCTGCGAGGTGGGGTTTCCGATGTCCCTTTTGGACCCATTCAGAGACCTCAGCAGCGATTTCCACCTTGATCTTTCCAGAGAGGGCTTTGCCGTCGAGGATGGCCGTTTCCATGGTGGAGGATTCGATGGATGGCTTCATCGGGGCATGCGCATACCTCCGGGCATTCCGGAGCGGGACATCATGCCTGTGAGGCCGCGCCGCTTTCCGCCACCGCTCATCATTTTCATCATCTTCTTCATCTCACCGAACTGCTTGATGAGCTGGTTGACTTCTTGGACATTGCGTCCACTTCCTTTGGCAATTCTGGATTTCCGGCTGCCGTTGAGTTTGTCTGGGTTTTGCCGCTCATCCGGCGTCATGGAGCGGATGATGGCTTCAATGTGCTTGAAGGCGTCGTCGTCGATGTCCACATCGCGCAGTGCCTTGCCCATTCCGGGAACCATGGCAAGCAAGTCCTTTACATTGCCCATCTTCTTGACCTGCTGGACCTGCTCGAGGAAATCTTCAAAATCGAAGCTGTTCTTGCGAATCTTTCGCTCGAGTTTCCGGGCACTTTCCTGATCGAATTGCTCCTGGGCCTTCTCGACCAAAGTGACCACATCACCCATCCCGAGGATGCGCTGGGCCATTCGGTCAGGGTGGAAGGGTTCGAGCGCTTCAGGCTTTTCACCTGTACCGATGAACTTCACGGGTTTGCCTGTCTCCTCTCGGATGGAGAGGGCAGCACCGCCACGTGTATCGCCATCCAATTTGGTCAGGATGACCCCGTCAAACGAGATGCGATCATGGAATGCTTGAGCGGTTCTCACTGCATCCTGCCCCGTCATGGCGTCCACAACAAAGAGGGTCTCCGATGGCTCGACCGCGTCTTTGATGCGCGCAATCTCATCCATCATGGCCTCGTCCACTGCGAGGCGTCCCGCGGTGTCCACAATCACAACGTCATTTCCATGGCTGCGTGCATGGCGAAGCGCTGCCTTCGCAATCTCCACCGGATCCTTCTGCTCGCGTTGGGTGAATACATCGGCCCCGACGCGCTTGGCCATCACCTCCAGCTGGTCAATCGCCGCTGGACGGTAGACATCACACGCCACAAGCAAGGGGCGCTTGCCCATTTTGGAGCGCAGGTGCAAGGCCAATTTCGCGGTGTGCGTGGTCTTTCCAGATCCTTGCAGCCCGCTCATGAGAATGACTGCGGGCTTGCCTTTGAGATTGAGGTCGGAATGGGTACTTCCCATGAACTCCGCCAGCTCCTCTTGTGTAATCTTCACCAAGAGTTGACCCGGCTTGACGGCGGTGAGCACATCGCGACCGAGGGCAGCTTCCCTTACCCGGCTGGCAAATCGCTTTGCCACGCTGTAGTTGACGTCTGCTTCGACCAACGCTCGCCTGATTTCCTTGGCGGTATCGGCAATGTTGGCTTCGGTGATCGTGGCTTCTCCG
Source organism: Flavobacteriales bacterium (assembly GCA_030828175.1). Taxonomy (GTDB): domain Bacteria; phylum Bacteroidota; class Bacteroidia; order Flavobacteriales_D; family Sanyastnellaceae; genus UBA8752. The sequence goes on from JAURDB010000100.1 coordinate 7,240, forward strand.
CGGATGCGCTGAAATGCCTTTTCAAAGCGGTCACTGAGGTTTTCAAACATGGGAGCCAAAGGTAATCTTCATCACGGGGTTGCTGATTTTACGGGGGGTTCAGCGCTTTGTAGTCGACCAATGTTAAATTTTTTTCGACCAACAGGAGGATACATCGACGAAAATGTGTAATTTAGATGTGCTTAACTGCATGAACATGCGCTTTCAACTGTACTCCCTCGCTTGTTTGCTGGTCACCTTCTTCGGTGCCGCATCCGCTCAAAATGCCTGTTTCGATGTCGCTGGCGACACCGCAGGCTTCCACCTTTCCGTGGAAACGTACGCCACTGACGTGGTGGGCGGAATGACAACATACCGCGTCTACATGGCCACACCGGCTGCGGATGACTTCGTTTCGGCTTGCATCGGTGATGCGTCCAACCCGTTGTTCCTGAACACCACGACGTCCTTCTACCAGGACCCGCTGGGAGGAACGACGGCCGCGACCATCAATCCGTTGTTCTATGGCCCATTTCCTGATGCCCAGTATGACAGCTGGGTAACCATCGGAATTGACCAGCAACCTGTGCTCGCCAATGGTGAGACGGATGTTTCTGTGCTGGTCGATCCGAATGTGGTTTCCTGGGAAATCGGTTTCGGTGC
>JAURDB010000101.1 GCA_030828175.1 Flavobacteriales bacterium
GTCAAACCGGACGAACATCTCATTGAATGCCAGTGCATTCCTGCTGTCGCATTTGATGAAATCCCGATTGAGGTCCAGGTTGCGCGCATTTCCCCGGAAACCATATTCCTCCGGTCCCAGTTGGTTGGCTCGCGTGCAGCAATTGCGACGCAGCCCCCCTCCCACATTGTACATGGGGACAATGGCAATGCAGGTGTTGTCTGGAATTTGTTCGGGATTTTCCAGCAGTTCCGTGGCCCATGCAATGCTGGCGTTGACACCGCAGGGCTCTCCGGGGTGAATGGCATTGTTGATGAGGATGCGCAGGTCGGAGGTGGGGCTTCCAATGGTGAAAAGATGCAGGGGTCTGCCGACGTCGGAGGTGCCGAAGACTTGAAATGTGGTCAGGTTCTCATGCTCGGAAGCCAGGGCTTGAAAGGCGGCAACGGCCTGGTGCCATTCGGGCGTGCTGTTGGGGCTTGACGTCGATTGCGCAATCAGGTTGGAGGGGAGAATTCCGGTGAGTGCGAGCACGCATGTGCACCCCAGGAGGACGTGACGAAGACGAATTGGGTCGCCGGAAATCTGATTCATGGGGCCAAAAGTGAGAAATTGCAGCATGGATTTCGTGCCATCATCGGATGCAAAGCCCAGAACGGGACAATTTCTGCTTTCCGAGCCGTTCATGTCGGACGCTTGGTTTGGAAGAAAGGTCGTCTTCCTTTGCGATCACGATGAGGATGGATCCTTGGGGTTTGTTCTGGACAATTTCACCGACCGGCCCCTGCGCGCTGTTTTGGAGGATGCCGAAGACTGGTCGTTGAAACAAGAAGTTTCCGTCGGCGGTCCTGTTCACGATGACAGCCTTTTCTATTTGCACAGATTGGGCAAGGAAGTATCTGGGGCCATGCCCGTATTGCCCGGTTTGTGGTTGGGTGGAGATTTCGGAGAACTCAAGATGGCCTTGGCATCGGGACGATACGGAGACGGAGATGTTCGGTTTTTCGTGGGGTACAGTGGCTGGACGAGAGGACAACTCGATCGTGAGATTCAATCCAACAGTTGGTATGTCCACGATGCCCCTTTGGACCAGAAAATGACAGCCATTTTTCACCCGCCTTTGGAAGGATTGTGGAAGCAAATGCTGTCCTCCAAGGGGCCCGGTTTTGCGAGGGCCTCTGCCCTGCCCTTGGACCCCAGTTTGAATTGACTGTTTTCAAGCAGTCCGTTTGATTTCAAGGGAATGACCACTCCACGCGATAGCCGGAGTGTCGCCTGACGTTCCAAACCCGTCCGTCGTCGAAGATGAAGTACTGGCCTTTGATGGCGGCCAGTTTTCCTTCAATGATGCGTTCCTTGTCCAAGGAGATGGAGCGGACCTTGTCTGGGAAAGGGCCTCCGGGAAAAAACAGAGGGTGGACGTGATCGTCATCTGAGATGAATTCCTCGAATTCAGGCGGACAATGCTCGAAGGCGTGGTCCTTGGCGGCGAGTAGCTGCTCGGCCACGTGTGCTTCATCCGGATTGCCAGCGGTGAGCATGGCCCGCCATTGTGTCTTGTCGGCAAAGTGTTCCTTCATCGCCACTTCAATGAGACCTGCGAGCTGACGATAGGGCGTCTCTGCCAGCAGAATGGCACCGGACGCCCCCTGGTCAATCCAGCGCCAAGGCACCTGGGTCGTGCGGGTAACGCCCACTTTTACGCCACCTGTGTAGCTGAGATAAACGACGTGGGGCTGGTTGTGATGGGCCTCTTCCCACTCTGCATCGCGCAGGGCAATGCCTTCGTGGATGCGGCTGAGTTCGGGATGGATGATGCTCTCAACAGCCAGTGGTGAGGATTGAAAAGCTTCAAATGACATTCCGTCTCCGTAGGTCTTGCGGATGGATTTTCCGGTGACGGTGCAGTGAATCTTGCCGGTATGTGCGATTCGAATGCGTTTTCCCACCGCTACACACAGGGAATGGTCTTCGACCGAATCGAGAATATCCCGGGTGTGCCAAGCGTATTCGATGCGGCCATCCTCGGTTCTGTGACTCTTCAACTTTCTGATGTTGCCTTCTCCCTCCATCCTGCTTTTGGTCCTTTTGATTGTGCGATTAATTTTCAGCAAATCAAATCAACGCATGAAAAAATTGATACTCCCGGTCGCCTTGTTTGCGGCCACGACAGCTTTCGCACAGTTTGAGGAAGGCTTTGAATCCTACGAGGTAGGTGATTTCATCTGTGTGGAGACCGATCTGTTTGATGTATGGCCTGGCGGAGACGCTCCAGGAAGTGCTATGGATTCCCAAGTCACGGACGAGTTTGCATCAGAAGGTGATAAATCACTCAAGATTGAAGCGCAATCCGTTACCGGTGGTCCGATGGACGTGCTCCTGAATGTGATGAAGAGCGAGGGCAATTGGAGCCTGGACTTTGACATGATGGTCCCCGATGGCAATTCCGCCTACTTCAACGTTCAGGGAACCGATGTGGCAGGTGCCGGAACCGGCAGCTGGCAGTGCAATTTCTTTGTGGATGCAGCGGGAAATGCCGTTGCTGACGGCCCTTGGGGCATGTCCGACCTCACTACCGTGCCGATTGCCGCGTTCTTCAATGTTCGTTTTGTGGTCGACCTGGACCAGGGGCTGTTCAAAATGTGGATCGATGGCGCTGAGCTTTTTCAGGCGCCATACGATGGCAACTTCAGCAGCATCAACTTCTATGCGCTCGGCGATGGACAGACCATTGGCCTCTACTATGTGGACAACATCACCCTCGCGGAAAGCGATGTGGACTTGGTGGGTGTGGAAGATTTGGCTGTGGCGTCTTTTGCCTTCTCCCCGAACCCATCCTCAGGTCAGTTGAACATCTCGGGCATACTGGAAGCGCAGGAGCTCGTGGTCCTCGATTTGATGGGGCGCGAGGTAGCGCGCATCGCAGTGGATGTGGCCCAGCAAAATGTGGCATTGGATATTCCCGAAGGAGTGTACCTCTTCGGTCCTGCCGATCGCCAGCAATTGCGGAAGCTGGTCATCCGCCGCTGAAGATTTTTGAATCTCTCATTGAACGGCCCTGCCTTCCTCCAGGAAGCGCAGGGTCGTTTGCGTTAAAGCCTCCAATTCTGCGGGCAACGCAGGGTCCGTCCAAGGCTCTTTGGCGCCGAATGTATGGCCTGCACCGGCCATGGTGCAGAGTTCGCCTTGCTGGGCCCATTCGACAAGGCGTTCGGCGTGGTCCAACGATACGGCGCTGTCTGCTGTGCCATGGGCTGCCATGAAGCGGCCATTGAATCGGCGTACGGCCGTCTCGATGGTCAGCGCATCCTCGTGGGCCTCGAAGTCTTGAAGGAACGACCAATTGTGATGAAGTCGCTGGCGTGTGCGGTGATTGATGACTTCCCACCGCCCCGTCTTTTGCCATTCTTCACGGTCCTTTCCATGTGGAAATCGCGAAGCGAAATCCGCAACGCCCGCCCATGTGACAATGGCGTCCACGCCCCGCTGGCCGCTGTTTCTGAGGATGCGGTCTGCATCTTCTCCGGCAAGACAAGCGATTCCCCCACCCCGGCTGTGGCCGATGACAGCCAAAGGGCCTTCCGTGGCCATGGCATCGGGCATGGCTCCTGATGCGCGCAGTGCGCTCAGAACAGATGTGGCCTCTTCTTTCTCTCGGCGATAAGTGTTGGATGCGAATGCTTCCAAATCATCAAAAGAGTCTGGAGCTTCTGGTGTCGTTCCATTGTGCGTGAAATTGATGCGCAGCAGCCTCCAACCTTGGGAAGCCATCCGGTTTCCCATGTGGTTCCATGCTCCCCAGTCCATGTATCCTTTGTAGCCATGAAGGAACAAAACGGTCCCTTTCACTGGGCCCTCGGGGAAATGCCATTTGCCGTGGATGGGACGTTCGTGGCTCCGCTCGAGGAGGAAAGGCATCATCTTCATGGTTCGATATCAAGGGTGCAGGTCCGGCATGCCGGCAGGATCCGGGTGGAGGAAGGTGAATCCCGAATCCAACAGACGATGGACCGAGACCTTTTTCCCGAAGGTTGATTCCGGATTGATGCCGGCCGATGGATCGAACAATTCGCTTCGAACCCTGGAAACCGGGCAGACGAGATTGATGGGGCCCTCCAGCTTTGCTTCCGCTGCATGGAGAATGGCATGGATGACGTCTGCCATGTGCACGATGTTCAGGGAGCGCTGGGGACGAGCCGGTTCGCTGGTTGTGGAAGGCCTGAACAACGGGCGTCCGGGGCCGATCAAACCGCCTGCGCGAAGAATGGAGACCGACGACCGCAAATAGCATCCTTCGACATCTTTCACCGCCAGGCCCGAATGAGGGCTGATGCGTTGGATGGCATCCTCCTCCTTGAAAATGCCTTCTTTTTCAGGGTAGACGCTCGTGGAAGAAATCAAAACGGTCCAATCCGATGCATCCATGCACCTGTGAATCACTCTTTGCGCTGCTCTCGCAGCCTGTGCCCCGGGTGGCATGGCAACCAGAAGATGATGGCAAGGGGGAAGGGCAATCTCGGAACCATTGGGGTTTCCAAAATCGAGATGAACGGGGGTAGCTCCCGTCGCAGCAATGGCCTTGCATGATTCAGGAGACCTGCCGGTGCCCCATGCCGTGTTCCCGGACGCGGTGATGTGGGCGGCAAATGCCTTTCCCAGCCATCCGCAACCAATGATTCCCCAACTGTAGCACTCTTTCACAACGGATGCCATGGTCCTCGGCTAAATTAGCGGTCCATACGTCTTCATGATGGTTCTTACCTCACCGCTGCGCTTTTGCCGCACATCGTTCTCGAAAGTCTTTGCTTTCGGCGCCTTGCTATTCCTCATCCCGACACTGGGAAGTGCTCAATCAGAGGGTGTTCTTCGGTTTCGGATCGAAGGGATGAATGAGGGGGATACGATTTATCTCGCCAATTACTACGGCAACAAGATGTACTATGCCGATACCGCGACCGTTTCGGCGAAAGGCCGTTTTGAGTTTCCCTCTCCCCCGGCGGAAAAAGGAGGCAAATACGGTCTGGTTCTCCCTGAGAACGGCTTCGTTGAGATGATTGTCACGGGGGGAGACATAGAGCTGGAGGCCGACCGGTCTGACCTTCCGGGCAGCGTGGTTGTTACCAAGGGTGAGGATACCCGCCTTTTTTACGATTACCTCGAATTCATTCAGGATATGCGTGAGAAGCGCGCTCCCATTGATGCCCGGGCACAAGACTCCACGATGACCGAGGCAGAGCGCTCACAATTGCGCCAGAGCTTGGAGGTATTGAACCTGCAAGTAGAAGCCGAGCAGGATCGCATTCAGGAAGAGCATGGCGAAACGTTGTTCGCCAAGATGATCCGTTTGGTTCGCGAACCGGACGTGCCTGAGGCCCCACTTACGGAGCCGAATGCAGAATTGTGGAGGTACTACAAATTCCGCAGCATGTTCTGGGACCGTCTGGATTTTTCGGACGGTCGCTTGGTTCGTGACCCGGCCCTGCACAATCTGCTGGAACAGTTCTGGAATGGGGTGATGCCCCAATTGCCCGATACCGCATTGGTAGAAGTAAACAAGCTGATTTCGCGGGCACAGGCGGATCCCGATATGTTCAAGTACATGGTGCATTTCTTCACCTTTTCTGCAGAAAAGAGCCAGGTTATGTGCATGGACAAGGTGTTCGTGGATTTGGTGGACCGGTACTATGCTTCGGGGATGGCGGATTGGCTCAATGAGGAGCAATTGAAAAAGGTCACGGATCGTGCGGAGGATCTTCGCTTTTCTCTATGTGGTAAGCGGATTCCCAACATCATTCTACCCGATACGACACAGCAGAACTGGGTCAGTCTTTATGATGTGGAGGCAGAGTACACCTTGGTTTCCATTTGGGAGTCTACTTGTGGTCACTGCAAGAAGGAGATGCCCAAATTGGAGGAGTTGTATGAGGAATGGCACCCAAAGGGTCTCGAGATCTATGCCATAGGAAATGACTTCGAGCCCGAGCCTTGGTTGAAGTTTGTCAGAGAGAAAAACCTCGAGGATTGGATTCACGTGTCCGACAATCCGGAAATCAATGCGGCAGACAGTGCATCCGCATTGATTCGCGCAGGCATCACCACCCTTCAAAGCCTGAATTTCCGCACCACATTCGATGTGTACGCAACACCGAAGATGTTCCTTCTGGACAAGGACAAAAAGGTGATTGCCAAGCAGGTTGGAGCTGAGCAAATCAGCGACATCCTGAAACGCGAGGAGCAAATGAAGGCACAGGGGCAGTGACCTTGCCTTCCTTTCGGTTGCATTGCACAGCAAAGAACAAAGCCGCACTCCTGGGAGCGCGGCTTTCTTCTTTTTGACGTTTTCGGTTGTCCTGGGATTATTCGCAGGTGGTCTCCCAGTATTGCAAGAGGATGAGCAGGTCGGGCGTATTGACAATGCCATCGTCCGTCAGGTCGAAGTAGCATGGGCCGATGTCGGTAATGACATCGAGGAACACGCAAGAACCGTTGTCCAGGTCGGCGGCTGCACTGTAGTTCACAGCTTCCGGGTACGTGCAGCCGTAGTACAGCTCTTCATTGCCGAAGTCATTTCCATTACAATCCAATCCCGGTTCGGAATAGACGCATGTGCCATCGTCAGCGGTGGCATTGGAGTCGTAGTTGCAAGCGCCGATATAGGTGCATCCATAAGTTTCCTCATCGTCGCAGATGCCGTTGCCATTGTAATCGGGACAGGTCAGCTCCTCTCCGTCACAGATGCCGTTGTCGTTTTGGTCACAGGGGCAGTCACCTCCGCAGACGCCGATGGCATCCTCCACCGTGCAGTTTCCATCGTCCTCAGTGGCTGAGGGGTCGAAGTTGCATGCGGTCTCGTCCGTGCAGCCGAAGATCTCGGTACTGTCGCACACGCCATCACCATCCAAGTCGGCGGTGCAATCTCCGTTGCAAACCCCCACAGCGTCCAGTGTTCCGACGCAGTCATCAACATCGTCACAGATGCCGTCTTCATCCGCATCGGCAGCACAGTCGCCACCGCAAACGTCCAAGGCATCAAGGGTCTGGCAATTACCATCATCGTCGGTTGCAGCCGGGTTGTAGTTGCAGGCTGTCGGATCCATGCAGCCGGGAATCTCATCCACATCGCATACTCCATCTTCGTCGATGTCGGCAGTACAGCTGCCGTTACAGACGCCAATGGCGTCATAGGTTCCGATGCAGTCGTCCACGTCGTCGCAGATGTCGTCATTGTCTACATCTGCGGAACAATTTCCATTGCAGATGCCCAATGCATCATACAAGCCTACGCAAGCATCCACATCGTCGCATATGCCATCTGAATCCGCATCGGCTGCACAAGTTCCTCCGCAGACGCCGAGTACGTCGAGGAACTGGCAGTTGCCATCATCCTCGGTGGCGCTAGCATCATAGTTGCATGCCGCAAGGTCCGTGCATCCGGGGATTTCGGCGTTGTCGCACACGCCGTCTTCATCGACATCGCTCGGGCAGTCACCGTTGCAGACACCCAGAGCGTCGTAATCACCGACACAATCGTCGACGTCGTCGCAGATGCCGTCCCCATCGGCATCGGCTTCGCAGGTGCCGTTGCAGACGCCGAGAACATCGTACTCGCCCACGCAATCGTCTTCGTTGTCGCAGATATCGTCATTGTCGACGTCTGCCGGACAGTCACCGTTGCATACGCCCAGGGCATCGTATTGACCTACGCAAGCATCGTCATCGTCGCAGATGCCATCGTTGTCCAGGTCCTGCAGGCAGTCTCCGTCGCAAACGCCCAGTGCGTCCTCGTATTGACAGGACCCATCGCTGTCTGTTGCAGCCGGGTTGAAGTTGCATGCTGTCGGGTCTTGACATCCGGCAACCTCGTTGGCATCGCAGACGCCATCGTCATCGCTGTCGTT
>JAURDB010000102.1 GCA_030828175.1 Flavobacteriales bacterium
GATTGCGCTGGAGAATGCGTGAATGACGCCGATGGTGATGGAGTGTGCGACGAGGACGAGATTGCCGGTTGTACCAACGAAATCGCGGTGAACTACAATCCAGAGGCCACCGATGAGGATGGTTCCTGTCTGATCGAAGGTTGCATCGATGAAGCGGCGTCCAACTTCGATGCCGGTGCCAACCTTGATGACGGTTCCTGCATTTACCCGGGCTGTACGGATGAGCTGGCCGACAACTATGACGCCGGTGCCAACAGCGACGATGGTTCCTGCCTGTACTTCGGTTGTACCGATGCGCTGGCCGACAACTACGATGCCGGTGCCAACAGCGATGATGGTTCCTGCATCTACTACGGATGCACCGATCCGGTTGCCGACAACTATGATGCCGGTGCGAACAGTGAGGATGGTACTTGCATCTACTACGGTTGCACGGACCCGAGCGCAAACAACTACGACGCTGCTGCGAATACCGACGACGAAAGCTGCCTGTACTTCGGTTGCACGGATGAGCTGGCCGACAACTACGATGCCGGTGCCAACTTCGACGACGGTACCTGTGAGTACTTGGGTTGCATGGACCCTGCCGCATCCAATTACGATGCCGGTGCCAACGTGGACGATGGTTCCTGTACCTATCCAGGTTGCACGGACAGCTTCGCCGATAACTACGATCCGGACGCCAACCTTGAGGATGGTTCCTGTGAGTACCTCGGTTGCACGGATCCCGGAGCCATCAACTTCGATGACTTCTCCAACGTGGACGATGGATCCTGCCTGTTCTTGGGTTGCACGGATCCTGAAGCGGACAACTACGACCCCAACGCCAATTTCGAGAGTGGAACGTGCGAATACTGGGGCTGCACGGACCCCGAAGCGGCCAACTACGATCCGGATGCCAATGTGGACAATGGATTCTGTGTCTACACCGGTTGCACGGATCCCGCTGCTGCCAACTATGACCCACAGGCCAATACCAATGACGGTTCCTGCCTCTACGGGGGCTGTCTTGACCCGGCTTACCTGGAATATGATGCCACGGCAGATGTGGACGATGGATCCTGCCTGACCTTGATTGTGGAAGGCTGCACGGATCCCGATTTCACGGAATTCAATCCCGATGCCAATGTGGAGGACGGAAGCTGTGCTACGGGGGTGATCCTCGGTTGTACCGATCCCAATTTCCTCGAGTATGATCCGGTGGCCAACACGTTTGACGGAAGCTGCAATACGCCGGTTGTACTGGGTTGTTTGGACCCCGCCTATGTGGAGTTCAACGTCCTGGCCAATACCGATGATGGCTCATGTGCCACCCTCATCGCATTGGGCTGCACCGACCCTGCGTTCCTGGAATACGACGCTGCCGCCAACACCGATGATGGTTCCTGTGTGACCCCGGTTGTTATGGGTTGCCTTGAACCGGAGGCCTGCAACTACAATGCAGAAGCGAATACTGCGGATGTCTGCTCTTATCCTGTAGACATTTATGGCGTGGATTATGTGGACTGTGACGGCAGTTGCCTGAATGACGTCGACGGTGACGGAGTATGTGACGAGGACGAAGTGCCGGGTTGCATGGACGAGGCTGCCGTGAATTTCGACGCTGCAGCGACGGATGAGGATGGCAGCTGTCTGTACCCTGGTTGCACGGACCCACTTTACATTGAATTCGATCCTGAAGCCGATGTGGATGATGGTTCATGTTCGGTGCTTGTGGTCGAGGGATGCACCGATCCGGCCTACACCCAATATGATTCGGCTGCCAACGTGGACGATGGTTCATGCACGACCGTGGCTGTTTATGGTTGTACTGACCCAGTGGCCTGCAACTACAGTGGCGGTTACAATACGGACGATGGAAGCTGCATTTATGCGGAGGACATCTATGGTAGCCCGCTTGTCGATTGCTATGGAGAGTGTATGAATGATGCGGATGGCGATGGCGTTTGCGATGAAAACGAACTCGCCGGTTGTACCGATGAGGCTGCGTGCAACTACAGCGCTGCGATTACCGAAGACGATGGCAGCTGCGAGTATTGCTCCTGCTACGAGCCCGAGGTGATTCCCGGACCGGACACCTTGACCTTCGAGAGTGACAGTGCCGGTTACGGTGTCAAGCTCGTTCGGGTGATGGAGCACGATGCTGGCGACCTTTCCGGCATGACGACCTACCGTCTGTACGTGACGGGACAACATCCTGCCGACAAGCTCTCCAGCGTGTTTGGCAACGGAGACCTTCCGCTGCATTTGAACACCACTACTTCCTGGTACCAGGATCCCATCGGTTCGAATTATGGCTCTGCGATCAACCCCTTGTTGTTCGGTGTGATTCCCTCGCTTCAATATGACAGCTGGGTGACCATCGGCGTTGAGCAGATTCCGAACCTCGCCTTGGGAGAGGCTGAGGTGCAAGGCGTGAGCAGCCCAGGACAGAACTGGCTGGCGGCCTTCTCCGCAGGTGGAGGCATTGACATCGATGATGCCACAGGCGGTGCGTGGTTTGTGACCAACGATGCGACCAATGGAATTGCAGGGGATGACCTCGAAATCCTCGTGGGGCAGTTGACCACGGATGGTGTCGTTGCGGGTACCATCAACTTCCAGCTCTTCCTTGAAGGCGATCCGAATGTGGACATCCGTCCGTCGGTGAGCTTCTCATCCGAAGGCATGGCGTCTTCCTTGTTCTCGCAATGCGGATGCACGTTGGAAGGTGCCGAGAACTACAATCCCGACGCCGTCTACGACGATGGTTCCTGCTTGAGTGGTCCTGGATGCACTTATCCGACGGCGTCCAATTATGACCCTGCGGCCGGATACGACGATGGATCTTGTCTCTTCGAAGGATGTACGGTCGATTATTTCCGGAACTATACCACGTATGCCAATGCAGACGATGGAAGTTGTTCGGACGCACCGCCTTGTCCCGATTCGAATGGCGACGGTATGATCGGTGCGCTGGAAATCACGGATCTCTTGGTGTACTACAATACCGATGGCGGTGGATGTGGTGTATTCAACCCATTGACGCCGATTGAGCTGGGTGTTGCACCGTGTGACATTCCAGGTGCAGACTGCGGTGATGCGGGTTGTACCTATTCCAATGCCGAGAACTACGACCCCGGTGCCACGCTGGATGACGGGTCCTGCTTCTGGACGGGCTGCACGGATCCGACCATGCAGAATTACCAGCCTCTGGCCAACCTCGATGATGGCACTTGTGTGACCCCCATCTGTTGGGACTTTAACTTCAATGGGTCGGTGGGAATTCAGGATCTCTTGGACCTCCTGCTGCTCTTCAACTCATCCTGCGGAGCGGAATAACCAAAACCTATGCTTGCTTCGCCTTGTGGGGCGCCTCCAATGGGGGCGCCCTGCTCGTTTCTCGGCCATTCTGTCGATGCAAGGACAAGCCGGAATTGAACCCAGGGCGCCAACTGAGCGCCAGGGTCCACCCGGGTGAGGGGCGCCACAGCGTTCCTCAGGTCCATCCCGTCTCCAGCCAGCACTGCACTCCTCGGAGGGGCCATTCCAGAATGGCGCATTCTGAAAGATTGCGCTTCAAGGCCCTGACCGTTGTTTTGCCATGGTAGGCTATTAGTTTCGTGCCATGATTCAAAACACCATCGGAGTGCGATTCTGTTGGGGCATGGCCCTGCTTCTTGCATTGGGTTTCTCATCGGAATCAGGCGCCCAGGAACGGCTATTTGTTCTCTGCGAAGGAGCGCAGGACTTCTACTCCGGAGAGGTGATAGAATTTCCCTCCTTGGGGGTTTTGGACTTGGATTCTGACGTGCCGGAATTCACTGTTTTGCACACTTTCGAAGGACATGCCTATGCCACGGATGTCCTTTTGGCAGAGGATGGTGGGTCTCTCTTTGTTTCCGCTGAAGACACGGTGTATCGAGTGGATGCATGGACAGGGGAAATCCTCGCCGTGCAGGCGTTGCAAGGTGCCAGGAAATTGGCGTTCCATGGGGATCGCCTGTATGTCAGCCGAGGAGATTATGATCCGATGACCTGGGCTTCGATTGACTTCGATGATTACCTCGTGTCTTTGGATGCGGAGTCCCTGTCATGGGAGGCTGCATGGCAAGCAGATGGCGCGGTGGGGCCTGCTTTTGCATCTGAAGGACTCTGTGTCCAGGGAGGAGCGCTTTTCGTGGCGGTCAACAATGCGTTTGCATACGGGGAGGAAGTAGGCCGCGTGGGACGTCTGGACTTGGTGTCGGGACAATACGAGGAGGCGGACCTGGGGCCGGAAGGCTTGAATCCGGTTCATTTGTTTGCGCACCCGGAGGGAGGGGTCATTACAGTGAATGCACAGCAATACGATGGCACATCGCTGAGCCGGTGGTCAGAAGGAGCGCCATTGACTGTTCCCGTGGCCGATGTAACGGCAGGTTGTGGCGCTGCGGTTTGGAAGGAAGACGGAGTGATGTTTCAAGTCTATGGGGAAGGAGACTTCCGGAAGGCAGATGGAACGACGTTGGCTGAGGTAGAAGGGTGGAGCGGCAATGGCAACTCCGTGTACTCCATGGTTCTTTCGGGTGCCAATGCCGTTGCGCTGGGAATGACCGATTTCTCCACCTCCGGACATGTGGAATTGTGGGACTTCGACCAAGGCATCCAGTGGAGCGTGATTACTGGCATTGCACCAGGTCGCATGGTGGTTTCGCAGGGGGTTTCAAGCATTGGGGAGCCCGTTGGGAACGGCGGCCGTGAAGCCGTGCAGGCGTATGACCTTCTCGGAAGGTCGATGGACGGTGTTCGGCCTGAACCCGGCATTTTGACCCTCATTCGTTGGTCGGATGGGACGGTGACCAAAGAGTTCCGTACCCAAGACTGATTCTACACTGAGCGGGGAAGGCTGACGGTCAGCCGAACAAGGACGTCACGCCATAGTAACTGGCGGTCGTTTTCAATAGGCTCTTGTGCGCCCTGTGCACAGAAGGCATGTTGCCTGTGGACTGGAAGGTGAACCATTTTCCGGAGAACGTGGAATATCCCTTATGCTCAGCCTGTGCCCCTTGGATGAAAGCTTGAATGCTGCATCCGTTCAAGTGCGGCAACTGACGGGCCAGAAATTCATCCAGCCCCACTTCAATCGGGAAAACAAAACTCCGCTCGAAAGAATTCCTCTCGGGGGTCCACCGGTCATTCTTCCAACGCAACTCCAGCTGAGGAATCCTGCTGTGAACATGGAGGAGCTCTCCTCTTTGCTCGAGAGTGTATACCGCCCCAGAGTCCGATTCGTGACGGTAACTAATTCGCATATGGAAGGATACGTCATCTCTCCGAGATTGCAAGTTCAATTGCACATCGAGGTGCCGAGGCTTCTGTGAGCGGGTATGCCCTGAGGCGTGGGGTGCTCGTTCAGTCCTCGTAGGCACTGTTGTGAACGCCGCCTACCGCGCGTCCGCTGGGATCGATGTTGTTTTTCAATCGGGCATCCCACTCCAGGGCTTTTTCAGTGCTGCATGCCACGCTTTTTCCTCCAGGTACGGAAGAAGCGGCCGCGGCTGATGGGAAGTGCTCTTCGAAAATGCGGCGGTACAAGTATCCCTCCTTCGTCGCGGGCGGGTGAATGGGAAAGCGAACATCGGCCCGGTCCATTTCACCATCGGTAACCTGACCATCGGCGTGGTCACGCAGACCGTCAATCCAACCATAGCCCACGCCGTCGCTGAATTGCTCTTTTTGCCGGTTCAGAATGCCATCGGGGATGTATCCTTTGAAGGCCTCGCGAATGACGGCTTTTTCGATTTTGCCAGATCCGCCCATCTTGACGGAAGGGTCCAAGGACATGGCATAATCGATGAATTCTCTGTCCAGGAATGGCACGCGTGCTTCTATGCCCCATGCCATCATCGATTTGTTGGCCCTGGCGCAGTCGTACTGGTGAAGGCCAAGCACCTTGCGGACGGTTTCTTCATGGAATTCCCGCGCGTCGGGCGCCATGTGGAAATACAAGTATCCACCAAACAGCTCATCAGCCCCTTCTCCGCTGAGCACCATTTTAATGCCCATGGCCTTGATTTTGCGCGCCATCAAGAACATGGGCGTAGAGGCTCTGATGGTGGTTACGTCATAGGTTTCGATGTGCCGTATGACTTCTGAAAGCGCATCGATGCCTTCCTGAATGGTAAAGGTCAGTCCGTGGTGCACGGTGCCGATGGCCTCCGCTACTTCTTCCGCCGCTGCGAGGTCCGGTGATCCGTCCAACCCGATTGAGAAGCTGTGGACACGTGGCCACCAGGCTTCAGAATTCCCCTCATCGTCCACCCTCCGGGCGGCATGTCGCATTGCGATGGCCGCGATCACGGAGCTGTCCAGTCCTCCGGAGATAAGAAGCCCGTAAGGGACGTCGCCCATCAAGTGTTTTCTGACGGATTCGCTCAGTGCGTCCCGCAATTCGGTTGGGTCATAAGGGTGATTCGGCAATTCACCCTCCATCCAATCTCTCTCGTAGAAACGGACGGGGGCTTGCTGTCCCTTCTCCCAGACATGGCCCGGGGGGAAAAGGCGCACATCGTCACA
Organism: Flavobacteriales bacterium; assembly: GCA_030828175.1. Classification (GTDB taxonomy): domain Bacteria; phylum Bacteroidota; class Bacteroidia; order Flavobacteriales_D; family Sanyastnellaceae; genus UBA8752. The sequence continues at coordinate 6,538 of JAURDB010000102.1, forward strand.
CACCGTTGTGAGGGCCTTCATCTCGGAGGACACCCACAGTTGTCCTTTGACATCCGTACCGAAGTACAACGGGATGATGCCGATGGGGTCGCGTGCAATCAGCCAATGATCTGACTCGGGTTCGTACAAAACGAAGGCATACATTCCGGAGAGGTGGTCCACCAGACGCTTGCCTACATTGCGGTACAAGGCGAGAATGACCTCACAGTCACTTCCCGATTGGAATGCATACCCTTCGGCGTGCTCGGTGTTCCTCAGGGCCATGTGGTTGTAGATCTCTCCATTGACGGCTAGAATGGCGCCCGTATCCACGTCGACCATGGGCTGGGCCCCGCTCAAGACATCGACAATGGCGAGCCGTTCATGGGCAATGATCGCTCCGTCGTGTTCTCGGATCCCCGACCAGTCGGGGCCTCTGTGCCTCTGGCTCAAGGAAGCTTCCAGTACATTCTGTCGGTCAGGCGCTTCGGAATCTTGACGGTTTAACAGCGCGGTAATAGAGCACATGGTGTGTGTGGATTGAATCCCTGAATTTTCATCTTATTACTCTGGGAAATCCCATCGGGTTACAACCTTTTTCCCGTGCACGTGGTTTGTACTTTGCGACTGTGCCAACCCCCATGAAATTCACCCTCGTTTTAGCGATTTGGGCTTGCTTTGGATTTGCCCATATGGGCTGTCTTTCTGCCCAGGTTGTAACCACCACGCTGGATGGTGTTGACTCCAACCCCGCGGATGGGGTATGCGACGATGGTACGGGTCAATGCACCTTGCGGGCTGCCCTTCAAACGGCGGCGAGTGCACCGGGGGCTTCTGTCATTGAATTGCCCGAAGTACCCGGAGCCAGCTATGAATGGACGATGGGGGAATTGTACCTCAATGCCGGGCAAATCACGGTGGAAGGGGGAGGTGCCAGGACCACCATCATTGATGCCGCAGGCAGTTCTCGCTTTTTCGATTTGGGTGGGGGATTGGTTTCCTTCAAGCTCCAGGATTTGGAGTTGCGGGGAGGATTCGACCCCAATGACCCGGGAGGGGGCATTGAAACCGATTGTGACGATTTGACCTTGACCAATGTGGTCATCCGCGATTGTGCGACCGGCATTGGTTTTGGCGGCGGCATTCACAACCGGGGA
>JAURDB010000103.1 GCA_030828175.1 Flavobacteriales bacterium
GGTAGTGGTTGGATTGCCCCAGCAATTGATTGGATCCCATAGCACTCCCTTGGACGACCCGAGCGAGACCGATGGTGAGTATCACCGTATCCAAACCGCGAAATGGAGCCGGCAGCAGCACATTGATTTCGGGCATGCTCACCCAGATACAGGTCAGAACCCATCCCCCAACCAGGAGCATGTTGCGGTGGGTCTTGTCTACGAGCTCCCATGCCTCGTCGTCATCGTTCTTGTGGATGGCCTGAGCGATGAGCGGTTGAATCAAGCGGGTTGAGGCTCGCTGAGGAATCTCGGTGACCGCCGCTACGAACACGGCAATCGTGAATGCAGGTACAACGGACAGGCCGAGCAACCGGCCTACCATGATGATGTCGACCTGTGACAGGATGATCATGGCGCCACTACCGACAACCATGGTTCCTCCATAGCTCCAGACCTCTTTTCGGATTTTCCAGCCCTCCAGTCCCCGGAGTGTCCATTGGAATTGATTGGCTACGCTTTGGGCAATCAGCAATGCCAGTACGATGACGTGCAGGGCAACGAAAGCAGGAAGGAATGCCGGTTCTCCGAGATAGCCCAATCCCAATGCGAGCCCCAGGGCGACATAGCCGAACTTGAAGAAGAATTCGCGGGCGAATGTGGCGAGAGCGGTCTTCAATCGAGAGGATAAGAAGCCCGCGAAATAGACCTGGGCGGCCTGGAGGCCTGCAAGAATGGCGATGGGGCGAACTGCGTATCGGTTCTCACCTTCAAGTCCCAGCAATTGGGCAACCCCTTCTGGGAAGATGAAGGCGGGAAGTGCGATCAAGATGAGGTAGAAGCAAAGTGGAGGCCAAATGAGCGTTCCATGGAGCTCAGCCAAAGTGCCTTTTTCCGACATGGTGCCCTTGAACCGGTTCATTGCGGAAGGCGCCCCGAAAGTTAGAATGGGCCCGAGCAGAGCGGCCCAAGCTGCTGCAATCCTAACCAGTCCCCATGAGTCGAGATTGTCACCGAAGGCCCAGGGCAGTATGACCAGGTTGTTGGCAGCACCGAGCCCGAAGCCCAGCAGGATGCTGAGGAAATTTCGGAAAGCTTGGACGGGTGCGCGGTGACGTGTCATACCATTTGTCGGGGTTGACTCATGAATCCAGGGATGCAGGCGAAATCTACTTCAGTGTCAGGCAATCGGCGCACCACTTGCTGTCTTCATTGTGAGAGATGGTAGAGGAGGGGCCTTTTGGCAGCAAACCAGTTACGATTTCCCCCAGCCACTCCCGCAATAGGTCGTCGTGTGTTGGGTCCAACAAGGATGTGCCTTCCCACTGGAGGGTCAGTAAACTGCTGGAATCTCCGGGTCCTTTGCGGCCTGCTCGGATGGCAGATCGGATGGCATGTGCTTCGGGATGGATGCTGCGGAGCATGGCGGCATACAGCAGCAATTGCAGGGCTTTTCCGTGTTGGCCGTCTCCGAGTTTTTCACGCCATTTCGCGTTGATTTTCAGTTCTTTTCCTTCGACTTTGCCGGTTTTGTAATCCACCACTTGCCATACCTCACCGCCCGGGCCTCGGTGGACTTCTACGCGATCTGCCAATCCGTGAAAGGTGATGTTTCGCCCTCCGTCGATTGGGAAGGAGCGGGACATGTACTCTTCCAATCCCGTGATGGTGACAGCGGTGTCGTCCCGCCACTCATTTAATTCGTCGCGAACCCAGCGGCCAATCATGGCAGCGGCCATGCGCAGAACGAGCACATTTTCTCCTGTGTCGGCCTGCGCGCCTGCCTTTTCCTGGGCCAGGGCGGTGACCAATCGGGGCTGCACCTCGGCTGCGAGGCGCTTGAGGTCTTCTCGCTGCAGGACACGGCCCACGGTGGATTTCAAGCCTTCCTCCACGGCGGAGTGGATGATGGTGCCGATGGTGCTCGCCTCCAGGTGCTCTTCCACAGTGTCCGCCTCGCCGAGGCCGAGTACATAGCGGTAGTGGAATTGACGCTCGCAGTTCAACGCCTGATTCAAAGCCGAAGGGCTGATGCCCTTTTTGAGCATTCGGTCGATGGAGGTTTGGGCGTCATCGCTCCATCCCAGTGCTGGAACAAGCGGGGCAGGATCGGGGAGAGGGGTGGACCAAAGTGCTTTGTGCAGGGTGACGCCTGGCAAGGAAGCCTTGGCCCATGCCTCAAGCTGGCCGAGGAATCGACTGGGTTCCGTGCCGCTGTCGCCGAGGTCTGCACCTACGTGGAGGAGGTGCACTTTCCGTGAGCGGTGCAGCAATCGGTGGAGGTAGGCAGAGAAGATTCCGTCCCGCTCGGGCCTTCCCGGGAGTCCCATGGAGCGTTGCAGATCCAGGGGCATGAAGGTGGGAGGCGGAGTGCCGTCCGGAAGGGTGCCTTCATTGACATCCAGAATGAAGACTTCATCGAAATCCAGTCCCCTGCTTTCGAGCAGTCCCATGACCTGAAGCCCTTGAAGGGGTTCCCCCGACAGGTCTACGGATTGACGGGCCATCCACTGCAGGAAACGGGTGCGGGTCTCCTTGACGTCCGGAGGGATGCCCGTGCGTGCGATGCTCCTTTCGTGGAGCGCCACAATGTCGCGAAAGCCCATCCATGTGGCGGCGAGCCAAGGGTCGCGGGGCATTTTGCCCGAAGGGTCGTCCGTCCACCGCGCCACCTGGGACAGTAAGGTGGCGGTACCATCGTGGCGTTCGGATTTTGCGGCGGCACATCCCTCCCACCAGGGTTGGAGCATTGCGCTCACTTCGGGAAAGGATTCTAGATCTTGACGGGTCAGGCGGATGTGCGTGTGCTTGGCGCAGAATCGGGTCAGGGCGCTCAGCTTTTGACAGGCTGCAGGCTGCAGGGCTCGCGTCAGGGGATGGGCGAGCAGGCCACACAGCCGCTGGTGATGCAATCTTCCCCGGTCGCCGTGCAGTCCGAAGAGCAGGTGAAGAAAACTGCGCAAGGGCGTTTTGTCCAGGGGAACGCCCATGGTCAGATTGACCTTTCCCGTATCTGGCGGCAAGGCGGCCAGAAGGGGAGGGGCAATGTCCGAGGCGGGCAGGATGACGGCGGTTCGATCTCCGTGGTGCTCCCCTTTTTCCAATTGCGCCCGAACGTACTGGGTTTGCATGGTGCGGGAGCTGCAAGTGATGAGGTTCCATTCCCGGGTGGCACCCGAGCTGGATTCCGTCGCGTCCCGCATGGGATGGGGAAGGGAGTCCCACCGGCTTCGTTCTACGATCTGTCGGACGAACCTGCCGGCTTCTTGTCCATCGGAGACGTAGCTGCGGTCCGTATCCCAAAGCCACTCGCCGTGGCCCATGCGAACCAGCCGTTCCACGGTTTTGTGCTCAGCAGGGGTGAGGGCGTTGGCACCTGCCATCCACACCGGACCGGATACCGCGGAAAGGGCATGCTCATCGGAGGCCATGAGGCGGGCGAGCATTCCGGATGTGGTGGACCCGTGTTGCTGAAGGTGCTCGTGAAAGGCGCTGTGCAGGGGGTACAGTGCGTTCCATTGGTCAAGAAAGGCGAGCTGTCCAGGTGTCAGTTGGGGTCGGTCAAAGCTCCACGCTTCGATGTCCTTGATGTTGCGTAGGTCACGAAAGGCCTGCCGGACGTCGATGAGGTGGTGGTCCAGTGCGTTGAAGTCAGCGAGGGCAGCTGTACCCCAGGGTTGGAACCGGTCAAAGGAACCCCATTCTGGAAGCTTGTGTTTCAGGCGAAGGTTCTCGGCGACTTCTTGCAGTTCGACGAGCAGTTCCACCTTGCCGGGCACGTGCAGGCCCAGCTGTGCGCTGCTCCATTCCCCCAAAGTGGTGATGTGCGGCAACCAATGGCCCGGTGGCATCTCGGATTTGAGGGCCTCTGTCAACTTCCGTCCCGCCCTGCGTCCGGGCAAGAGGATGGTGATGTTGCCCCAGTCCGAGAAGGTTTCTTGCCGAAGCCGCTCGATGATCCGGTGCAGGAAATCGCCTTCCCTGATCATGCGCGGAAACCGTTGCGGATGAAGGCGAGGAATTCCTTGCGCCGCGAGGAGTTGGTGAACACCGCTCCCATTTCCCGCCACAGGTTGTTCTTCGTCGCATCTACTTCTGCCCGGTTCGTGTCTTTGGAAGAAGGCTGCGAATCCTGCGGCTCGGGGGGGTCGACACCTGCGTCCTTGAGGATGCCCATGAGGGTGTCCGCGCGCCGAAAGCGTTCCTGCGCTGATTTGCGCATTCCGTATTGCTCTTCGAGCAGTCCTAGATTGTTCAATGCGATGGCGTCGTCCGGATCCAGTTCGAGGGCCTTCTTGTAGTCTTCAATGGCACCGTCCACATCTTTCATGGCGGCGCGGATCCAGGCCCGGGAGGCATAGCGGTATGGATTGTCCGGGTTGAGCAGCACGGCCCGATCAAACTCCTGCAGGGCTTCCTTGGTCCTGCCGAGCTGGAAAATGCAGACCGCGCGATCGTGGATCAGATCCCCATCGGATTCCATCTCGTCGAGCAGGGAAGTGAAGCGCGATTCGGCATCCGCCCATTGCTTCTCCGCATAGAGGGTTTCGGCCTCCTTCCTTCTTGAATCAAAGTCCCCCTTCATTTTTCCTCCAGCAATGCTTCAGCGACGTCGATCATCGCTTCGAATTCTTCTTCGTTGAACAGCCGCGTCAGGAAGGCGATGTTTCCGTCAGCCCCTACGACCACATTGCGCGTCACACCTGCCTTGGGTACCGTGACTTTGCCAAACAGGACGCCTCCGGGGTCCAAGCATATCGGATAGGTTACTCCCGTATCGTCCACAAGGCCTTGCACTTTTTCCGCAGGCTCGTCCAAGTCCACACCCAGAAGTTGGAGGCCTTGGGACTGGAACCTTTGCCATACCCTGGACTCAAGGTGCGGCATTTCCTTTCTGCAAACGCCGCACCACGAGGCCGTGAACTGAAGGATGTAAACCTGTCCCATCAAGGATGCCTTGGACCAGGTCCGACCTTGGAGGTCTGTCAATTCGAAGTCGGGAACCGGATCGCCTATGGCTACGCGGTAGCCGCGGTCGTCATCTTGTGCCGAAGCCGAAAATGCGATGGGCAGACAGCAGATGCAGAGCAGCCAATGGCGCAATACAAAGGGTGAGATGCCGAGGGTAGGATGCATGGCCTGAAGTTCGGGAATCGGAGCCATCCCGCCGTTTAATTTGTACCCATGCCCGCATCGTCATACCCCCGGTGGTTTGCAACACCGGACGGCAACACCCTCTACGCCATTTTTTCCCCGGAACATTGGGTCGAACATCAGCGCATGGGGGGGCATTATCAGCGCTATGAAATGGAGGTCAAAACGTATGCCGACCGCCTGCATGTCGCAGCGTTGGAAGACCGGTTGGCTTCCGGAGCATTGGTTTCGATGGGGGAGGCGGAATACGAGCAGCAGGTACGCCACATTGAGCGGTTGAAACGCCTCGGGTGACCTTGGGAATATGGACGCTCGGTTGCCGTTAATTCGGAACGTGTTGATGGAACGTAACCGCTCCCTCGCGGAGCTCACCACTTTTGGATTGCCGGCCTGCGCCGAGCACTTCGTGTCCTGCACTTCTGTTGAGGAGGTGCGCGAGGCTTTGGAGTGGCAGCGTTCCAAGGAGGTTCCCTTGCATGTGCTGGGGGGCGGGAGCAATGTGTTGCTGGCCGCTGATTTGCCCGGTTTGGTGCTGAGGACAGCGATGGAAGGGGTGGAAGAACTCAGTCGAGAGGGAGGTCGGATCCGGGTGAAAGTAGGTGCCGGCGTTCCGTGGCACGCGTTTGTGATGACGGCGCTGGAGCGCGGGTGGTATGGACTGGAGAACTTGTCGCTCATTCCCGGCAGCACGGGTGCCGGCCCCATGCAGAACATCGGGGCCTATGGCGTGGAGCTGGAAGAGCGGTTCGCGTCCTTGGAGGCCGTCGATGTGAGCACCGGGGAGGCCACTCAATTCTCTCATTCCGATTGTGCATTCGGTTACCGTGAAAGTGTCTTCAAGCGGGCGTTAAAAGGCAGGTTCATCATCACTTCCGTGACGTTCGAATTGCTGGAATCACCGGCTTTGCGCCTCGACTATGGGGCCATACGTTCGGAATTGGAGGAAATGAAAATTCAGGAGCCCACTCCGAGGGATGTATCCGATGCCGTGATTCGGATCCGTCGGAGCAAATTGCCCGACCCGGCCGTTTTGGGCAATGCGGGCAGTTTTTTCAAGAACCCGGTGGTTGCGGACGACGTGGCCCGGACCCTCAAGGAGAAGCACCCCGACATGCCCCATTACCCAGCGCCCGGTGGGGTGAAGTTGGCGGCTGGTTGGCTCATCGACCGCTCAGGTTGGAAAGGCCATGACAGAGGAACGCATGGGGTCCATGATCGGCAGGCCTTGGTGCTGGTCAACAAAGGAGGAGCCAAGGGTTCCGAGTTGCTCACCTTGGCCAAGGATGTGCAGGACGATGTACATGCTCGGTTCGGGGTTGCGCTCGAGCGGGAAGTCAATGTGCTCCCTGTCGAAGCCGGTTGATTCCCTCTAGAATTCCGCGCAGGGCAGGACACGGTGTGGCTTGGTGCGCAAGTGGCTGGGAGTCCTCCAGACATAGCTGAGGGTCAGCTCGTGTGCGCCATCGGAGATGCCCCATCCCAAGGTGGAAACCGTAATGTCATAGCTGTATCCCACGCGGAAGTTCTCTTCGGTGAGACCGAGCAGGAGCGAGATGGCGTCGTGGTTCGGAGCGCCGTCCGGGGCGCCTTTCATCAGCATCTGCCGATAGGAGATGCCATAAGTGAGGAAAGGACTGTCCATGCTGAATCCGAAGTCCATCTGATCGAACGTGCCCTGCGAACGGTAGGATGCGGCAATCAAGAGGTCTTGGTTGGACCCCGTGGGGCCATTGGTGTAGGGAATGCGCACGCCGCCGTGGGCACTGAACCAGATGGGCACGGGTGCCGTCGTGGCATCCGTCAGGCTTTCCGACGGGCTGTTGAGGTGGCGGCTGCTCATGCCCAACCAGAATTTCTTGCCGTAGACGACGCCGCCTGCCGCCACGTCGAAGTAGTTCCTGACGAGCTGGAAATTTTGCAGGCCTTCCAGCGAGGCCGTGGCGCCTCCACCTGCGGTTCCGCGGTTCAGTTGGTCGCCGAACACCAGGTCCTGCCAATTCAGCAGTCCCCTGCTGCTCCAACCCAACTGCAACCCGGGTCGGAACGAGAGTTTGTCGCCCAAGGGTACTTCGTAGCTGTATTGAAAGGCAAAGGCGTTGGAGCCAAGGGCGCCGGTGCCGGCTTCATCCGAAGAGAAAATGACACCGATGCCACTGTTGATCTTGGGGATGAATACGTCATAGGCGGCACCGTATGTGACGAAGCGTCCCGGTATTCCCGGCCATTGATTGCGGTAGTGGAAGCTCACCCGATTCTCAAGGGTGCCCCCGGCAAAGGCGGGATTCAAGTGGGTAGCAGCAGCGTAGAACTGCGTCAGCTGAGCGTCCTGGGCATGGGCTTCCTGACCCGTTGTGAGGGCCGTAGGCGAGCCTGTCTTGTGTACGCTTGTCGTGGTGATAGGCACGTCAATGCTGCCGGAGTGACCGCCTGCGAACGAGTACAGTACACCGTCAAGGATAGCCGTACCGCCCGAAACGCGGAACGTGTA
>JAURDB010000104.1 GCA_030828175.1 Flavobacteriales bacterium
TTTCCGTGATCACGGTGGTGGCAGCGGCATTGGGCTGAGTGACCAGGGCTCCGGGTACCCATTGGTAGGAAATACCGCCTGCGGCTGTGACCTCGAACGGTTCACCGGCGCAGATCCATCCTCCGGGGCCCACGGTAGCCTGTGGTAGGATGACGTTGACGGTCACCTCGTCGGTTCCGGTACCGCAGAGATTGGTGATGCTGACGGTGTAGGTCGTGGACTCCAGGGGGTTTGCCCAAGGGTTTTGGCTGGCAGGATTGTTCAAGCCAATGGTGGGGCTCCATATCCAGGCGCTTCCTTCGGCTGCATTGAGCTGTGTGGTTTGTCCGTCGCAAAGGTTGACTTCAGGGTAGACGTTGCCTCCCGGTGCGGAGGCTACGACATCGACGGTGATTTCGTGTTCGCGGATGCAGCCTTCCGGAGATGTGACGGTGATGGAATAGGTGGTGGTTTGCTCAGGGGAAGCGATGGGGTCCTGCACCGTCGGATTGGAAAGGCCATCCGTTGGAGACCAGTCGTATTCCCAATTGTCAGCTTCCGGATTGGGGCTTTCGACAATGAGTTGGGTCTCGTCTCCCAGACAGATCTGTGTGTCGTTGCTGGGAGTTGTGGACATATCTATGACCGTGACGGTGATGGTCTCGGATTCGATGCCGCAAAGGGTTTCGTCGGTCAGGGTATAGGTTGTGGTCGTGGTGGGATTCGCTTCGGGTTCCGGGACATTCGTGGCACTCAAGCCTGTGGGAGGAAACCAACTGAGTGTTCCGTTTCCACTGCCCTCCAGGGTGAGGCTTTCGCCTATGCAAAGCGGGTCAATGGGGCCGATTTCCGGATCGGCGTTGGGCGCGATGGTGACGGATACGTAAGCTGTATCCGCTTCGAGACACCCTGTGGTGTCCTGGGCAATGACCTCCACTTCGAAGGTGCCGTTGATGCCGTACAGGTGCAGGGGTTCGACTTCTTCGCTGAAGTTGCCGTCCCCGAAGTCCCACACGAACGCAGCCGGACCTGAGGTCAGGTTTTCGAACTGTACTTCGTCCCCTTGGCAGAACTGGTCGGGCCCGTCGACTTCGATGTCGGCGTTGAGCTTGCCCAGTTCGAACTTGAAGACCCCCATGTTGCAGTTGGGGCTGGGGTTGTCTGAGCTCCAGGCATTGTCTGTGGAGGGGAAGTCGTTCATGCTGCCACAACCCGCGCAGACGGCCTGATACACAGTTCCATTGGGGTCAAATCGGGAAGAGCCACCGTCTACATGCTCATTGGAGAAGGGCCCGCCGAAATAGGTGGCATACACCAGATCGGTGGCGTCAGGAGAGAGCACGGCGAGATAGAAATCGCTGCCATCGGTGCTCGTTTGAAAGGGGTTGTCGGTGGTCGGAAGGCCAAAGGTGGTGCTGCCCGCTACGTCCCCTGTCCCTCCAGTGGCGTTGGTCTGACCCCCCCAGCCGCTGATGTAGATCTGTTGGCATTCGCTGACAAGGAAGGCCGTAGGGCTGATGTCGATGGTGCCTGCTCCGGTTCCGATGGTGGTTTGCCAGGTGATGTCGCTCAAGTCCGGCAGAAAGCGGGTGATGTATTGGCCGCTTCCCGGGTTGGAATAGACATCGCCGATCACGGGCATTCCGGTGCGGGCTTGTCCGTAGGCATAGGGGTTGCCGGATGCGTCGCGTTGGACGAAATACACCTGGTCGTAGTCCGCCAGGCCGTGGTAAGTGCCGAACTGTACCGTGATGTTGTCTGGAGCTGCCGTGAGGCGCGCGATCCACCCCTCTGTTCCTCCTTCGGGTGCGGGCTGTATTCCACCGCCGGGAAAAGGCATGTTGGCCGAACGGGTTCCCCCTCCCACGAGAATGTCGAGGTTGCCGAAGGCGCCGAAGCTGTCATCGGGCGCCACTTCGATGCTGTAGGCGGCATCGTCATTGGACCCCCCGATGGTCCTGCCGCAGAGAAGGGTGGAGAGATCGCTGCTGAAGCCCGCAATGAGGGCGTCGAATCCTCCGGCGTTGGCGGGGCTTCCCGGCAGAGACAGGTCGGAGGTTGTGGTTGTGGCGATCCAGATGGAACCGTCTGGGCCGATGTCGACTTGTCCGCGGTAGTAGTCTCCGAAATTTGCCCGAAGCCCATTGGCGCTGTTGATGCCATCGATTCCGCTTCCCCCGAAATAGGTCGAGGATTGCAAAGTGAAATCCGTTCCGGAGATCGTGGTGAGGAAGCAATCCACACCTTGGCTTTGCGTGTCTACCCCGTAAATGGTGATGTCGGTGGGGAAGCCCTGAGACAAGTTGGTCTGATAGGCTCCGGGAGTAACGGGAAAGTCGAGGGAGCCGGTGGTGCCGAACAGTACGATATCCCCCCACTCGCTGTTGTAGGCAAGGCTGTGCGGGATCTCTGCCTGGCTTCCTCCCAGGTAGGTGCTGTATAGGAGGGAGGATCCGTCCGGGCTAAATACTGTCAGGGCGATGTGGCTGATGCCATCGGCAAATACCGCCATGGTTGATTGGATGGCATCCGGTGTGGTGGGGTAACCGGGCGCAAAGGCGACGGTTCCTCCGACGAGGGACCCGTCCGGTCCGTTGCTTGCTGTGGTGCCGAAGTTGTCTCCTGTAGAGCCCGCGAAGGTGGAAAAGGTGATTTCTGGGTCGAGTACCAGGGGCAGGGAAGGGTTGTATTCACCCACCGTGAAGCTGACATCCTGGCCGTCCACATGGTATTGGCAGGGGATGGAATGGAACGTGCCATCCTCCAGGAGCTGATAGGCGAGGGGGCGTTCCAGGCGGGCTGTGAACCCGTTGGCAGCATCGTGAAGCGGGTGATGGAGCATCAGGTGCCCTTCGGGGTGGCACTCCGGCATGACCCCTTGGTACCGCCATTTCACCAAACCGGGGTCAGTGCCGGGAGAAACGGTGAATTCAAATTTGGCTTGGCCGCGGCGGGTGCCTCGCCATCGAAGATGAACACCCGGCCAAGGCCCGTCGGACTCTACACGGCCTGCAGGCTGCAGGTTTTCCGCCCATTGCGCTGGATCGTCTGAGAGGTAGTGGTGGATGCGGTCTTCCGAAAGTTCTGACCGTGTCCAACCATCTCGTACGGCGGGTGAGCCATCGGCAAAGTGGGCTGTCCAGAGGATGCCTTTTCGGGCGCCGGCGTGAAAGGAATCTGCGGACTGCTCCGCTGTCTCCGGTGCCCACTGCCAGCAGGTCCAACCGTTTTCATCGACTTGCAAGCCGCCGCCTTTCACGTCCGCCCGGTGGTGCACATGATCGGGCCATTGTCCTTCGTTGGGCACATAGCGCACCTGCCCTTGAAGAGACATAACAGACAGCATTGAAAGGATGAGGAGGGTCCGCATCATCAGAACAACAAGTTCGGAAACGGAATCGTTGCGGGAGTCAACGAATGTGATTGGTGAGGATCTGCATTTCGAGACGGGGGGACATCTCCTCGTGCAGGATGCGGTAGACGGCGTCGGCAATGGGCATGTCCACTTCGAATTTCCGGTTGATTTCGTGGATGCCGAGGGCAGAGCGGTACCCTTCGGCGACCATGCCCATTTCCATCAGGGCGCCTTTGACGCTGTACCCTTTGCCCACCATGGTGCCGAGTGTGCGGTTGCGGCTGTGCGGTGAATAAGCGGTTACCAGGAGGTCTCCGAGGTAGGTGGATTCGCAGGCGTCGCGCGGCGTTTCGTTCACGGCGTCCAGAAACCGCTGGGTCTCCCGGATGGAATTGCTGACCAGCACGGACATGAAATTGTCGCCCAGGCCTAGGCCGTGGGAAATCCCAGCGGCGACGGCATAGATGTTTTTGAGGACGGCAGCGAGTTCGATGCCGAAAATGTCCTCCGTGCATTGGACGTGGAGCCAAGTGCTGGACAGACGGTCGGAAAGTCGTTGGCCCAATTCAGGGTCGGTGGAGGCAACCGTCAGGTAGGTGTGCTGTTCTCGGGCGACTTCTTCGGCGTGGCTGGGCCCCGCGATGAGGCCGATGTGGGAATAGGGGACGCCGAGGACCTTGTGCAGGTAGCGGGCGGGAATGTGGTGCTCGTCCGATACGAGTCCTTTGACGGCACTGAATACGGCCTTGCCCGCCATGCGCTCGGCGTGTTCCTCGAGCACTCCATCCAGGTGAGCGCTCGGTACGGCAAGGATGAGGACATCGCTTTGGTCCATGACCTCCTCGAGCTGGCCCGTGGGCCGCAGGCGTTCCATGTTGAGCGCGAGGCCTTTGAGGTAGGAGGGGTTGCGACCGGTGCGGATCAAATGATGGCGCATCTCCTCTCGCCGGACCCACCAGTGCACGGGTGGGGCCCCTTCGAGGTCGTGCCAAGTGGAGAGGAAGGCCAATGCTGTGCCCCAGCTTCCGCTGCCGATGATGCCGATACGCCCAATGGAGGAGGCTTCGTTCGCCATGGCCCGAAGGTATGTAGGAGTGGAGGGAAGGCCTATTTTTGCGGGCGTTGGGGTGAAATGGTCACCCCGCAGCCCATTTCCCCAGACCATGGCCCAACAAGAAGACCATCTCAAGCGCGTGATTGGACACGCCAAGGAATACGGATTCGTGTTCCCTTCGAGCGATATCTATGACGGACTCAGTGCCGCCTATGATTACGGTCAGCTCGGGGTGGAGTTGAAGAACAACATCAAGGCTTACTGGTGGACTGCGATGGTGCGGATGCACGAGAACATCGTGGGCCTGGACGCCAGCATCTTCATGCACCCCACGACCTGGAAGGCTTCGGGCCACGTGGATGCGTTCAACGACCCACTGATTGACAACAAGGACAGCAAGAAGCGCTACCGGGCCGACGTCTTGATCGAAGATCACATTGGAAAGATTGAGGCCAAGATTGACAAGGACGTAGCCAAGGCAGAGAAGAAGTTTGGCGATGCGTTTGACAAGGAGCAGTTCCTTGCGACCAACGGAAATTGTGTTCGCCGGCAGGCTGAAATCGACGACATCAACGCGCGCTTCAAGTCGGCCATGGATGCGGATGATCTGGATGGGGTCAAGCAGTTGATCCTCGACTTGGGCATCAAGGATCCCGAGACGGGTTCGGCGAATTGGACCGACGTGCGCCAGTTCAACCTGATGTTCAAGACGGAGCTGGGGGCGGTCAGTGGAGATGCCGGGGTGATCTACCTCCGTCCGGAAACGGCCCAGGGCATTTTCGTCAATTTCCTGAACGTCCAGAAGTCCGGACGCATGAAGTTGCCGTTTGGTATCGCCCAGATCGGCAAGGCGTTCCGCAACGAAATCATCGCCCGCCAGTTCATCTTCCGCATGCGCGAATTCGAGCAGATGGAGATGCAATTCTTCATCGCGCCCGGCACGCAGGGCGAATGGTACGAGTACTGGAAGGAGCAACGGATCCAATGGCACAAGGCGCTCGGGATGGGCGATGAAGCCTATCGGTTCCACGACCACATCAAGCTGGCCCACTACGCGGATGCCGCTTGTGACATCGAATTCAACTTCCCCATGGGGTTCAAGGAGCTCGAAGGCATCCACAGCAGGACGGACTTTGACCTGGCCGCCCACGAGGAGCACAGCGGAAAGAAACTGCGGTTCTACGATCCCGAAAAAGAGGAGAGTTATGTGCCGTATGTGATTGAGACGTCCATTGGTCTGGATCGGATGTTCTTGGCGGTCCTGTCCAACGCCCTGCGTGTGGAGACCCTGGAGGACGGGTCCGAGCGCACGGTCATGCAGATTCCTGCGGCGCTGGCGCCTGTGAAACTGGCTGTTCTGCCGTTGATCAAGAAGGACGGATTGCCCGAAAAGGCCCGTGAAATCATGAACCTGCTCAAGCTGGACCACAGCGTGCAATACGACGAGAAGGACGCCATCGGTCGCCGCTATCGTCGTCAAGACGCCATCGGTACGCCGCTTTGCATCACCATTGACCACGACACTTTGAATGACGATGCGGTGACCCTCCGGGACCGCGACACCATGGAACAGGTGCGCGTGCCCATTTCCGAATTGCCTGCCCGCGTGGCCGAGCGTGTCGGATGGTCCACCCTGTTTGCCTGATACACCCGATTCGATGGAAACGACAACCTCAACCACCATGGCCTTCCAGGACCTCACTTTTGAAGGGGTGCGTGCCCTGATCCGCGTGGATTTCAACGTGCCCATGACCGAGCCCGCCGAGGACGGCAGCCGCACCGTGACCGACGATACCCGGATCCGTGCCGCCCTGCCCACCATCCAACACGTGTTGGATACAGGGGGCAGTGTGGTCTTGATGAGCCACCTCGGCCGTCCCAAAGGTGTGGATGCGGACCTGTCCTTGCGTCACATCATTCCCACACTGGAAGGTCACCTGGGCCGTCCTGTCAAATTTGCTCCCGACTGCGTCGGCGATGACGCGCTCGAAGTGACGCAGGATTTGACGTCGGGTGAAGTGGCTGTTCTGGAGAACCTTCGATTCCATGGAGAGGAGAAAGCCGGCGATGAATTCTTTGCCGGACAGCTCGCCGAGAACGGAGACTTCTACATCAACGATGCTTTTGGCACGGCGCACCGGGCCCACGCGTCCACAGCGGTGATTGCCAAGTTCTTCCCCGAGGACAAGGCATTTGGATTTTTGATGGAGGGCGAAGTGAAGGCGCTGGAGCAGGTGCTTGGCCGTGCCGAAAAACCCGTTGCCGCCGTGATCGGCGGAGCGAAGGTGAGCTCCAAGCTGGCCGTACTCAAGAACCTGCTTGACCGGGTTGACAAACTGGTGATCGGTGGTGGCATGGCCTACACCTTCGTGCAAGCGCAAGGCGGTCAGGTCGGTGGTTCCCTCGTGGAGTCTGACATGCACGGCGAGGCGCTGGCCTTGCTCGAGGCGGCCAAGGCCAAGGGCATTTCGGTGCACTTGCCGATGGACACGCTCTGTGGAGACGGCTTTTCTCCCGACGCGAACCAGCAGACTCATCCGACAAACGCCATTCCCGACGGCTGGGAAGGCATGGACATCGGTCCCGAGAGCCGCGAAGCCTTCGCGGAAGCTTTGGCCGGATGCAAGACCATTTTGTGGAACGGCCCGATGGGTGTCTTCGAATTCGATCGCTTTGCCGAAGGCACGAATCACATTGCCGATGCCATCGTGGAGGCTACAGCTTCGGGCGCGTTCACCCTCGTGGGTGGGGGCGATTCAGTGGCCGCGGTGAACAAGGCGGGCCTGGCCGATAAGGTGAGTTACGTGTCCACTGGCGGCGGCGCCATGTTGGAGGGCTTGGAGGGCAAAACGCTACCGGGCATTGCTGCGATCCTGGCGCGCTGACAAATCTCATCAATTCCCATTATGTAAATGGGAATAACGCGGGTTAACTTTAGGGGTAACCATGCGCTCTTTCCTGCTCCTCGCTCTTCTTGCGTTCTCTGTCGCGAGCCAGTCGCAAATTTCCTTACTTGGAGGGTCACCTCTGTCCACGGATTCGCCCCCCTTCAGCGTGCAGTCCCATGGATTAAACCCCACCGGTCTGTGGTCCGACTCCAATGGCCCGTTGCCGACCAACGCTTGGTGGCAGAACCTCGTCCTTGGCGGAGGGGGATTGACGGTCAACACATTGCCTT
>JAURDB010000105.1 GCA_030828175.1 Flavobacteriales bacterium
AAGAACGCCCTCGGCAATCTGAGCATCGCCGTCGGCATTTCCATTCTGACCAGTGCCCTCTATTTTCTCTCGTCTCCAATCAATGAGGCTTCCAGTGAACTCCTTTCGCGCACACAACCCACCCTACTTGATGTTGTAGTTGCCCTATTCGGTGGATTGGCAGGCATACTCGCAGGCTCTCGAAAGGAAAAGTCCAATGTGATTCCCGGCGTAGCCATCGCTACGGCCTTGATGCCTCCCCTGTGCACCGCAGGTTATGGATTGGCCAATGGAGAATGGAATTTCCTCCTCGGCGGGTTTTACCTCTTCCTCATCAACACCGCCCTGATTGCCCTCTCTACATGGGTGGTCGTGCGCTACCTCCGCTTCCCGTTGCTGCATTATGTGGAACCAGCGGTGGAGCGTCGCTACAAGCGGATGTCCGCCCTGTTGTTCTTGGCCTTGCTGTGTCCTTCCGGCTACATCTTCTACGATGTGGTGGTGACCAGCAGAGAGGATGCCGCCTTGAAAACATTCGTGGAAAACCGAATGAACATCGCGGGAACCTCCATCAAGACGGAAATCGACCGCAACGTGGATCCTGCCCAACTCAAGGTGGAAATACTGGGCAAACCCGTGTCGGACGAGCAGGAAGCAGAATGGCGGAAACAACTCGCTTATACACACCCCCACATTGAACTCGCCGTCTTCCGCACCAGCATAGATGAAGCCGACATCGAAGACCTGCAACAACAGGTTGAACTCATGCTGAGCAGCTATTCCGACCTCTCAGCCAAAGACAAGGAGCTCGCACAGCTCCGCACCGAGATCACCTTGGTCCAAGGTGAAAATCGAAAGCTCGAGAGCGCACTCCTTCCTTCCGGCATTGGACAGGAAGTACTGGCACTCTATCCGCAGGCCACCTCCGTCCGATGGGGAAGGGTCAATGGTCGAGACCGTGACGCGGCAGAGCCCACAGAGTCCACAGCGCGGCTTCAGGTATCGTGGAGTTTTGTCTTGCCCCCAGAAGAAGAAGCGCAACTCGAATCCAACATGACCATGTGGCTACAGGCCCGACTCGAGACAAGTACACCTGTGGAAGTTGACGTTGTTTTTGAATCTGCCAATCCTTGAGGACCCGCATACGCCAGGCGCTGAACTTCCTTCGATGGCCTTTGGGAGTGCTGGCCCTCCTGGGGCTCCCCGCTGCATTCCGCACCGTCCGTTTTGAATTGACACCGCTTTTCTCCGAGGATCATCTTCCGTTTTGGGCCGGGATGATCCTGGTGGTCTTCCTTTGGTCATGGCGCTGGAGGCATGCGCGTTGGGGCCGATTCATTACCACCATAGAACACGAATGCCTCCATGCCCTGATTGGCATGTTGACCCTGATTCCCGTCAGGGAACTCAAAGTCCGAGAAGACGGAAGTGGACATGTCCTATTTGAGCCTCCGGGCCATTGGCTGCTCTATTTGGCTCCCTATTTCATACCGTTGCTCTTGCTCATCGAAGTGGGTCTCATTGGCTTATTAAAACTCCCAAACCCCTTCGAAGAGGCGGCTTTGGGTGCCGTCATGGCCCTGACCCTCATGGGGCACATCCGTCAGATTCACCCCAGACAAACCGACTTCCGTCACGCTGGCATCCTCTTCACAACCACCTTTCTGCCCACCGCATTTCTTTTGTGTTACAGCGCCGTTTTCTCGCTGATGAACCAAGAAGGACCGAGTGGGGTGCTGGCCATGGGTCAAGTATGGGCAGACATGGCATGGACCGATGCACAATGGGTCTGGGAGACCGGGCTTCATTGGCTAGGCCTCTGATGCAACACTTTCATTGACCTTGGAAGACTAATTTGCCACTGTGAGGGCAGTCATTCAAAGGGTCAGCAGAGCCGAAGTGCGCATCGATGGCACATCCGCAGGTGCATGCGGTCGCGGCTTCATGATTCTCCTGGGTGTGCATGAAGCGGACGAGGAAGCGGATGCCGATTGGCTCGCGGCCAAGGTGGCGGCGCTCCGCGTGTTCTCGGACGAAGAAGGCAAGATGAACCGTTCCATCGTCGACATCTCCGGCGAAGCGCTGGTGGTAAGTCAATTCACACTGCACGCCAAATACAAGAAAGGGGCGCGTCCGAGCTTCATTCATGCCGCCCGGCCTGAAACGGCCGTTCCCCTCTACGAGCGGTTTGTGCGACAATTGGAGGACCAACTCAAGCGGCCCGTTGCCACAGGCAGATTCGGCGCCATGATGGAAGTAGACCTCATCAACGATGGTCCCGTCACCATCACCATGGACACCCGCAACAAGGAATGACCCCCGACTCCCCCACCCTTGCCGACGTACAGGCCCAGGTCGATGAATGGATCACCACCATCGGCGTTCGCTACTTCAGCGAATTGACCAACATGGCCATCCTGACCGAAGAGGTGGGCGAATTGGCCCGCATCATGGCACGTCGATACGGAGACCAAAGTGAAAAGCCGTCCGATGCGGCACTCGACCTGGGCGACGAGATGGCCGATGTCCTCTGGGTGCTGGCCGCCCTGGCCAACCAGACCGGCGTGGACCTCAGTGAGGCTTTCCGCCGCAACCTCGAAAAAAAGACCCACCGCGATGCCGACCGGCACCGCCAAAACCCCAAGCTCCAATGAGCCTGAAATTCCGCCTCTCTCTACTCAGCCTCGTCGGGTTGCTCCTCAGCATTCCGGTTCATGCCCAACGCGGACGTGCCGCCGACAAGCTGCCACCGACGTCTGCTGCAGAACGACTGGCGACCTCCGCAAGCCATGAAAACCTGGACGCCGAGAGCTGGACGGCTGGGCTCGACCTCCGCAGCGTCGGCCCCACGGTCATGAGCGGCCGGGTCGTGGACCTTTCGGTCAATCCTCAGAACACCTCGGAGTTTGTCGTGGCCTATGCCACCGGCGGTCTGTGGCACACCACCGACCACGGCACTTCATTCACTCCCCTCTTTGACCACGAAGTCATGATGTTCATCGGTGCCATCGCCGTGGATTGGGCCTCCCGAACCTTGTGGGTAGGAACGGGCGAAGTGAACTCGTCGCGCTCGAGCTATGCAGGGGTAGGCGTCTACCGCAGCACCAACTGGGGTGCCGATTGGCAGCACATGGGCCTGGGCGAGAGCCACCACATCGGCCGCATGACATTGACCGCAAACGGCGGGTTGTATGTAGCAGCACTTGGGGCATTGTACCAGACCCCAGCACAACAGCAACGGGGCGTCTTCCAATGGACCGAAGGGCAAGGATGGAAACCCTTGTTGGACGGAACCCAGGCCGGCAGACCCGCTGCCGGAGCAGTCGACCTGGTCGTGGATCCACGGGACAGCCAGCACCTTTTCGCGGCACTTTGGGACCGCACCCGTCGGGCTTGGGAATTCCAGGAAGGCGGCCCGGGCAGCGGAGTCTTCGAATCACAGGACGGCGGCAATACCTGGGTACACCTCTCTACCGAAGACCGTGGGTTTCCTGCAGCTGAAGGCATCGGAAGAATCGGTTTGGGACACCATGCGAACAGTGGACGTCTCTATGTCATCGTAGACAACCAGAACGCCAAACCGGACGAGGAGGAGGAAGAAGATGCGAAGGCCCTTGAAGCCAAGGATTTCCGTGGCATGAGTGCATCGGATTTCGCCGCCTTGGATACCACTGCCCTCGCGGATTTTCTGGAGGACAATGATTTTCCCGAAGATGCCAGTGCAACCAACTTGTTTGCACGCGTGGCTTCGGGCGATTTGGATCCCGATGCCTTGGCGGACTACCTCGGAGACGCCAATGCAGAGATGTTTGACCCGCCTGTCGTGGGAGCCGAAGTCTACCGATGGAGCCCCTCCATGGGCGCGGATCAGGAAGCCGGCATGGCACGGTGGCAGAAGACCCACGAGGAAAGCCTCGACGAGGTCTGCTACAGTTACTGTTACTATTTCGGACTCATCTCGGTTGACCCCAGCGACGCGGACCGACTGGTCATAGGCGGGGTCCCCTTGCTCGAGAGTACCGACGGCGGATCCACTTGGTCCTCCATCGCCCAAGACAATGTGCACGTAGACCACCACCACGTATGGATTGACCCTACAGACCCCCAACACATCATCAACGGAAACGACGGCGGCATCAACGTCACCTTCGACGGTGGAGAACACTGGACCTCCTGCAATTCACCCGCGGTTGGGCAGTTCTATGCGATTGCCGTGGACGACGCTGACCCCTACCGCATCTATGGCGGACTGCAAGACAATGGCACTTGGCGGGGTCCAAGCGGATACGATGCGAGCCCCCGGTGGCACCAGACCGGCGATTACCCCTACGACCGCCTGAACGGCGGAGACGGAATGCGCATCGAAGTGGATACGCGCGACAACGAAACGGTCTACACGGGTTACCAATTCGGATGGTACAGCCGGTCCAACAGCCAGACCCGCGACCGGGCGAGACTGCACCCCAAACACGAGTTGGGCGAGACTCCATTGCGTTGGAACTGGCAGACCCCCATTCACCTGTCGCGTCACCACCAGGACGTGCTTTACATGGGCTCCAACCGATTCCACCGTTCGCTCAATCAAGGCAATGACTTTGAAACCATGTCCGGAGACCTCACCCACGGCGTCCGACAAGGCAATGTGCCCTTCGGATCCCTCACTTCCATCCACGAGAGTCCTTTGCGCTTCGGTCGCATCGCCGTGGGAAGCGACGACGGTCTCGTTCATGTCAGCCCCGATGGCGGTTACACCTGGGAAGAGCGAACACCTCCCGCTCCCCAAGCCCCACCAGAACGGACCCTGTGGATTTCGGAGGTCCTCTGGTCCCACCACGCCCCGGATCGGTTGTTTGTCAGCCTGAACGGTTACCGCCATGACCATTTTGCCCCCTATCTCTACGCCTCAGACGACAACGGTCGCTCGTGGACGCGGCTGGGGGACGACGGCACGGCACCAGGCGGCCTGCCCATGGAGCCCATCAATGCCCTGGTGGAATCTGAAGATGTCGAAGGGCTCCTTTTCTGTGGCACGGATGGCGGCCTCTATGCGAGCCTTGACGGCGGCTTTTCATGGTCCATGGCACATCCCGACCTGCCCCGCACCCCCGTGCACGACCTGGTCATCCAGGAACGCGAAAACGAACTGGTAATCGGCACCCACGGGCGCAGCATTTGGGTGCTCGACATCGCACCGCTTGTTGCAGGATTGAATGCCGCGGACAATGCAAAACCCAAGGACTTGCCCTTGGCCTTTTCCAGCCCCGATGAATTGACGTGGAGTGAAAACTGGGGAGAACGCGGATACGGTTGGGGAGAGCCCCGGGAGCCCAAAGTGGCCTTGGAAGTCTGCTTGCCCTCAGATGGCAACTATGTCATCCAAGTATTGGACAGCACAAGCAATGTGGTTTCCGAGTCCCAATGGGATGGACTGCGCCGTGGTTGGCAAACCCTGGAGTTCATTCCGAAGACGCGCTTGGCTGACGAATACCTCACACCCGGGGCCTACACTTTGGGGTTCATGAAAGCCGATGATGCCGCGGGGCGCATCGAAGCCGAATGGGCCATCGTTGAAGACGAGGACTGATCCCAATCAGGACGTGGTAAACAACCCCGCCGGAAGGGAGCACACCGGAATGGGGTCCATTTTGTGGCGGTTGGCCCGGTGGTGTCGGAGGTATATGCCCATGACGACAGCGGGGCGCGTTCCCGACTCGAAATCCGCTGCGGAGCGGCCGGACGCAGTCTGCTCCATGGCCCACTCGAGCTCATCGTACGTGGCCCCCAGCTGGTCCTCATCGGTTCGGTCGTCGCCCCACAATCCGTCCGTCGGTGCCGCATTCAGGATCGCCTCTCCCACCCCGAGGACGCGCCCGACGGCGTAAACCTCGTTCTTCAGCAGATCCGCAATCGGACTGAGGTCCACGCCGCCATCGCCATACTTGGTGTAAAAGCCCACTCCGAAGTCCTCCACCTTGTTGCCGGTGCCGGCCACGAGTGCCCGCCGCTCGGCTGCCACCGCATAGAGGGTGGTCATCCGGAGCCGCGCCCGCGCATTGGCCAAAGACAGGCCTCCAAACGGCCCGCCCGAAGCTTGGGCCAACGCCTCGGACAATCCGTCGAATGACGGAGTGAGGTCCACATTCAACACGCTGACATTGTCAAATCCGGATGCCAGCCAAGCGATGTGATCCGCGCCGCGTTGGTCCTGGTCCGACGCTTGGTGGATCGGCATGCGCAAAACCGTGGTAGGTCTTCCCGTCCGTGCCGCAAGCGTAGAAGTAACGGCGGAGTCAATGCCCCCGCTCACGCCGACAACCCAACCTTCGAGGCCGGAGGTCGAGATGTACCGCTCCATCCATTCCTGGATGAACTGGGCGGCAGCAGATGCATCGATGATGCGGGAAGAGGCAAGCTTCATATCAGAACAACAATCCACAGCTCAAAAGGATGGCGTTGTCCACCATTTTCACATCATAGCCCTCCAGGAGCGCAGGATCGAGGCTGCCATCCGGAGCGGGCAACAGGTGTTCTTCCTTCTGATTCGGCCCGAAATTTCGGTTGCTCACCACATTGAAGAGACCGTTGTTGAAGGTCGCTCCCAGGAGCAAAGCGGTCTTTCCGCTCAGGTTGTATTCGATGCCCACGCCAATCAACATGGCGGCACGCAACAAAGCAGCATCGTCTTCCACCGGCAGGTCGTCCTCCGGAAAAACACCCAAATCAGAAGCCTCGACCCAAAGACCCTGGTCTGCATCCACCTCCCGGTAGAGGTAATCCAAGCGATCATCCGCGGTACTGCGCAAATTCAAACCCAGCCCCAATCCGAACTGACCCCAATATGTGATGTAACCAATCTCCCGGGTCCTGAATTTGAAACTCAACGGCAACTCCACCCAATGCTGGGTCAGCACCCGATCGCGGCGCACCAGGAATTGTGTCGAGTCATTGGACACGTCCTGAGGATCTCCCTGAATGCGATCAAAGTGGGAAAAACGGCCCCCATTGCGGAAGACATTGATGCCGGTTCCGATGGCATAATTGTCTGCAAACATGACATCCGCAGTGAACCCAAATCCGAATCGAACGATGCTCCCGTCAGAAAGGGTCGTTCCATCGCGGACATCCATCCA
The DNA here is from genome assembly GCA_030828175.1 of Flavobacteriales bacterium. Taxonomy (GTDB): domain Bacteria; phylum Bacteroidota; class Bacteroidia; order Flavobacteriales_D; family Sanyastnellaceae; genus UBA8752. The sequence goes on from JAURDB010000105.1 coordinate 7,110, forward strand.
GGCCACGGACGGAAGAAAATGCAGCCCCATGCGGAATTTCGGCTCGACATAGCCGGTGCGTCCCGAAGCATTGGGCTGCTCAGCCGCGCCCTGGGCCAGAACAGGAAGAGCACAAACCGTGAAAAAAACCGCCAAAGCGGACCATCTAAAATTCTGTGGGAATACCATAGCGCAGGGAATCAAACGTTCCTCAGAGGGCAAATTGCGTACCAATCCCGAATTGACGCCGCCAATCCACTCAATTTTGCATCATGCGTTTCCCACCGTCTTTCCCCTTTCCGATAACAACCCCCGCCGGAACAGCACTGCTGGTTCTGCCCTTCTTGATGGGTTGCGGACCGAAAGACCCCTACGAAAAACACATGTTGTCCCCCATCAAGACCACTTCTCGCTCATCGGAAAGCTGGGTGCGGGTCAAGTCGGGTCAATTGCCCGAAGATGGCCCCAT
>JAURDB010000106.1 GCA_030828175.1 Flavobacteriales bacterium
CATGCATTGGGGGAGGGTGCGGACCAGAGACATCACCGACATAACCTAAAAGGTCGGTAGAGGGTTGGTTCTTCCGCCGTTGGATGAACCATTATTGGAACACCCGCACGTAGTCGATGGCCATGAACTGCGGGAAGGTGGTGGTGGCGTTGGGGTAGCCCGGCCACTGGCCGCCGACGGCGACGTTCACGATGAAGAAGAAGGGGTTGTCGAAGGGGTAGGGTTGGCTGCCCGTGACGTCGTTGTCCACGCTGTAGAAGGGCACGTCGTCCAGCAGCCAGGTGATGCCGTTTTCGTCCCAATCGATGGAGAAGACGTGGAATTCGTCCGCGAAGGTCTGGCCAAAGGGAATGCTGGTGCCGTCTCCTGTGTAGGTGTGCTGTTGCCAGTTTGCGCCGAAGTGGACGGTGCCGTGCACAATGTTGGGCTGTGAGCCGATGAGCTCCATGATGTCGATTTCGCCGCAGGCGGGCCACCCCGCCGTGGGGAAGTTGGCCCCGAGCATCCAGATGGCAGGCCAGATGCCCTGGCCGAAGGGGAGCACCGCCCGCACGTCGATGCGGCCGTATTGGAATTCCTGCAGTCCGATGGACTTCATGCGGGCCGAGGTGTACTGGTTTCCCTCGTCCTTGGCGACGATCATGAGGTTGCCGTTGGCGACATAGGAATTTTCGCTGCTGGAGGTGTAGTTCTGAAGTTCCTGGTTCCCCCATCCGCTGGCGCCGAGGTCGTAGGTCCAGTGGCTGGGGTCGATGGCGTCTCCGTTGAATTCATCGGACCAAACCAATGACATGCCCGGGTAGCTGTCGGCCGAAGTGTAGCCCTGGTCCGTGACTTGCAGGATGGTGTCGTCGTTGCGAATGGTGCCCACGGCCTCCTGCACGCCGCCGGCCTGCAAGGCGAACTGCGTGCCGGTGATGACCACGCGAAACTGTTCGTCCTCTTCGGCAAAATCATCGACCACGATTTCCACGAATATGGATGCCGACGCCGTACCGGCGGGAATGATGAGGGAGTCCTGGATGTGGATGTAGTCGAGGCCGGGTTCTGCCGTGATGGGCCGGGTCTCGTAATACACCTTGATGTCCCGGGAGGTCGACGCATTGAGCACCAGCGGGAATTCAAACACGCTGTTCTCCTCGGTCTCGTCGGCCGCGATGTCGATGGGGAAGCGGACCTCGGGCACCACCACGGGACCTTCGTCGGGGTTGCAACTGGAGAGGAGCAGGAAAGTGGCGGTCAAAAGCCAGAAGATGCGGTATTGCAAGGCAAACATGGGATGGCTCTAAGATAGCCCCAAGCCTTCTCCGATGGGACGCAGTTCAGAGGGTTCATCCCCGTGGTCCCTGTCTTCATACTTCCGTTAGAAACCACAGGCCATGGCTGGGAAGTTGAAGGTCGTTTCGCTTGTATTTTGACGGTTCAATGATGCTTCCTGCTTCTTCCGTTTGGCGTGGGTTTTTTGCCCTGTCCTTGGTGTTTTTCCTGGGATTGAATTCCATGTGGTCCCAGCAGAGGCTGTCTACCGAAGGGGCGTCCATCGTGAATGAAGCGGGGGAGCCTGTGCTGCTGCGTGGCATGGGGCTCGGCGGCTGGATGCTGCAGGAGGGCTACATGCTGCAGACGGCGGGATTCGCCAATGCGCAATACGAGATTCGGAACAAGATCGAGCAGCTGATCGGAGAGGAGGCTACGGACGCATTCTATGCGGCCTGGCTGCAGAACCATGTCACAAAGGCCGACATCGACGCCATGAAATCCTGGGGGTTCAATTCGGTGCGGCTCCCCATGCATTACAACCTCTTCACCCTGCCGATTGAGGAGGAGCCTGTCCAGGGTCAGAATACCTGGCTCGAGCTGGGTTTCCAGTTGACGGACAGCCTGGTTTCGTGGTGTGCCCAGAATGAGATGTACGTCATCCTCGACCTGCACGGGGCGCCGGGTGGACAGGGATACGACGCCGCCATTTCGGATTACGATCCTTCCAAGCCTTCGCTGTGGGAGAGCCTGGACAACCGGAACAAGATGGCGGCGCTGTGGAAGCGGCTGGCCGAGCACTATGTGGACGAAGACTGGATCGCGGGATACGACCTGCTCAATGAGCCCAACTGGGACCTGCCCGGTGGTGTCGCCTTGCGGAATCTTTATGTGCAGTGTACCGACAGCATCCGGTCGGTGGACCCGGACCACATCATCTTCATCGAGGGCAATTGGTGGGCCAATGATTTCACGGGATTGACCCCGCCCTGGGATGACCAGCTGGTCTACTCGCCGCACAAATACTGGAGCTACAACGACGTGGGGTCCATGAACTTCGTCACGAGCCTGCGCAATGCTTACAATGTGCCCCTTTACCTGGGCGAAACCGGCGAGAACTCCAACGACTGGTACACGCGCACGGTGGCGCTGGCCGAAGGCGAGGGCATCGGCTGGAGCTGGTGGCCGCTGAAGAAGATCGAGAGCATCTCCTGCCCGCTTTCCATCGAGAAGTCCCCGGAATATCAGACGCTGCTGGACTACTGGGGGGGCAATGCGGCGCAGCCAACGGCCGCGTATGCCGAAGCGGCATTGATGGACCTCGCCGAGAAGCTCAAATTCGAGCACTGCGTTCAGCAATTGAGCGTGGTGGACGCCATGTTCCGCCAGGTGCAATCCGATGCGTCGGTGCCCTTCCATGCGGACCAGGAGGTGCCGGGCGTCATCCACGCCACCGATTTCGACATGGGTACGGTGGGGTCGGCATATGGCGATGTCCAGGTGGCCAATTACCACGTGAGTTCGGGCAACTACACGGAGTGGAATACTGGCTGGCAATACCGCAATGACGGGGTGGACATCACCTTCTCGTCGGATCCCATGCACAGCAACGGTTACAAGGTGGGGTGGATCGCTTCAGACGAATGGATGAAGTACACAGTGGATGTGGCCACCGGTGGTTTGTATGACATCGATCTCCGGGTTTCGGTCGGAGCAGAGGCCGGTTTGGTCCACTTCGAAGTGGAAGGCACGGACGTGACGGCATACGAGCCCCTGCCGGTTTCGGGTGCGGGCTGGCAGACGGTCACCATCGAGGATGTATTCCTGGAGGAGGGGCCTGTTGGTCTGGTGCTGTGGGCGGATGAAGGCGGGTTTGACCTGACCCACCTCAAGTTTTCTTTCACGGGGACCCCGGCTGCACAGGTCGGGATGGACTTCGTGAACGCCAAGACGGAGGATGCCCAACACGTCAGATTGACCCTCAACAAGCCCCTCCAGCTCCCGTTGATGCAGGATGTGGGGGCTTTCACCTTGTATGCCGACGGAGACGCTTTGACCTTGCTGGACATGGTGGCAGACCCGAACAGTGACCGGGTCATCGTTTTCGAGGTGGAGGAAAGCATGGACGCCACGATGGAGCTGGAGTTGTCTTACGGAGGTTCTTCCGTCGCGGGTCCCGATGGGGGAGCCTTGGCGGCGTTCACGTTGGAGGATGTGTACAATGACCTCGATTTCCGTTATCCCATCCCCGGTTGGATCGAGGCGGAAGGATTCAGCGCCCAATCCGGTGTTGAGCTGGAGGCAACGAGCGACAATGGGGGTGGACAGAATCTCGGGTATCTCGACCCCGGCGATTACATGGAATATGCCGTCAACGTCCGTTTCACGGGGGATTATGTCATCCATTTCCGCACGGCGTCGGAGAGTTTTGGTGCTGTGGATTTGGAATTGATCAATGCGCAGGGGCAGAGCACGGGTCTCGGCGGCGTTTCATTCCCTGCAACGGGTGGATGGCAGACCTGGGAAACGACCAGCCGCGAAGTTTACATGGAGGCCGGCCTGTATGTATTGCGGGTGCAGGTCACGCAAGCCCCGTTCAATTTCAATTGGATGGAATTCCAATACGACGACCCGTTGGAGGAGCAGGGTATCACCTCATTCCAGACGGTATTGGCCTACCCCAATCCTGTGACGGCAGGGGAGGTGACCGTCGCTTTTTCGGTGTTCTTCCCCCAAGACTTGACCCTGTCGATTTACGATATGACAGGGCGGCCGGTCTACGGACGCACTTTTGAGGATGCCTCCTTCATCGAGGAGAAAATCCCGCTGACGGGATTCGCTGCCGGGATCTACGAGGTTTTCGTTCGCCGCGAAGATGGGACGGTCAACAGCGGACGGTTCCTGAAGGCGGTTCGCTGAGGAACCCTCGGCAAAAGAAAAGGGAACCGGCCGTGAGACCGATTCCCTTTTTTCATTGCGGTATGCGCTGATTACTGGGCCACGAGGCGGAAAGTCCAGTAGGCCTCTCCGGGGTTGGCACCGTAGTCAATCGTGATGGTCACTTTCTCTACGCCGTCCACGTTGGTGTAGTCGAACACCTCGTAGGTGATGTTGTCCACGGGGGTGCCGGTACCGGCGTTGTCGAGCTCACCTTGGTTGTACGCCTTGTTGAAGCCGATGAAGGCACCGAGGCCGTTTACCGTGATCTCAGACTCCGTGGCAGTAAAGCTGTGGGTGCCGGCACCGAACACGTCGAACGGAGGCGTGAGCAAGGTCTCATCGACGCACTCGTTGTTGCCGAGCATGTAGCTCTCTGCCCAGACGAAGCCTTCGGTGGTGTACTGCATGGTACCGTCGTCGAAAAAGATCCACTGGTCGTCCATCTGGCAGGCGCGCTCAATGACACCATTGGCGTCAAGGCCACCCCACCAATCACCGCAGCCCTGGCAAGGACCGACGATGTAGCTGGCCTCACCGTCCAGGCTCCAGGCCTTTCCTTCCGCGCTGGAAAGCACTTCGGGAGAGAAAGTGGCGGAGCTGATCGCGACGTCTTGTGACGCGTCGTCGCTGTTTCCAGCGTCGTCAGAAGCGGTCAGGGTCACCGTGTAGTTGCCCTCGGCACCGTAGGTGTGGACCGGGTTCTCCTCCGTGCTCATCGCGCCGTCACCGAAGTCCCAGCTGTAGGAAGTGGCGTTGGAGGAGGAGTTGGTGAAGCTGACCGTGAATCCGTCGGTCGTGGCGGAGAAGCCTGCGGTCGGAACGGTAGAGGGGATGGGAGGAAGGTCAGCCGGGTTGTGGTAGTGCACGAGGTAGAAGTTCCAGGAGAATCCGCCGTCGAGTCCGACGATGGCCACGCTCAGGCGGTCGGCAATATCGCCTTCCTCCATGTCGATGATCTGGAACGTCTTCGTCGCCACCGGGACGTAGTTGTCTCCTGCCTCGGTCTTGTTGCAAAGGCCGATGTAGGCGCCGAATCCATTGATGGTAATGGTGTTGGCGTTGGTGTTGAAGTCGTAGGTGTAGTCGCCACCGTTGGCGAAGGCGCTCAGGTCCTCACCGTTGGGTCCGGTGAATACGCCGGGGTCGTCCTCGTTGAAGCAGCTCTCGTCTGCTCCGAGCCATCCCCCGTTGGCGTCCGCGTCCACGAAGAGCGTGCCCTCGGTGTTCATCTCGAAGGTGCCGTCGGGGTTGAAGACGTAGCTGTCGTCCAAGATGCAGGGGCGGTCACCGTGGGGTGTCACGCCACCGAAGGACCACCAGCCGTTGTCGCCGATCGTGGGGCCGATGCCCAACGCGATGTTCTCACGGTCGAGGTACCAAGCGCGGCCGTCAGTTCCTGCGAGGAAGGCGTTGGCCGTGTTCGGATCGGTGATGATGATGGACTCGGACTTGGAAGCGGATCCTTCGTCGCCGGTGGCGGTCAAGGTCACTTCGTAGGTTCCACCCCCTGCGTAGGTGTGGACCGGGTTGGCGTCCGTACTGGTGTTGCCGTCACCGAAATCCCAGGTGTACGCATTGGCGTTGGCTGAGTAGTTGGTGAAGGTGACTTCGGCCCAGTTCGTCTCGCTTACCGCGTATTGGAAACTGGCAATGACTGCAGCGGGTTCCGGCTCCGGATCTTTCTTGCAGCTGACTACGACCAGGCTGACCATCAGGAACAGGCCCAGTGCTTGAATCGTCTTGTTCATTTGGGGTTTGATTAGGGGTTATGGGTTGATGTATAGGTGTATTGTCAATCAGTTGAATAGCGAGGCATCCGGGTAAGTGGTCAATCCGGGCGCAAGTTGGGTCTCTTCCAAAGCGATGGGCAACCAGAGGTGGTCCTGGTTGAAGTTCGCAGCCTTGTCGCCGTCCCCTTCAAAGAGGTCGGCCGTGGCGCGGCCGGAACGGACCAGGTCGTACCAACGGTCGCCTTCACAGGCGAGTTCGGCCCGGCGCTCGTACCAGATGAGGTCTTGCAGCGACCATCCTTCCTCTGCCATGACCGTAGCCGCGTCGCGGAAGTTGCCGCTGTTGTCTCCAGGGCCGGCCGCACGTTCGCGCACGATGTCGATGTAGCCCATGGCGGTGGCGTCGTCGCCCGATCCGCGGTGGAGGGCTTCGGCGAGCATCAGCAGCACATCGGCGTAGCGGAACACGTGGGTGTTCTGCGCCTTGGTGAGGTGCTCGTTGCCGCCGTTCACGTTGGTGCCTGCAAATGCCTTGAGGTTGGGGTATTTCTCCTGCCAGAATCCGGTGTGGTCCACGGGGTTGATCTGGGTCAGGTCAATGATGGGGTCGCAGCTGAGGCCCGCATCGGCCAGGTCCTGGGCGAGTTCGTCCTCGGAGATGATGGCCACGTCGCGGCGGTAGGTGTCGTCGTCCAGGAAGTGGTTCCACAGGCTGGGCGTGACGTTCATGAAGCCCCATCCGGCCTCGTAATCGGGGTGCTCGGCACAGAGGCCACGGACGCCGCAGAGTTGGATCATGCCATTTCCGTCCACGCCTTCGAACCAGCCCCAATCGCTGGACCAAAGCGGATTGTGCTGGATCTCGAAGACCGATTCGGCGGTGTTCCGCATGTCGAACTTGTACAGCTCCTCCATGTCGTCGAGGAGCTGGTAAACCCCCAGGTCCACCACCGCCTGGAAGGCGTCAGCGGCCTGCTGGAACAGTGCGGGGTCGTCGTTCTTCAGGTCTGCCCAGTAGAGGTAGGCCTTGCCCATGAGGGCGTACGCCGCGCCTTTGGTGACCCGGCCTTCCTGGCCCGAAGGCGGCACCTCCGGCAAGAAGGGGATGGCGGCCTCGCAGTCGTCCACAATCTGTTGCATGACCTCGGAAAGGGTGTTGCGTTCCAGGTCCACGTCGCTCGGAGCCAGGCTGCGGTTCACCACGGGGATCGGACCGAAGTGGCGGAACAGATCGAAGTGGTAGTACGCGCGAAGGAACTGGGCCTGGGCCTTGTACTCCGATACCCTGTCCGATTCGATCTCCGTCAGGTCGAGCAGGGCGCAGGCCCGTGCAATGCCCACATAGCCCCGGCGGTAGATGGGGTGGGTGACCACATTGGTGTTCGTGTTGGTGAAGTCGTCGTACTTCCCGATCTGGAAGGCCAGTGGCGCTGAGGGCCCGTGGCGGATCGGCCCGAACCTGATGGTGGTCGTGCCCACTGCCGAGCACGTCTCCCTCCATTTCGGTCGAACGTGGA
>JAURDB010000107.1 GCA_030828175.1 Flavobacteriales bacterium
GGTGACCGTCCGACATTTCGCCTACGACAACGGATTGCTGCGTTCCCGGGGAGGTGCACTTCCCACCGTTGTACTCGGCAACGTCACCGTCGGAGGAACCGGAAAGACGCCGCATGTCATCGCCCTCATGCAAGCTCTGCTGGACCGACAGCCTCAGCGCCGCTGGGCCATTCTCTCTCGTGGATATGGCCGCAAAACGAAAGGCTATCTGCGGGTGGAGCGCGATGGGACTCCCGAGACCTATGGCGATGAACCCCTTGAACTGGCGCGGCGGTTCCCCCGCTCTACGGTTGCGGTTTCGGAAGACCGACTGGCAGGCTTGAAGGACATTGGCGAATCGGGTACGGCAGATGCCGTCATACTCGATGATGGGTTTCAGCACCGCAGGTTAAACCCCACCTACTCCATCGTGCTGGCCGACACGACACAGCCGATTGACAAGGACCATTTTCTGCCTCGGGGCCGGTTGCGCGACTTGCCTGAGCGCCTGCGCGCTGCCGACGCTGTCATTCTCACGCGCTGCAGCGATGTTCTCACGAAAGGGGACCTCCGCCTGTGGCGGCACCGACTGCGGCTTCGCCCCGATCAGCTGCTCCTCCACACCGGAACCATGGTGGACGGACTGCGGAGCCTGCACACGAAGCGCTATGCCGCCTGGCCTCGGGCTTGCATCGCCGTCTCCGGCATCGCCCACCCCCTTCAATTTGAATCCAGTCTGTCGCGAAACTGCAAGGTGATTCATCACTATGCCTACTCCGACCACCATGTCTTCACCCCCAACGAATTGGAGGAATGGAAGGCGTCACTGGCCAATCCGACCACACCCGCCGATGCCATCGTCACCACGGAAAAGGACGCTTCCCGAATCCGCGCCATGGAAGGCGCACAAGAGCTTCCATTGCTGGTGATGGGGATGCAAGTCAAGTGGTGGGACGAGGATGCCCTGCAGTCGCTGTTGACTTCCATCGAAGCACGGGTTGAAGCTTCGGCCGCCGAGCCGGATATTTGACCCATGGCTGCCATACCCTTCCGCTCCCTCCGGCCCTCCTTTCCGGTCTTGATTCTGATTTCCTTTTTCGCACTTTGTGTTGCAGGCTGCAGCAGTGACTCCTCAGGGGTCTCCGGGACCCTGTCTGGCGCCGAGAACGCCGATGTCCGCCTCGCGGTTCTCGGTCCGCGCGGTTTCTCAGAAGTAGATACTGTCCAGGCAGACGGGTCTGGCCGCTTTGCGATTGGATCCGACGCCTTGGCCGGAATGGCGCTGGATGTCTACCGAATCAATGTGGGAGAAAGCCATTTTTTCATGATTGGAGATTCGCTCTCCTCATTGCGGGTGGAAGGCACCCTGCCTGAGGAGCCGGGATTGGTGACCGACCTTTCCGTCACAGGCGATGCTTGGACCGCAGGGTTCACCGGATTCATTTCTGACGTCATGGCCATGACAGACTCCATGACCACCGCCAAGCAGCAGGCCAGCTCCGGTGAAACGGTTCAAGAGCAAATCGAGGGAAAGAAAGACTATGACGCCATGCGCGAGCGGTTGACCAACTACGTGCGAAAGACAGTCCGCGATCACAAGACCGACCCCATTGGCCTGATGGCGCTCGAGCACCTCGACCTTTCTGCGGACCGCGCTTTGGCCCAGCAAGTCATCGACAGTACGCGCGCTCTGATGGGGCACAGCAAGGCCCACGCCAACCTTTCGCAACGCGTTTCCAAACAGCCCAAGCCGCGCCAGACAACGTCCCGTCGGAACGACCTCATCAAGCCGGGCATGGCCATGCCGGACATCGCTCTGAACGACCCTTCCGGCAAGGAGCGCTCCTTGTCCGACCTGAGGGGCAAAGTGGTCCTGGTCGATTTCTGGGCCAGCTGGTGCGGCCCTTGCCGCAGGGAAAACCCCAATGTTGTGCGCGCTTGGAATGCATACAAGGACAAGGGTTTTGAAGTGTTCAGCGTTTCGTTGGACAAGGATGTCTCCAAATGGCAGCGTGCCATCGACCAAGACGGTCTGATTTGGCCCAACCACATCAGTGACCTTCGCGGCTGGAACAGTGTGGTCACCGGCCTCTACGGCATCAGCAGCATACCACACGCCATCCTCATCGACAAGGACGGTACCGTAGTCGCCACGCACCTGCGGGGCAGCCAGCTTGAAGCTGAACTCGAGCAATTGCTCTGAGCCCCTCTCCATGGCCCTTCACTTCGCTTCCGACCTGCACCTCGGTGCGCCTGATGCCTCTGCCTCGAGGGAGCGAGAACGCGACTTTCTGCGGTGGTTGGATGAAGTAGGGAGCCAAGGTGAGGCCCTGCACCTTGTCGGCGACCTGATTGACTTCTGGTTCGAATGGAAACACGTGGTCCCAAAAGGAGCAGTCCGCTTGCTGGGTCGGATCGGAGAGCTTACCGACAGTGGCCTTGAGGTCCATTGGCACCTGGGGAACCACGATATGTGGACGCAGGGTTACCTCGCTGATGAAATCGGGGTCCAGGTTCATGCCGACCCTGTGGACATCCATTACGGCGGCCAACGCTATCTCGTGGGACACGGTGATGGACTCGGACCGGGAGACCGCAAGTACAAAGCCCTGAAACGGCTGTTCAGGAATTCAGCAGCCCGGTGGGCTTTTGCCCGCCTCCACCCCAACTTCGCCTTTGCGCTCGGGGCGCACTTGAGTCGCGACAGCCGCGCCTCTGGAGCGGAAGCCGAGGCCCGCTATGACGGACCCGAAGGCGAATGGCTGTACCACCATTGTCGCCAGGTCTTGGACCGTGGCGAGGCCTATGACGGCTTCATTTTCGGCCACCGCCATCTGCCCTTGGACCTCGAGGTCACGTCGAGCGATGGACAAATGCAATCCCGGTACCTGAATTGTGGCGATTGGCTTCACCACCGCACCTATGTGACGGTGGATGAAAAAGGAGCCCACCTGCACCGCTGGTGACCCATCCTGAACCGACGAAACGGGACAAACTGGAGCAAAAGAAAACCGCCGCCATCACAAGGAAAGCGGCGGTTTCAAAAGTCTTGTAGGCTCTATCAGCGCACGATCACGCGGACGCTCTCCACCTGGCCGCCTTCCTCGGCAGAAATGATGTAGAGGCCCGGAGCGAGGTCGCCCACAGAGATGCGCACTTGACCACCTGCCGTAGCTTGGGGCGATACAGTGCGAACTGGGCGGCCATTGATGTCAAATACGCGCAGTATGGGCTGTGACCACCCCTCCCCAAGCTTGACGGTGACATCCTCTCCCTCGGCGGGATTGGGGTAGACGAGCAGGTTCCTTTGGTTGACAGCCTCAGCAAACGGCGTCTCGTCCGTACCGAGATAAGTGTCGCTGCGGAAGATGCCCCGGCCATGTGTTCCGGCATAAATGGCGCCGTTGTTGGTCACTTGGGACCACTCCATCGGCATGTGCCACTGCTGCTCCATGGAGAAGACCGGGCTGGCCACGTCGTCTGCGTTGGCCACCATACCGAGGTTCTCCACGGTCCAGTTCTCGCCACCATCCACGGTCTGCCATACTCCGTGCTCCGTTCCAACCAGAATGGTCTGTCCCGAAGCATCTCCTTGGTCAATGATCACGTCGTAGACTGGCATCTTGGACAGGTCATTGTTGCTCGCGAACCAGATGTTCGTCCAGTCGGGGTCGGCATCGAGGGCATTGAAGGTCTCTTGCACCTTGCCTCCGCTGACGTTGCCATATCCTCCGACCGTGGCCACCACGTGGTTGGGATCGTTCACGTCAACAGCCACTCCTGTCACCACGGCACCCGTGGCCATGATTTCGGTGCGGGTGACCTGTTCCACAGTGCCGCATTCGCCTTCGTGCTTCCAGAGGTTGTTCAGGCCGCTGTAGCGGTACAGCTTGGCATCCCAACCGGCCACGAAGATGTGGTTGCCCGCCTCGGGATGCTCGCCGGCGGCGAATTCGATGCCCTTGGCACCCCCTCCATTCGGGGCATTGCCCAAACGGAACCAACGGGGCTGTGCGTTGAAGTTCAGACCGTTTCGGGTCATCCAAAGCCCGCTGCTTCCGGAGAAGCTCATGACCGTCATGGTCGTGTACGGGTCGGTCACCTCGATCACTTCATGCACGTCGTACAACGTATCGGCTGCATAGGTCCATGTGGTATCGCACACGGTCACCAAGCTGGTGTCGCCATTTTCAATCACCTCAACCTCATCGCAGTCATAAATGACGCTGAGGTCCTGGTCATCCAGCCAGGGGTACTCCGTGTTCTCCACCGGTCCCGTCTCAGAGATGATTTCGGGGCGGATGAGCACGTCCCAGTAGCGCAAGGGCGCCTCCAAAGTGTACTCGAAGGGACGGTTGAGGTTGGCTGTTTCCAACGTGAACGTGCTGTCCTCAATGGTCTCGTCATAAGGATTCACGAGCGGCACGGTCATGCCGCTGTTCTCGTCATTGAAGTCCTCGTAGAGGTTCATGCACGTGTAGAACGTCGTCGAGGCGCCATCCGCGATCAAATCGACCAGGCACTCGTCCCAGAAATCGCCGGCTTGGGTGAACGGAGCGCCCTGAACGTAGAAGCCACGACCGAGCACGCCGTTCTGTGAAGTGGCGAAGAAGGGAACGCCCTCCTGCAGGCCGGTAGCCTGTGAAATGGCGCAGTCAAATCCATCACCGCCGAACACGTCTGCCGCATCGAGGTCGTTGAAGAAGGCACCGTTGCCGGGAATCAAGGAAGTGCCATTGTCCTGGGAACCACCGATGGCCTCGCTGGTCGGACCGTAGGCAATGCCGTAGAACTGGGTCAATTGGAGGCCGCGGTTGCAAGCGGTGTATGTCGATCCCCCATTCTCGCTGCGGAAAATGCCACCGTCACCGGCAACATACATCGTACCGCCTGGCGTGAAGATAATTTCGTGAACGTCGGCATGCACGTAGAACGGGTTCGCCGCTCCACCGTACATGGTGGCTGCTTGCTCGGCCTGATAGGAAGGTCCGCACTTCCACAGGGCCTGGCCCCCTACGAAAGCCATTTCGGGATCGCCCTTCTTGACGCCCAGCGCCAAGTCATAACGTGCTTGGTTGTTGGTTGGGCAGATGTCGTATCCCTCGACGCCATCGGGCCAAATCTCTTCCCAGGTCACACCTGCATCTCCACTGTGGAACACACCACCAAATTGACTGCCGGAGGTCGCGAGCAGCGCATAAGCATGCTGGCTGTCGTCCGGGCTGATCGCCACCCGACAGCGGCCGAAACCCTGTTGTATGACGGGGTCATTCTGGCTTCCAGACACGGAAGTGGCTGAGCTGAAATCCGTTGAGCGATATACCCGCCCATTGCCTGCACTGATCAACATGTAGCTTCCGTCGGCCGCGATTTCGATGTCCTGCACCGTCGACGAACCTGCGATGCCGTCGATGGCATCTTCGGTAACCACGCCGTTTTCGAAGTAACCGATGCCCTGAATGCCGCCATACCACACGCGGTTGGGGACATTGGGGTCTGCCACCAATGCATCGGTCGCACTCCAGTCTCCGCCGTCGAAGAGGCCGGGATCTGTGCCTTCAACGCGGTTCCAGGTCTCACCGTTGTCTGTGGAACGGTAGACGCCGTCGCCCCGGAAGCCGGAACCACCTACACCGCTCACGCCGTCAAACTGCGTTCCGGTTCCGACGTAGAGATCTCCGTTGCCTGCCATGGCAATGGAACCGACCATGGCGGAAGGGAAACTGCTGATGCGCTCCCAATTGTCGCCCTTGTTCCAAGAGCGCCAGAGTCCGCCACTCACACCGCCCGTGATGAGCTGGAGTTCGTTGACAGCCAAGATGCAACGGGTGCGTCCGCCCACGTTGTCTGGCCCCATGGCATTCCAGTAGTGGCTGCCCGAACTGCGTTGAGCGGACTGAACAGCTGCCATTTGCCGGGTGCGCTCACCCAATTGGCGCAGCCCTTCGTGGTTCATTTCTCCAGTTTCAATGTCGCCGCGGAGGGCAAGCAGCAATTGCTCCATTCCCGAAGCGTCCTGAACGGGCTCAACAGCTTCTGCTTGACGCGGTGCGTAAAGCGCCGCTTCGCTGGGTTGATTTTGGAGAAACGCCAGCGCACAGAGGCTGCAGGCGATGGCGGACAGGAAGACGGTATTCTTCATCGTGATTCGGTTCCCTTCGTAGGAAGGCGGAATTTAATGCATGAACACCAGCTGGACCGCATGGGTTCGACGACTGGGTGCATCACGCCTTCGAAAGGGCATGAACCGGCCCTTCCAGCACTCAGATGACGTGCTTTTCGGCGTGGTAACTCGAACGCACCAGCGGACCGCTCTCCACAAACATGAAGCCCATGGCCAGTCCCTCTTCCCGCAACATGCCGAAAACATCGGGGTGAACGAACTCGGCCACGGGCAGGTGCTTGGGTGTCGGCTGCAGGTATTGACCCAGGGTGAGCACCTGACAGTCCACCGAACGCAAGTCCTCCATGGTTTCTCTCACTTCGTCTACAGATTCTCCGAGGCCGAGCATGACGCCGCTTTTGGTTCGGATGCCCGCTCTGCGCAGGCGCATGAGCACCTCCAGGCTTCGGTCGTACTTGGCCTGTATCCGCACCTGTTTGGTCAGACGGCGCACGGTTTCCAGGTTGTGGGATACCACCTCGGGTGCCACGTTGATGATTTTTTGGAGGTTTTCCCATTTCCCGGCAAAGTCCGGAATGAGGGTTTCCATGGTGGTCCCAGGGCTTTGCTGGCGAATGGCCCGGACCGTCTGCGCCCAGATTTCCGACCCTCCATCGGACAGGTCATCCCGGTCCACAGAGGTAATGACTGCGTGCTTCACTTCCATGAGCTTCACGCTCTGTGCCACCCTGCCCGGCTCGAAGGGATCCACCGCTTCTGGACGGCCGGTGGAAACGTTGCAAAAACCGCAAGAGCGCGTGCACACATTTCCCAAAATCATGAACGTCGCCGTACCCTCACCCCAGCATTCGCCCATGTTGGGGCAATTCCCGCTCTCACAAATGGTGTGCAGCTTGTGTTCGCTTACCAGTCCGCGAACCTTCCGGTACGCCTCACCCGTGGGCAATTTGACCTTCAACCAAGGAGGCTTGGTGCGACGGGGCTTGTCCCCTTTTCCGGATGTCGAAGGAGGTACCTGCGTCATGTCTTGAACTTCTGCCGGCCCATGGTCCAATGGGCGAACAATGTGAAATACAATCGATTGTTCTGGTTGAAATCCTCGGCCATGATGCTGATGCGATTGAAAAAACCATCCAGCTGGGCACCGACAGAGAGCATGCGGAGTGATTCACGGGTTCCTCCGTATTCAAAATCCAGAGCGCCTCGGACATAGGCACCGAGATGCGGTGTCACTTCCAGAATGCCGTTCAATGAACCG
>JAURDB010000108.1 GCA_030828175.1 Flavobacteriales bacterium
GACTTTGATTTCAACTTCAACACCGCTGGGGAGTTCGAGGCGCATCAGCGCGTCGACCGTAGCGGACGAATTGCTGTAGATATCCAGCAATCTCTTATATGCGCTGAGCTCGAACTGCTCACGCGACTTCTTGTTCACGTGCGGCGAACGCAGCACCGTGTAGATGCGTTGGTGCGTCGGCAGCGGAATGGGTCCACTGACAACGGCGCCCGTCGACTTGACCGTCTTCACGATCTTCTCGGCAGACTTGTCGACCAAGTTGTGGTCGTAGCTCTTGAGCTTGATGCGGATTTTCTGGGCCATCTCTTCTTCTATTACTTGCCTTGGGCCTCTGCGATCACGGCTTCCGATACATTGCTCGGAGCCTCGGAGTAGTGACTGAACGTCATGCTGCTGTCCGCACGACCTGAGGTCAGCGTACGCAGGTCGGTCACGTAACCGAACATTTCACTCAGGGGCACCTTCGCCTTGATGATGGTCTTGCCACCGCGCTCGTCGGTGCCTTCAACCATTCCACGGCGCTTGTTGAGGTCGCCAATCACGTCACCCATGTTCTCTTCGGGAGTCCGAACCTCCAAAGACATGATGGGCTCGAGGATTTTGGGGTTACAACCCTTGATGGCATTGCGATACGCCATCTTGGCTGCAAGCTCAAAGGACAGCTGGTCGGAGTCCACTGCGTGGAACGAGCCGTCCAGGAGCTCGACGGACATGCTGTCCATCGGGTAGCCTGCGAGCACACCGGTCACCATGGCATCCTTGAATCCCTTCTCCACGGAAGGAACGAACTCCTTCGGGACGTTACCGCCCTTTACGGAGTTCTTGAACACGAGACCTTCCTCCTCCGGGCTGGGAGACGGACCAATCTTCACAATGATGTCCGCGAACTTACCGCGACCGCCAGACTGCTTCTTGTATACCTCGCGGTGTTGAACCTCCCCGAAGATGGCCTCCTTGTAGGCAACCTGAGGCTGGCCCTGGTTGCACTCAACCTTGAACTCGCGCTTGAGGCGGTCAACAAGAACGTCCAAGTGAAGCTCACCCATTCCAGAGATGACGGTCTGGCCGCTGTCTTCGTCCGTGTGCACACGGAAAGTGGGATCCTCTTCTGAAAGCTTTGAAAGTCCGTTGCTCAGCTTGTCGATGTCCGCTTGGGACTTCGGCTCGATGGCGATTCCGATGACCGGATCCGGGAAGGTCATGCTCTCCAGGGTGATCGGATGGCCCTCGGCACAGAGCGTGTCGCCCGTACGGATGTCCTTGAAGCCGACCACAGCGCCGATGTCACCGGCTTCGAGCTGGTCAATCGGGTTCTGCTTGTTGGAGTGCATCTGGAAGATGCGGCTGATCCGCTCCTTCTTGTCGCTGCGCGTGTTCTTCACGTAACTACCCGCAGGCAGGATGCCGGAGTATGCGCGCACGAAGCACAGACGGCCCACGAAGGGGTCCGTAGCGATCTTGAAGGCGAGGCCTGAGAAGGGCTCCTCCGGGTCGCTGTGGCGCACCACTTGCTGCTCCTCGTTGTCAGGGTTCATGCCGACAATCTCTCCGATGTCATAGGGAGAGGGCAGGTAACGCATGACAGCGTCAAGCATGGTCTGCACTCCTTTGTTCTTGAAGGCAGAACCGCACAACATCGGAGTAATGGTCATGGCGATGGTCGCCTTGCGGATGGCCGTCACCAACTCCTGCTCTGTGATGCTGTCCGGATCCTCAAAGAACTTCTCCATCAAAGTATCGTCCTGCTCGGCGACGGATTCCACGAGCTTCTCGCGGTACTCTTCGACGGTAGCCACGAGATCATCCGGCACGGGAATTTCCGTCCAGGTCATACCCATGTCCTCCTCGTTCCAAACCATGGCCTTGCCTGTCAGCAGGTCCACGACGCCCGTGAAGTCATCTTCAGCACCGATGGGCACTTGAAGCGGCACGGGATTGGCACCCAACATCTCACGAATCTGATCGAGGCAATTGAAGAAGTCTGCACCGGAGCGGTCCATCTTGTTCACAAAGCCGATGCGGGGCACCTTGTACTTGTCTGCCAGGCCCCAGTTGGTTTCTGATTGTGGCTCCACACCTGAAACGGCGCAGAAGAGACCCACTGCTCCGTCGAGCACACGCAAAGAGCGCTCCACCTCTACGGTGAAGTCCACGTGACCTGGCGTGTCAATGATGTTGATGCGGTAGTCCTGGTCTTCGAACTTCCAAAAACAAGTGGTGGCAGCCGACGTAATCGTGATGCCGCGCTCTTGTTCTTGCTCCATCCAGTCCATCGTCGCAGCACCATCGTGCACCTCTCCAATCTTGTGGGAGATACCCGTGTAGTACAGAATGCGCTCCGTCGTAGTGGTCTTGCCAGCATCGACGTGGGCCATGATGCCAATGTTGCGCGTGAAATTGAGGTCCCTCTTGGACATGATTTCGGAGGTGGTGTGGTGGGTGTGTCGTGGTCAGAAGCGGAAATGGGAGAAAGCCTTGTTGGCTTCTGCCATCCGGTGGGTGTCTTCCTTCTTTTTGAAGGTGGCGCCTTCGCCTTTGTTTGCCGCGATGATTTCTGCCGCCAAACGGTCGGCCATGGTCTTTTCGTTGCGGAGTCGGGCGTAGCTGATGATCCACTTCACGGCCATGCTGCGCTTGCGGCTGTCGCGAATGGGCTGTGGAATCTGGAAGGTAGCTCCACCTACACGGCGGCTGCGGACCTCTACGTTGGGAGTCACAGCGTCAACGGCCTGCTTCCACTGCTCGAGTCCATCCTCTCCCGTGCGCTCGGTCACTTTGTCGATCGCGGTGTAGAAAATGTCAAAGGCAGTGTTCTTCTTACCCTTGAGCATGAGGTTGTTCACGAAATACGTGACGTCGGTGTCGTTGAACCGCGGATCCGGAATCAGCGGATGCTTTTTGGCTTGTCTACGGCGCATATCGGATTACTTCTTGGGGCGCTTGGTTCCGTACTTCGAACGACGCTGGTTGCGGCCTTCCACACCAGCGGTGTCCAACGCACCACGTACGATGTGGTAGCGGACACCCGGGAGGTCCTTCACACGTCCTCCACGGACCAGCACGATGCTGTGCTCCTGAAGGTTGTGCCCTTCTCCACCGATGTAGGCGTTGACCTCGTTACCGTTGGTCAAACGCACACGTGCCACCTTCCGCATGGCGGAGTTCGGCTTCTTCGGTGTAGTCGTGTAGACCCTCACACACACACCCCGGCGCTGGGGGCAGGAGTCGAGTGCAGCGGACTTTGAGGTATACACCTTGTCCGTACGGCCTTTTCGGATCAACTGTTGGATCGTCGGCATTGCTTGTTAATGGCGTCGTTTTCAATCATTCAGGGACAAAAAGCCCACTGCCCCATTTTTCAACGGGGGTGCAAAACTACGTGAAATGCCGGGAATTCCAACATGTAATTGTGCAGTTCATTTCACTTAACTGGGTGCACGGGTGGCAATGTGTTGGAAGCCAATCCCGCTACATTTGAAAAATGCAGATGCTGGAAGGATTGAATGAGGCGCAGAAGGCCGCCGCCGGTCATGTGGAAGGCCCCATGATGGTGGTCGCCGGAGCAGGTTCGGGCAAGACGCGGGTGCTCACCCACCGCATCGCCCACCTCATTGACCAGGGTGTCGACCCCTTCTCCATCCTTTCCCTCACCTTCACGAACAAGGCGGCACGGGAAATGAAGGACCGCATCGGTCGCATCGTCGGTGATTCAGAAGCGCGCAACATCTGGATGGGCACCTTCCACAGTGTCTTTGCCCGCATCCTGCGGATCGAGAGCGAACGCATCAACTTCCCCTCCAACTTCACCATCTACGACACGCAGGACAGCCGCAGCGTCATCAAGGATGTGATCAAGGGATTGGGGCTCGACGACAAACTCTACAAGCCCAATTCCATCCACGGCCGCATTTCCGGGGCCAAGAACAACCTCATCGGCCCGGCTGACTACGCCCGAAACCCCGACATCGTCGGTGAGGACCAACAAGCAGGACGACCCCGCATCGCCGAGATCTACGCCCGTTACGATGCCCGGCTTCAGCGCTCAGGCGCCATGGACTTCGATGACCTGCTCTTCAAGACCAACGTCCTGCTCCGCGATTTCCCGGACCTGTTGCACAAATACCAGCAGAAGTTCGCCTTCATCCTGGTCGATGAGTACCAGGACACCAACTTCGCCCAATACATGATCATCCGCCAGCTGGGGGCAGCGCGGGAAAACGTATGCGTCGTAGGCGACGACGCGCAGAGCATCTACAGCTTCCGGGGAGCCAACATCCAGAACATCCTGAACTTCCAGCGCGACTACCCAGATTGCGTCGTTTACAAGCTGGAGCAGAACTACCGCAGCACGAAGAACATCGTGGAGGCGGCGAATGCGGTGATTGCGAAGAACCAGGACCAAATCCGCAAAGAAGTTTGGACAGGCAATGACGAGGGGGAAAAAATCGATGTGCACCGTGCACTGAGCGACAACGACGAGGGCAGCTTCGTGGCGGACGCCATCCTCACCACCCGATCGCGCAGGCAGGCAGAGAACAGCGACTTCGCCATCCTCTACCGCACCAACGCCCAGAGCCGATCCTTCGAGGAGCAGCTGCGCAAACGGAACGTGCCCTACCGCATCTATGGCGGATTGAGCTTTTATCAGCGCAAGGAAATCAAGGACCTGATCGCCTACTTCCGGCTGGTGGCCAACCCCTCCGATGACGAAGGCTTCAAGAGGGTGGTCAACTATCCCGCACGGGGCATTGGAAAAACCACGATGGACCGGCTGACGGTGGCGGCCGCAAACCACGAGTGTTCAATCTGGGACGTTTTGCGCGACCCCATGCGCAAGCCCGAAGACCTGAAAGGGGCCGCTTGGGGCAAGCTGCAGGACTTCGGCACCATGATCGAGGGATTTGCCACGAAACTGGAAACGGCCTCGGCCTTTGATCTTGGTCACCACATTGCCCAGCATACCGGACTGCTCCGGGAATTGCATAAGGACAAAACTCCGGAAGGCGTTGCCCGTTATGAAAACGTGGAGGAGCTGCTCGCCGGCATGAAGGAGTTCTCAGATCAAGTGGACCCGGCTGCTCCGGATGCGGTGCGGACCATGGGTGACTTCCTCATTGATGTGGCCCTGCTTACGGACGCTGACCAGGATGACGGGGACGACAACAAAGTCTCCCTCATGACCATTCACGCGGCGAAGGGATTGGAATACCCATACGTATATATCGTAGGGCTCGAGGAGAATCTGTTTCCCAGTCAAATGGCGCTCAACACCCGCGAAGAGCTGGAAGAGGAGCGCCGCCTTTTCTACGTTGCGCTCACCCGGGCGGAAAAAAAGGCAACGCTGAGCTATGCCTTGACCCGTTATCGTTGGGGTCAATTGCAGCAGAATGAGCCCTCCCGGTTCATCGAGGAAGTCGACGAGCAATACCTCAACCTCCCGGTGGTGGATGCGCGCAGGCCGGAGCCGTTCGATTTCAATGCGGCGCGCTCGTCCTTCTACAAGCCCATGCCCTCGGCCCGAAGCGGCGGAGCGCCGCCGAAACCGGGCATGCGAAAAGTATCCGACACCCGGACGGCAACCAGCGGGGCTCCGGCGTCATCGCCTGCTTCAGGCACCGCCGTGGGCGGCATAGAGGCCGGCGTCGAAGTGAAGCACGCCCGGTTTGGGAAAGGCAAGGTGTTGAAGCTCGAAGGAGAGGCTCCGAACGTCAAAGCCACGGTCTTCTTCCCTTCTGCAGGCCAAAAGCAACTGCTGCTCAAATTCGCCAAGCTCGAAGTCATTGGATGATGTCCCGCCGTTGCTTTACCCCTTGCATTGCGCTGTCACTGGTCATGTTGCTCGTTGCGGGTTGCGAACGCCGCAGTGAGGGCATGAGCTTGCGGGTGGACGGACAGGCGCTCACATTGCCGAACCGGGCCGTCTTGTCTGGGTTGGACTTTACCCTGCACGAAAGGGCAGTGGAAGACGGCGCGTTGCAAGCCGAGGCTGTCATCGCCCAGGCAGAATCCGATGAGATGGGGCAATTCTCTGTGGAGTTCCCGCGGCGCAGCAGTTTCAGTCTGCGTTGGATGGCAGAAGCGGACCGACATTTCCCGGCCTCGGGGACATTGGACCCCGACGACCTGTACCCCAATGAACCCTACCCACTTGAATTGGGCATGTACCCTGTGTGCACCCTGCATGTCAACCTCGCGAGCGTGGCTCCGGAGGACAGCACGGACAGGTTGCAGTTCAATCTGGGCGAAGATTTTGACTGCGCCTGTTGCCCCACCGACCCCATCGTATTGGAAGGAGTCGGGGCCGATTCATCGTGGTCCTGTTTGATGTATGGTGACCATTGGATGACGTGGGGCGGCGATCTCGAGGTAGCCCTCATCGGCCAGCCGGATGGACTCTTCGTCGATTCCGTTTTCTGCCCGGCCTTTGGTGCGGCAGCTTTGAACCTGACCTGGTAATGCCACAGCCCAAGGCCCAACTGCAGAGGATCGAGGTTCCCCGAACGGCTCGTTTTTGGACCCTTGAACCCGCTGTAGTACCGCTGAAAGGCGCCTTATATGTGCTGCACGGTTATGGCCAGCTCGCGGAGTACTTCATTCGGAAATTCCAGCCGGCTGCAGATGCGGGATGGCAAGTGGTAGCGCCTGAAGGGCCCCACCGATTCTACCTCCAGGGGTTTTCCGGTCGTGTAGGAGCCAGTTGGATGACCAAAGAGGACCGCATCACCGACATTACAGACTACGTCCGTTATCTGGATCTGCTGCGCAAGGAACGAATGGAATCCGAGGAGCGTTTGCCCCAAGTCCTGCTGGGATTCTCACAAGGGGTCGCTACGGCCTTCCGATGGCTCGCTTTGGGAGAAGGTGGACCTGGATCCTGGCAAGGCATCATCGCCCACAGCGGTATCATCCCCCCTGACCTCCCCGACCAGGCGGATTTGCTGAAGCAAGCTCCGCCCCTGCAACTCATCGCTGGAAGCCAAGATGCCTACATTGATTCGCTCGATGCGGGTTTTGCCACCTCGGAAGAGGAATGGCGCAAACTCGGGGGCTCCCCGGATGGTTCTTTCCGACATACATATCCCGGCGGACACGACATTGATATCACGTCCACACTTGCCGCATTGCAACGCATCGGTTGACCGCAGGATTCTTAATTTCGACCCATGACTCGATTCACCCGTTCCCTGTTTGGCATGTGCCTCGCCGCATGCTGTGCCCTCGTGATTTCTTCCTGTGCCAGTGGAGAAGCAGAGGCTGAGGCCCCCCAAGATGACACCCTGGACACCTCATCGGAAGTGGTTTCCGCTGAGTTCCCTGGCGGAGCTGCTGCCGTGATGAATTTCATCTCCGG
>JAURDB010000109.1 GCA_030828175.1 Flavobacteriales bacterium
CGCAGTCTCCCCGGTTTATGGCGTCGTTCACCCCCTGATTCAACGCCAGCCCCGTTCGACTCAGAACCACCGAAGGGTCGATTCCCTCGGTGCGCCGAAGCCCTGTGATGAGGGACTCGTTGAAACGGGCTGCGGCGTCCAGGTGCTCTGTTTCCCGCTGTTCCTTGAGGGTGCCCTTTGCCGCGTGCTTGAGGTACTGTGCATTGGAGCGCGCATTCCACCACCGGGTGTGTCCTTTGTAGCTGTGTGCACCCGGGCCAATTCCCAGATAGGGTGTGCCCTCCCAATAGGAAGAGTTGTGCCGACTCCGGCCACCGGGCCTGGCAAAATTCGATACCTCGTAATGCTCAAACCCCGCTTTTCTAGAGAGCTCGCACAGCGTGGAGTATTCGCTCACCACCCTCTCTTCTTCGGGCTCCTTGCGCTCGCCTTTTGAAAGTTGGTGTCCGTAAAGGGTTCGAGGCTCAGCTGTGAGGATATAGCAGCTCAGGTGATCCACGGGGAGTTCGCAGGCCTTTTCTATGTCCTGAATCCAGCGTTTCTCGAAGCCCACGGGCAGGCCATACATGAGGTCCACGGACAGGTGGTCGAATCCGCATTGGGCGGCATCTTCAATGGCGGTTTCTGCGCGCCCCACCCCGTGTATTCGCTTCATCCAAACGAGTACGTCCGGGTCGAAGCTTTGCACCCCGATGCTGAGGCGGTGGATGCCCATCTTCCGGTAGTGTTGGAGCACTGCGGGCCCCAGGTCTTCCGGATTGGCTTCCAGTGTCCATTCCTCCAGTTCCCAATGGGCATTTTTGAAAGCGGTCTGGGCAATCCTTTCAATGGCTTCCGGCCCCAATACACTGGGCGTGCCCCCTCCGAAATAGAGGGTGTGAAAGGTCTGGTCCCTCCATTCGGGAAGCATGGATTCCAGTTCTGCCACCAGCGCATTCACCATGGCATCCCGGTCAGACAGTTGGGTGGTGAAATGGAAGTCGCAGTAGGAGCAAGCCTGGGCGCAAAAAGGAACGTGCACATACAAACCTGCCATGGAGCGCAATTTCGGGCTTGGGCAGAGGTAAATTGCACCATGGCCCAATACTTGGACACCCAAGGCCAGCAAATGCCGGCATCCGACCCAGAGTCAAGGGTTTACCGCGACGAACGCGGACAGTGGTGGGTGCGCACAGGCCTTCGCAATCACCGGGTTTCGGTTCTCCCTTTGAGTGGAGGACGCTGGGAGGTCAGGGTGGACGGCGTGTCCGATCATTGGCAAGTACGGAACCTGCGGGAAGTCCTCATGGAGCGCATGGGCATCGATGAGGACATCGATACCCAGGCATTGGAGCTGCGCGCGCCCATGCCTGGCAAAGTGCTGGAAATCCTGGTCGAAGAGGGGCAGACTGTGGAAGAGGGCGAAGCCTTGTTGGTGTTGGAAGCCATGAAAATGGAAAATGTGCTGCGCGCCGGAGCCGCAGGTGTGGTTTCATCCATTGGCGTGGAAGCAGGGTCGGCCGTGGAGAAGGAGGCGGTCCTCATTTCCTTGGAGGATTAAGCCTCCCCGGGGCAACGTCCCTTAATCACCTTCCGTTGTGGATAATACATGGTCGGGTCTCAGGATGGCCCGCTGACGCCGCTACCTTCGATAATACTCCCATGAACGCGAACAGAATCGGCAGTTGCCTGCTTTTCATGACCTTGGCGGCTTGGACAGTGCCGTGTCGGGCCCAGTCCTGTGATGACCCCCTGACCCTGTGTCCGGAAGAACCGACGTCGGTGTTCATCACCGATGGTGCCTTTTTGAATTTCGATTGCATTGACGCCACACACGTTGCAGTTCTGAAGTTTCGGTCCAACCACAATTTCGAGGACCCCGGCAATGCCCGAATCCGCATTTCACAGGTGAACTGTGAGGGTGCGACCGGACCGGACACCCTGTCCGCCGTGGTGGTCTCTGCTGCTGGTGACCCGTGTGACTTTTCGGTGCTCACTTCCATGGGCCCTTGTGTGACAGGTACGGACGACCTGGTCTGGGAGTCTTCGACGTTGATGCACGACACGGAGTACTTCTTGCTCATTGGCACAGCACACGACCCGTCAGACACCTTGTGCGCGATGTACGTGGAGCTCGAAGGCGATGGGGTGACGATGGACGCTTGTTGCAACCACACCCTGGTATCCGGGGCGTCTGCTCAGCTTGAAGTCGTGGGGGGTGATCCTGTATACGGCTACACTTGGTCGCCCTCTTTCTACCTGTCTGACACGGACCAAGCCATCACCACGGTGACGCCAGCGGAGACCATATCCTACCAGGTGGACGGGGTAATCGGCGATTGTCAAGTGAGCAGTTCGGTCACCGTTACGGTGGGTTCACCCATTGGGGTCCCCAACAGTTTCACGCCGAATGCAGACGGGATCAACGACTTCTGGGGCATTGATGGAATTGGGGCTTTTCCCGGTGCGCAGATCGAGGTATTCAACCGCTGGGGCCAACTCGTCCATCGCTCGTTGGGATATGCGCAGCCTTGGGATGGTACCGGTCGATCCGGGAAACCGCTGAACGAAGGCACGTACTACTACGTCATTGAGTTAAACGACGAGACCCTGCCCATCCCACCCGAAACCGGCCACGTAGCCATCATCCGATGAAGCAGCTTCTTCTACTTTCCGCCGCGGCGTTTGTGGTTTCACTGCTCGGATTCACGGGTTCCGCCCACGCGCAGCAACTTCCGCTTCGCACGAACTGGCAGTTCAATTATTTCCAGGAAAACCCTGCGTTTGCAGGTTTTTCGGACTGTCTTGAGTTGAAGGCAGGTTTCCGACAACAGTGGGCGGGTTTCGACGGCGCCCCGACGACGGCCTTCGCCAATCTTCAAGGCGAATTGGGTCGCTCTGCGGGGGGCGGCATTCACGGTATTGGGGGTCGGGTGACCGACGATTCAGCAGGGCCTTATGGGTTTACCCAACTGGACCTCGCTTATGCCTATCATTTGAAAATGTCTCAGGGGTGGCGGCTTGCAGCCGGTGCCGCCCTGGGATTCATGCAATATCGGTTGTCCCTGGGTGAAATCATCCTTCCGGACTTCCAGGCGGGCAATGATCCCGCCATCACTTCCAATGCCAACCAGTTGTTGGCTCCCACCATGGATTTCGGCGTCTGGGCCTACAACAAATACACATTCTGGGGACTGTCGGTTCAGAACCTGATTGAACCTGCTGTCGATCAGTGGGGAAGCGACACAAGGTTCCGTCGGCATGTCAGCTTCAATGGAGGCTCTTTGATCCGATTGGAAGGGCCGTGGAGTTTTCATCCCGCGGGGTCACTTCGCTTTGCGGCAGGTGCCCCTGTGGCAGTCGACATTCAGGCCATGTTCGATTACGACGAGGCCATCCGATTTGGTTTGGGATACCGCAACGAGACCGCCCTCTGTGGACTCGTCACGCTCAAGCTCATGGAGAACATCTCCGTAGCCTATGCGTACGATTGGAATGTAGGCCCCTTGAGCAACGCTTCGTCCAGCACCCATGAGTTTACGATTGGGGTTTTGGCGTGTCCCATGAAATCAGGCCATGTCCCTTGTGCGGCTTTTCAATGAGAAGCAGGGAACCTTGGTCAACGATGTCCGTATGTGACTCGATACGCAGATGAAAAAGGGCGGCAGGGCATATCGATTGAAAGGAGTCCCGTGTTTCGGGGCGCCTCCGGTCGCAGCCCTCTTCTTTTTTTGGCTCCTTGCCTTTTCATCTCCACTGCATTCCCAATGCCCTACCCAGATAGATGTGCTTCAGCCCATCACCTGCAGCGGGGCAGATGACGGTGTGCTTTCGGTTTCCTTGCCCGACGGAATTGGACCGGAAGACGTCTATTGGGTTCAGAATACGGACACCCTTTTCGGACAAGTTCAATCGGGTCTCGGTCCGGGGAGCTACCTCGCCTTCATTCCAGGTTGTCCACCCCTGGGGGTAACGCTCAATGAGCCCTTCACCTTTTTCATCACCGCTTCCATATCGCGCTTTCCGACATGTGACGACCCTTGCTCGGGAGAAATCACGGTGACGCCGAATTTCGGACAGGGCGACATCACCTATTCGTGGTCACACGATGCGGCCGAGACCGGTCCGATGGGAGAGAACGTATGTGAGCAGGTCATCCTTGTTTCAGCTGTGGACGGCAACGGTTGTTTCGACCAGGAACTCATCGTCGTGGAAATTCCGGAAGTCGAGGTCTTGACTTTTCCCACCCCACCGAGTTGCTTCGGCTTTTCCGATGGTGCCGTCTCAAGTGTGGCGACCGGCGGACTGGGAGGGACCTTCACCTTTGTCTGGGAGAATGCTTCGGGCGTCATTGTGGGCAATGCCGCGGATGTTTCCGGGCTTCCCGCCGGGGGATACCTGGTGACCGCCACCGATACCGGAGGGTGTTCGGCGTCACAGGTCACTTTTTTGGATGCGCCGGCTCCCGTGGATGTCGAAGTGATTGCTTCCGGGGTGAGTTGCTCCGGCGCTTCTGACGGTTCGGCGTCGGCGTTCTTCTCTGACGCGGTGGATTTTGCCTGGACAGGACCCGACGGCTTCTCTGCGGAGGGACCAGATTTGGATGCCATCGACGGCCTGTCTCCCGGCGAGTATTCCGTGCTGGTCACGGCTTCAGATGGCTGCGTGGGAACGGGTGTGGTAGAAGTGGAATCTCCAGAACCGCTGGAAATAGAGGCATTCCTTGATCTTCCGGCATGTCCTGGATTGTCCGACGGAGTAGTCGGAGCCGTCGCCTCTGGGGGAACCCCGGACTATACAACCCAGTGGACCTTGCCGGATGGGAGCCAACAGACGGGTGATTTCCTGACCGGAGTGGCTGCGGGATCTTATGCGTATGTCACAGAGGATGCCAATGGGTGTTCCACAGCGGGGTCGGCTCTCTTGGAAGATCCTGTTCAGGTGACCGTTTCCATCGTGACAGAAGACCCACTGTGTGCGCAAGGAACACTCGCCGAATCAGGTTCAATGGAGGCAAGTGTGCTCGGAGGGCTTCCTCCTTATCAAGCTGTCTGGATTGACCTGGAAACAGAGCAGATTGTGGCATTGGGACTGACGGCGAACGGCTTGTCAGCAGGCACATATGGACTCGGCCTCTCCGACGCGATGGGCTGTACCGTGGATTCTCTGGTGACACTGGTTGCGCCCGACTCTTTGTTTGTGGAGGTAACCGCTACAAACCCGCTCTGTGCAGGAGAGGCGAATGGAGAAACGGAAGCGTCGGCCTCGGGTGGTTCTCCGGGATACGTTTATCTGTGGTCAGGTGATGTTGAACCCACCTTCGACACCGGGTTGACCGGACTGGGTCCTGGCAATTATGTGTTGGACGTGACCGATGCGGATGGATGCGAAGTTTCAACGCAGGCAGTATTGATCGATCCGGAAACCCTGGTCCTGGAAGTGGAGTCTGTGCCTGTGGGATGCACAGGAGAAGACGGGTTGGCCATATCGATGCCTTCCGGTGGCCTCGCCCCTTATGAAATCGGTTGGTTCAATGCCGGCGGCGATCTCATTGCGGCAGGAGATACCGCAACGGGTTTTTCCTCCGGCGTCTACGGTGCGGGTGTCATGGATGCCAATGGATGCACGGCTTCTGCTGTTTTTGTGATGGATGACCTTCCTGCCATCGGCCTGGTTGCAACCTGGGAAGTGGTCGATTGCACCACCGGTGCTGCAAGCCTGACGGTCTCAGCCTCTGGAGGAGACGCGCCACTCGAAGTGGGTCTGGAGGGCTCGGAGTCAGGCAATATTGTGGATTCCGACGACTGGATCAGCTTGCCCCCAGGAGACTATGTGTTGACGGCAGTGGACCAGAGGGGGTGTTTCGAGACCTTCACCTTCAGCATCAATCCACCCATTGAGGTCGTTTCGGATGTCACTCCGGCGGGCTGCGGAGGCTTGGGGTCTGCGGGGTTGGCGGTCTCTGGGGGGGTGTCGGAGTTAGACCTTCAGTTTTCATCGGCGGATTTGGGCCCCCCTTCGGTTGTCGGTCTGGGGAGCGCCATGTGGGAGGCGTTGAGCTCGGGGGTCTACGTTCTGACGGTTTCGGATGGCATTTGCTCTGTGGATGAGGCCGTGGAGATTCTTGAGGTGAACCTGTTTGGTTGGGACGTCGACGTGCAGCCATACGCTTGTTCCGAGGCGCCGGGGACCATCTCCGTTGAACTCGATGGGGGACTCGCTCCTTTCTCCGTGACGGGAATGGCTGTGGATGGCGCTGCCTCCTGGTCCGGGCTGGAAGTCGAAGGGCTGGAGCCCGGCAGCTACACCTTGGCGATTGAGGATTCTGCGGGATGTGCGCGGGACACAATACTCGAGGTAGGGATTTTGCCGCCTTTGAGTTTGGAGCCCGAAGTCATGGACATCTCCTGTTTTGAAGCGGAGGACGGGGCCATTGACATTGTGGCAACAGGAGGAGCAGCCCCCCTCGAATTATCGGTCGAGGGGCCGGACGGGGTCCTTTCGGTTCCGTTGGAGGGAGCGGCTCCTGGGGTCTACATCATCCAAGTGATGGACGACCGTGGCTGTTCGGCAGATACATCCGTGGAGGTCTTGGAGCCATTGCCGCTGGAAGTGCTCTTGGATGTGATGCCGGAGTCTTGCACCGGCACCGAGGACGGTGGGGTGTTGGCCTCAGTAGCAGGAGGAAGCGGTGACATTGCATTCCAATGGGAGGGCGGTCCCAATTCCACCGAATGGACAGGTCTGAGCGCCGGTTTGTACTCATGGACGGCTGTTGACGAGAATGGATGTGAGGCCGAAGGTTCGGTTGAGGTGGAAAATGCCGGTGGGCTCACGGCCGAAGTACAGGTGTCAGAATCGACCTGTGAGGAGGGCACTTTCTTTGGCGAGGTGACCATTGCGCTGGCAGGCTCTGCCGACGCGGCGACCGTGTTGCTCGGAGGCCTGCCTGCCGATGAGGTAGTCTTGGAGGGGGGCGCAGGGACCTGGACTTGGACCGATCTCGCCCCGGGCGCCTATGGTTGGACGGCGTCTACCGGATCTGACTGCACGTCTTCGGGACAGGTGGAAATAGAGGTGCCCAGTGCACTGTCTTTCGGGGCTTTCGTGACCGCCCCTCTTTGTGAAGGAGGCGAGGGTACGGTGACGTGCCAGCCCGAAGGAGGCATGGGCCCCCTCACCCTCCTTTGGGTTGGAATCACAGTGACGGGGGAC
This sequence comes from Flavobacteriales bacterium, assembly GCA_030828175.1. GTDB lineage: Bacteria > Bacteroidota > Bacteroidia > Flavobacteriales_D > Sanyastnellaceae > UBA8752. The sequence continues at coordinate 7,195 of JAURDB010000109.1, forward strand.
ACCTTGACTGGGTCCGAAACCAATGTTTCACTGCCTGCGGGTTCGTACACGTGGACTTTGCAAGATCAAACGGGGTGCGCCCGGGATACCGTAATCGGGCTGTTGGCTGAATCGGTCGGCCTCGGGTTGGATCAGGAATTGACCCAGC
>JAURDB010000010.1 GCA_030828175.1 Flavobacteriales bacterium
GTTGGACGAGCTCGTCGATTCTTCCTGCCGCATCACGCACGCTCTTGGCTTCTCCCTCCGCCACAGTCAGGGGGTAGGTTCGGCCAGCAATGGTGACTTGGATGGAGGATTCGTTCATGCGTTGGCGATTTCGGCGGCAACCAGATCCCGGGGAGGGGGCATCAAGGCAATGCAGGCGTCGATTTCTTCCACGAGCGCCCGAATGCGTTCTCCGACCACAGGGTTGCGAGAGGGTGCAGGGGGGGTGATGGGAGGAGGGGCAGCAGCCTGTTCAGAATGCGCTTGCTCACAAGAGGCCAGGGCCGTTTCCAGTGATTGGACGCGCTCTTCCAACCGGGCATTATCAGACAACAGGCGGTTGCGCTCTGCAACCAAGCCTGCGGTTCTCTTTTTGATGTCTTCGAGCACTTCGCTCATCAAAGCGAAATCGGGATGCCGCATCTCTTCCACGAACTCAAATTTAATCGCCGGGAGCATGGGGATGACACGGCTTAGGTAATTTGCGAACATGAGAACGGGAATGACTGGAAAGAAGAGCGGAAAGTGGATGTGGTCGGCCTGTTTCTTGGGTTTGTTGGCAGGAGTTCCGGCACAGGATACACTGCACTCGCCATTGACTATTCCATTGCAGTTCAGTGGGAATTTCGGGGAAATCCGGACGGGGCATTTCCACACTGGATTGGACATCAGAACCGATGGGCGAGAGGGAATTCCCGTGTTGGCCGCCCAGGATGGACAGGTCTCCCGCATCAAGGTCTCGCACCGGGGTTATGGCCTCGCCCTTTATTTGAATGGAGGTGGTCTGACCACTGTGTATGCCCACCTGGCGGCTTTCCACCCGGAAATCGAGTCGTGGCTCATGCGCCGTCAATACCGCGATGAGGAATGGCAGTTTGATGGCAAGCCGGACAGCACATTTCAATTCAGCGCAGGGGATACGATTGGTTGGTCCGGCAACACCGGAGGTAGTTTTGGTCCCCATTTGCACTTCGAGGTGCGGGATGCGCGGAACCAGCATCCCATCAACCCCTTGCACTGGTCGTTTTCGGGCAAAGGCATGGCAGAGGACCCCGTCCCCCCGGAGTTCCGCGGGGTTTGGGTGATGCCCGAACCCGGTGGACGGGTTGAGGGAGCATCGGAGCGGTTCCGCTGGACTGCGGCATATGCGGAAGGTGTCAGGGCGGCCGGTCCCTTCACCTTGGGCGTAGAGGGATTCGATCGACTCGCAAGAGATGCGTACATCCACGGTCCCTATGGCGTGGACGTATGGTTCGGTGACAGCCTGGTGCACAGCCACCGTATGGACACCCTGAATTTCTCCACCAACGGAGACGTTTCCGCCCACATCGACCTGCCCGCTTGGCAGGACAGAAAAGCCCGGGTCCACCGTGTGCAGAGGCTTCCGGGCAACCGGCTGGACATCTACAGGAATTCGGCAAGGGAGACCCCTTTCGAAGTGGCGCCGGACGATTCAGTGGAGGTTCGGGTCAAATTGCTCGATGTGGCGGGCAATGAGACCAATGCCGCCCTGTGGATTTGGGGAGACTCCCTGCCTCCGCTGGACGATGTGTCCCTCCGTTCCGCGCCATTGGATCGCCGCAAACCGCATCGTTTGAACGTCGGGGAGGTCATCGTCGACCTGCCGGCCAATGCCCTGTACAGCGATGCGGTCATCGAAGTGGAGACGCTGGACTCGGCCCTGTTTCGGGTGGCTTCTGAAGCACGCATCACACGTTCCGATTACACTTTGACAACACCGGTCCCCGAGGCCGTGTCGGGCTCAGGTCAAGCCCTGGTCATGTGCGCGCTGGGCGAGGAGGGGGAAGTGCTGGGTACCTGGGTAGCCGATGAGCGCAATGGCATGCTCACCGTTCGCTTGGATCGCTTCGGTGTATTCGAGGTTCGTCAGGACACGGCGCCGCCGATATTGGGCAGCCCTGTCATCGAGGACGGCGATGTCATCATTCCTGTCATGGATGAGTTGTCCGGCATCGCGCGATGGGAGGGTCGGTGCGGGGACCAATGGTTGCGCTGGTCCATGGACAAGGGCATCCTTCGCTACCGTTTGGATGACGGTCGAATCGATGGCAAGGAGGACCAGGAAGTCAAGGTCTGGGCCATCGACAACGTCGGCAACATTGGCCAAACCTCCTTCTGGCTGCGCGACCTCAAGCGCTGATCCTGGGATCACCTGCGACCGCTCAGGTCGGCGTAATCAAGGAAGTAAATGGCCTTGATGGAGAAGCTGTTGCGGTGCGGCACACGCAGGACGTCCTCCAGGTTTTCGGCGTAGGTGTCGGGAAGCCTGTCGCCTTGGTCTTCGAGCAGGTTTTTCCAGACCACGGACAGCTCGCTGCCCGGGGCGAAAATCCATCGGAAAACGCAGTCTATCGACCATGCATTGTAGCTGATGTCGTATTCGGATGTACCGGCATCATCCAGGGTGATGTCATCGGTCAATTCCAATAGGCCATCGTCGCGGAGGAAGTAGAAGCGGTCATTTTCCACCCGACTCCAGTAGTGGCGCAATCGGAAGGTGATGCCCTTTCGGTTGTCGATCACGTAGGACGCATTGAGCACGTGGGTGCGCGAGTAGTTGTTGCGTTTGGCCCACAGGCTTTGTGTCTCACCCAGCTGAGTGCCATTGGGCAGGGAATCCACCAAGGCGGACCAGCCGCGTTCGTTGAATTTGTCCTGGTGGCTGTAGACGTGACTGATCCGGAAATGGTCGTTGGGGCGCCAAATCGGTTCGATCCGGAAGTTTCGTTCCTTCCAATCCGGATAGAGTCGGCCTCCCGCGTTCCACGTTCCGATGTCAATGGCGAATTCCCGCCGATAGTCGGTGCTCATGAAGGCATCCCAAGACCACCATTTGGGCACCTGCCAATAACGGTCGGCCAGCCGGGGGGCGAAGTAATCCCGGCCGTCATAAGGCATGGAGGTCGCACCGAATTTGAGAAAGTCGAAGCTCTCAAGCAGCAAGCGCCATTCCAGGTCGTACGTCTGGCTGATGAAGGATCTCGGGGTGTGGAGCATTTCCCGGTTCACTTCCAGTTCCCATGACATGCTGTTGAAACCGATTCCCATCGCTTTGAAGGGCTGGGGGATGCGGTATTCCACATTGGCATATTCCGCCACTGCATTGGGCGCAGCGAGAAAGCCGATGGCATTCGGGTCGTATTCAGGTGATTCGGTATAATGACCCACCGTCCACTGCAAGCGCCCTTTCAAGCGGGACAACTCCATTCCCCAGGTGTGTCCTTCTCCTCCGGCTTGCAGGGTGCCAGAGCGCCGGTTCACCCCTCCTTGGCCCGACAAGGACCAACGCTGGAGCGAGTCGCGCACCTGGAATGCCGCACTGCCCACCCAATCGTCCATCCGGTCGCCTTCCCTCAGTACTTGACCGCTCTGCACGGACACATAGCCATTGTTGGGCAGGTTCTGGTCTACGACGGCTACGGAGAAGTCGGTCAGGGAGCCATTGCCATCGCGGGAGACCGCATTGAGCAATCCCAGTCCCGTCCCACCGCTTGTCCTGCCCGTTACCTTGGAAGCGTTGAGCAACTGCTCTCCGTCGCCCACCCTTCGGCTGTAGAAGTTGCCGGTCTTGTTGAACAGCTCGGTGCCCTCGGTAAAGAACTGGCGGTTCTCGTTGAACCTCACCTCGTAAGGCGACAGGTTCAAGACGAGGTTGTCGGCCACCACTTGGCCGAAATCGGGTACCAAGGTCATGTCAAACGTGAACGCATCGCCAATGCCCACCTTCATGTCCAGGCCACCGTTCACCCGGTTGGTGCTCTCTCCGTTCTCCGAATCGAGGTAACTGCTCGCGTAGGGGTACAGGCTCAACCGCGGAGGGGGCGTGATGCCTTGGATGCCGGTGAGTATTCCACCTTGGTTCATCAGGCCTTCCTGGTTCGGGTCCATGGCCCGCCACACGTAATCCGAGCGGTAGCGTCGGATGTAGCGATAGAAATTCATCCCCCAGCGCTGTCCTTGCTCCCCGCTATCGGCAAAGCGAAACACCGACCAGGGCAGGGCGAATTCCGCCGTCCATCCTTTGTCGTCAATGCGGCATTCGGACACCCAAACGGCGTTCCAACTGCCGTCTGAACCGTCGGTGGTAAGCAACTCATCGGACTGCACCCCGTCGGGCGTGACCGAGAAGCGCACCCCATTTACCCCGTCGTTGAAGCAATTGAACCAGATGCCGAATACGTCGGTGTTGCCTCCGCCGTCGCGTTGGACGAGCTGGTGGAGGATGCTGTCCGGTGCCGTGTCCCACATGCGCGCAGCGATGTACAAGGCCCGGTCATCGTAAGCGAACCGCACCTCTGTGTCCTGACGGGGCTGGGCAAAGGGAACGGGTTTGAATTCCCTCAGTTGGGTCTCTGCCGTTATGTCTTGCCAAGCCTCATCGCCCAGGTCGCCGTCCACAATAATGGATTGCTCGGGCACCCTTTGGGCCCACGCCTCAGGATTTCGCGGGAGATCGGCCGGCCATTCCTGTCCGCAAAGGGGCGTTGTGCCCCAAGTCAACATCAGCAGACAGAAGCCCGAAATGAGATGGCAGATTTGAACGGTCCGGAACATGGGGGCGCAAAAGTACATGGCGCCTGCGCGCAAAGCGGGGTCTATTTGTAGACGCCTTGCGCATCCAACGCCCTTCTATAACGACGTGCGTTGCGTTCGTGTTCCCGATTTGTCTTGGCAAAGGCGTGATAACCGCTGAAATCCTCCTTGGCGCACATGAAAATGTAGTCGTGGGTTTCAGCGTTGAGCACGGCTTCCAAGTAGGCAGGTTCGGGGTAATTGATGGGGCCGGGAGGCAGTCCTTTGTGCACGTATGTGTTGTAGGGACTGTCAATCTCGCGGTGCACGTTGAGCACCCTGCGGATGGAAAAGTCACCCAGGGCATAAATCAGGGTCGGGTCGGCTTGAAGACGCATGCCGCGACGCAGTCGGTTCATGTAGAGGCCTGCAACGGTCGGCGCTTCATCCAATCGAGAAGTCTCTGCCTTCACAATGGAAGCGAGAATGCCCACTTCCTCAGGGGTAAGCATGAGTCGCTCTGCCTGGGCCCGTCTTTTCAGGGACCACCACTTCTTCCACTCGAGCGTCATCCGCTCCACGAAATCGGGCGCAGAAAGATCGTACCAGAGTTCGTAGGTGTTGGGGATGAACCTCGTGCGGAAGCCTTCCACATTCGTTCCATTGCGCGCCGCAGTGAGGGGGTCTTTCATGGCCGAGAGCAACTCGACTTCGTCAAAGGCCATCTGGTCGGCCACCTTTTCTGCCAAATTTTCCGGCAGTCTTACCGCATTGAATCTGACCTTGACTGCTTCTCTTGAACCTGAACGCAGGAGCCGGGCCAATGCGCGGTTGTCCATTCCTCCGGGAATGACATAGCGTCCGGGGCGCAGTGCATCCTCGGAGTCCCAATCCCGCCATCCCAGATAACGGAGAAAGCTGCCGGCATCTTCGATCCGGCCTTCTGCGGTGAGTTTCGCAGCCACGCTGTCCAAAGGGGTTCCCTCTGTCAAGACGAATCGTCCGTCTCTCTCAACGGTGTTGGGCTTCAGCGCGGTCTTCCATGCCCATCCTCCTCCGAGAATGGAAATGGCAAAAAGCGAAATGAGCCACACCAGTGCTGAAGTCCGGTTCATGATTCCTCGGGATTGAGAACGGCTTGAAACAGCACGGCGTCGCGCCAACCATTCTGGGTTCGGGTCCACGCTGTGAACCGCCCGATTTCCTGGAAACCGCCGGCAGAGAAGAGTTGTAGGCTGGCCGGATTGTCGGCGTGGACTTCGGCGTGCAGGGACTTCATCAGCAGGACTTCCTTGGCGTGGCGCAAAGCAATCTGCAGCGCTCTTCCGCCGGTGCCCTGTCCCCGGTGGGAAGCATCCACCAGGATCCCGACACCGCTTCGCTGGTGGAGTCCCGAATATTCATAGAGATCCACAGCGCCAACCGGCTTGCCCATCTCTTCGATGATCCATCGAAGCTGTCCGGCAGTATGCAGGTCTTGGTGGCCTTCGCATAGGGCCTGCAAAGCCGCCCGAGAATAAGGGACGGTGGTGCCACTGACGGCCCAATGGCTGGGGTCATTTTCCCAACGGATCAGCCAATCTGCATCTCCGGGCTCCAGTGTTCGGAGGCGGGTAGGACCATTTCGAAGCAAATCTTGGGGAAAGGACATCGCAGGTGAAATTACTTGGACAATCCGGTTTTGAACCCTCGCATCCCTTGGATGGTCGACGTATTTTCGCACCATGCCCTTGCAAAAGCTGTTCGCCCGTGCTCTTCCGATTGCCTTGATTGCCATCATGGTGAGCGGTTGTACGATCAATCGAAACATCATGTTTCGAACGCCAACGGACTTCGAATTCGACGTGTTCGACCCCATTGTGGATGTGAACTACCGGATCGCTCCCAACGACCTCATCAGTTTTCAGCTGTATTCCAACAAAGGCGAGCGCCTGCTCACCATGACGGCAGGTTCTATTGCGGGGGGAGCAAACGGAGCTGGGGGAGGCGGAATGAACCAGATGATGAACGGGAACAACCGTTTCGCTTACGAGGTGCGTCCGGATGGCACGGTGGATTTGCCCGAAGTGGGGTTGGTCAGCTTGAAGGGGATGAACATCGATGAAGCAGAAACCCACCTCGAAAACCTCTACAGCGAGAACTACAACGACCCCCTGGTTTTCATTGAGGTGACGAACCAGCGCGTGTTGGTCTTCCCCGGCGAGGCTGGCGTAGCGTCCGTGGTTCCGCTGGTGAACCCCAACACCAGTCTTTTGGAGGTGCTGGCATTGAGCGGAGGCATCCGGGCGAGGGGAGATGCCAAGAATGTCAAGCTCATCCGGCGCGGAGCCGAGCGTCAGACCATTCATCGGTTCGACCTCTCCACCATCGAGGGATTGAAATTCGCCAACACCACGGTTCAGGCCGGAGACATCATCTATGTGGAACCCCTTCCCCAATATGCGAGGGAAGCGCTCGCTGACATCAGCCCCATCCTGAGTCTCATCACCACCATCAGCAGTTTCATTGCGCTCATCAGCGTGGTGGGCGGCAATTGAGCTTACCCATTATGGCGCATCCATTGGAGATACAAACTGGCGTGCTCGATGGACCCGTCATGCTGCGGCCGAGGAGATTTGGGGACGATCGCGGCCATTTTTCGGAGACATGGAGAAGGGGCCATTTTGAAGAGGCCATCGGCCGGCAGGTGGATTTCGTGCAGGACAACGAATCTGTCTCAGGAGCCGGCGTGCTCAGGGGGCTTCACTTTCAGGTTCCGGACCGCGCACAGGGGAAATTGGTTCGTGTCGCCCGAGGCTCGGCGCTCGATGTGGCTGTGGACCTGCGCAAAGGGTCACCGACCTATGGACAGCACCAAACGGCATTGTTGACGGAAGAAAACCGCTGGCAGTTTTGGATTCCGGAAGGCTTTGCTCACGGATTCCTGACGCTGGAGCCCGACACCGTATTTTGTTACAAGTGCACGGACATTTACAGTCCGGAGCACGAGCGCTCACTGCGATGGGACGACCCTGACCTCGCCATTGATTGGGGCACGAAGGCACCTCTTCTGTCAGAAAAAGACAGGTTCGCTCCGTTGTTCGCTGACTTTGATTCGCCTTTCTGAATGGGGCGCGCAACCACCATGAGGAACTGGGTCTGGTTTGTGATGCTGGCAGCGGCTGCTACTGGAGTATGGCAGCTCTCGGCGAATCCTGCAGATGGAGGGCGCGCAAGGCCAAGCGATGGGGAGCCTACGATGCATACAGTGCGCCCCCCGCGCATTGCCCAAGGGCTCGACTTTGCGGGCTCGACTTTGCCGGTCGAACGCGTAGGTGTCAGGGAGCGCATGGAGAGGGAACTTCTGGTGGGAACGTTCCGGCACAGCAGCACTTTGCTCACGCTGAAACGGTCCGGTCGTTGGTTTCCCGTGATCGAGCCCATCTTGGTTGATTCTGGTATCCCTCTGGACTTCAAGTACTTGAGCGTAATCGAGTCGGGATTGTCCCATGCGGTATCCCCATCGGATGCACGCGGTTTCTGGCAATTCATGGAGCCCGCTGCGAAGGAGTTCGGATTGCGTGTGGACCGGGATGTGGATGAGCGCTACCACGTCGAGAAGGCCACGCGTGCTGCTTGCGCCTATCTCAATGAGGCACACGAGCGTTATGGAGATTGGATCTTGGCTGCTGCGAGCTATAACATGGGGATGTCAGGATTGTCGCGGCGCATGGAGGAACAGGCCGGCACCTCATATTGGGACTTGGTTCTGAACGATGAGACAGCGCGCTACGTGTACCGACTTTACGCTACGAAGCAGGTCATGGAAGACCCGGAAGCCCATGGTTTTCAGTTGAATGCAGAAGATTGGTATTCGCCGCTACAGACCCGGGATACCGTTGTTGTGGATGCCATTGACGACCTTGTGTCGTTCGCAGCATCACAAGGGGTGAGCTACAACGCCTTCAAGACCTTGAATCCATGGCTCCGATCGACCCGCCTCCCCATTGCTGAGGATCAGTACTACGTGCTGAGCTTCCCATTGCGCTGAATGTGGAAGGCGACCTGGCGCATGTGCCTTACCGTCTGGCCTTCCATCGAGAATTCTGCGGTCATGGCCTTTCCGGTGGGGTGAAGCAAGGCTTCTGAGACCGAATTCAGTCGTCCCATGGGAATGCCGCGCAACCGCCCCAGTTCAAGAAGGTCGGCACCATCGATGAGGGCCAAGGCCTGCGCAAGCACTTTGGCCAATTCCTTTCTGTTCCGCACCCTGGAAGGGTTCGTGGAAAACCGTGCATCCTCTGCAAGTCCAGGGCGCTGGATGGCCCCACACAGGGCCTGAAATTGGCGGTCATTTCCCACGGCGAGGACAATCCGGCTTCCACAGGCACAGGCGAATGACTCGCCGTATGGCGCAATCTGCGGGTGCTCGGGACCGAGCGCCTGAGGTTCGCTGCCCGCGACAAGATGCTCTGTGCCCCGATTGACCAATGCACTGAGACCGGAGGCGTCGAGCCAAACCTGCACATAACTGCCCATGTTGTCCTTTTCTCTTTCCCACAAAGCGAGCAACGCAGCGGAACGCAGCTGGTGGGCCGCGAGGATGTCCATCATGGCCACGGGCATGCGGAAAGGCGAACGCCCCGGCTCGCCATTCAAAGCCATCAGGCCGGTTTCCGCTTGAACCACCATGTCGTAACCGGGTCGATCCGGTTCGTGCAAGAATCCTTGGAGGTGGAGGTGAATGAGGCCCGGATGCTTCTTCGCGATTTGGGAGGGGGCCAAGCCCAACCGATCGAGGCTAGAAGCTTTGAAATTCTGGAGCAGAATGTCCGCCCCTTTGAGCCAATCGTCAAGGGCCGCCCGGTCGTCTTCGACCGACAGGTCCAGAAAAACCACCTTCTTTGGGCCGTTTGCAGCTGCGTAATAAGCGCTCACTCCAAGTGGAGACTCCCCTTGGGCCCTCCATTGACGGGTCACGTCACCACCGGAACGGGGGTGCTCCACCTTGATGACCTCAGCGCCCAATTCGAGCAGAAACGTGCCCGCCAACGGCCCGGCCAGCACGGAGGCCAGTTCTATCACTTTGAGACCCGTGAGAGGCCGGTAAGCACCCAGTGGAGAGTCGGGTTGGTCCATGAGGCCAAGTTAGGCCTCCGCCAAAGCTGCTTTGTATGTGTCGATCGCCCTTTGGCGGGCGAATTTGTGCTCCACGATGGGCGCGCCATATCCGGGGGTTCCCCATTCTGGAACCCAGCGCTTGACATAGATTCCTTTGGGGTCGAACTTCTTCATTTGGCTTTCCGGATTGAATACCCGGAAGTAGGGAGCGGCATCGCAGCCACTGCCAGAAGCCCACTGCCACCCGCCGACGTTGGAGGCCAATTCGTAATCGAGCAATTTCTCGGCGAAATACCGTTCTCCCCAGCGCCAATCAATGAGCAGGTGCTTGCAAAGGAAACTCGCTACGACCATGCGTACACGGTTGTGCATGAAGCCGGTCGCATTCAATTCGCGCATGCCCGCATCCACAAGGGGATAGCCCGTCTTCCCGCGGCACCAGGCATCAAAACCGGCTTCGTCCTGTCGCCACGGAATGCGGTCGTATTTGGGCCGAAAGGCATCGCTTGCGCTGTGGGGGAAATGATGCAAGATGGACTGATAGAATTCACGCCAAATCAGCTCTGTCAGCCATTTCTCACTGTGCTTCATCCCCAAGGCTGCCAGGTGCCGGATCGAAACGGTGCCAAATCTCAGGTGCAGACTCATGCGCGTTGTGCCCATGATGGAAGGGGTGTCCCGACGTTCAGCATAGGCACGAATTGTATCGGGCTGGAGTGCATGGTCGAATGCCGTCCAGCCTTCGGGATTGCCGGATTCTTCATCAAAGCCCATTTCCTGAAGGGTGGGCAATGCCTGGAGTGGAGAACTCGCCCAGCTCCCTTGTTCCAAGGAGTCCACGGTATCCAGGGGAACCCCGTCCATCGATTCCAAAACCCTGTGCCATTTTCTGGAATAGGGAGTGAAAACGGTATAGGGTGTACCGTCGTCCTTGAGCACCGATTCGGGCGGCAGAATCACATGGTCTTCGTGCAGCGAGAAAGAAATCCCCTGATCTTCGGCCCATTGTGCCACCTCAAGGTCACGGCGAACCGGATAGGGAGCATAGTCTCTATTGGTGTGGATTTCGACCACCTTCTGTCCACGCGATCGCAGCACTGCTATGAGCTCCTTGAGCGATGTCAAAGGTTGACCATGCAACACGTGCAGGCTTCCGCCAGACTGGGCATATTCTTGGCTTAACCTCGATACATGATGGTGGATGAAACCCACCCGTCGGTCCAATTCGGGCAAACGGTCGAGAATGTAACGGTCAAAACAAAAGAAAGAGGCCACAGGGAGCCCTGAAGCACGTGCGGCGAAGAGGCCGCGGTTGTCTTCCATGCGCAAGTCCCTGCGGTGCCAGAAGAGAGAGATATCGGTCATGGTAGGGCAGAAAAGAGGCAGCCCGGAGATTACCCCGGGCCGCCAGCAAATCAAACGTGATCATAAACACCTTACTGATCAAGAACCCCTCGTTCGGGGTCATGAAGTGAACAACAGGAAGAATAGAATGTTCACGCAGCCGAAGAAATTTCTGCCAAAGGCCATCACTTCTTTCGGTCCACCAGATCCTGGAGGGCCGAGTGCAAATCCGGGTGTTGGAACTGGAAATCCAGCGCCTGCAGTTTCTCAGGAAGGATGCGATGTGAGGCGAGCAAAGCTTCCGCTGCCTCGCCGAACCAAAGTCTCAGTGCCCAGGAAGGAACGGCCGGGAAAAAATGAGGCCTGCCAAGGACGGTCGCAAGGGCATGGCTGAATTCCCGCTGTCTCACGGGCCCGGGAGCAACTGCATTGAGGGTACCATGGAAGTCATCGTTTTGAACCGCCTCGGAAATCAATGCCACCAAATCTTCGAGGTGAATCCAGCTCTGCCATTGTTCACCGGATGCCAAAGGCGCCCCAAGGCCCCATTTGTAAATGGGCAAGAGCCTCTCCAAAGCGCCACCTTGAGTGGATAGGACCAATCCGATCCGAAGGCAGGTATGCCCACCGCCAAGATGGCCCAAGTCGCCTGCAGACTTTTCCCATTCGGCCACGACATCGGCAAGAAAGCCACTGCCTCCGGCCATGCTTTCCGTCTTGGCCTCATCGCCAGGAGGGTAAAAGCCGATGGCGCTGGCGGAAATGACATGTGGCGCCACCCCTGCATCCCTGCATGCGGCCCGGATCAAATCGAGACTGTCAATGCGGCTCGCTCGAATTCTCTTCTTCGCTTCCGGGGTCCATCGCTGGGCAACAGGCTCTCCAGCGAGGTGAATGACGGTGCCCACATCTTCCAGCGCTCCTTTTTGGATTTCTCGCTTTTCCAGGTCCCAGCCGAAAGCTTGTACCGGAAGCTCCGAAGCCCGGGCGCGATTCGGTGGAGTTCGGGTCAGCACACGCAGGGGGCGATGGGGCAGACACCGCGTCAATTCTGCGGTCAGAGCGCGTCCCACCAAGCCTGAGGCGCCGGTAATCAAGATGGGCGAGGAGTCTGATGGTGTCATTTTGGGTCTGCCTGAAGAGAACCAATGCCTTGGCCTCAGGTTCAATCGAATCTTTCAATTGCGCGACAAGGGGCATGAAATTTGGGATAAAATGTAAAATATAGACGACGAATTCGTATTTTTAAGGCCTTGATCATGCCCCCATTGGCTCTTCTCCAGACACTGTTCTATCGCAACGTCTTGCTGTGGATCTGTTGCACCTTATCCCTTGGGGTGGTGGCGCAGGGAGCGTGCATTGGAGGTATGATCAATGAAACGTGGCCCTGCCACAATGTCGAATTGCTCGCCCATGTCCCCAATGTCATGACCGGGGAGCAAAATGCCAACGACCTGTGGGGGTGGACCGATCCTGTTGACGGACGAGAGTATGTCCTCTTGGGGAAGCGCAACGGGACCTGGTTCGTGGACGTGAGCGAACCGAAGCAGCCGAGGGTTGTGGGAAAGCTGGCCACGGTGGGCTTGGCCAATTCACTGTGGAGGGACGTCAAAGTGGTGGGCAACCACATGGTGGTTGTCAGTGAGGTGGTGAACTCCCGTTTGCAGGTCTTCGACTTGACCCGTTTGCGCAACCACACATCCATCGCTCCGCCCATCACATTTTCAACCGACACAGTGCTGGGTGGATTTTCCAAGGCGCACAATCTCGCCGTGGCCCCGGATGAACCCCTGGTGTTCGTATGCGGCTCAAATGGAACCGGGGGGGTGCTGGTTTATGATTTCGCCGACACAAATTCACCCGCTCTGGTGGGGAGTTGGACAGAATCCTATGTTCATGATGCCCATGTCATTCGATATGCTGGACCGGATACACTGTACCAGGGTAAACTGATGGCGGCAGCAAGCTGTGCGACTGACTTTCGGATCTTGGACGTTACGGATGTAGGTGACATTCAGGAAGTGTCATCGGCTGCACACCAGCCCCATGGCTATCTGCACCAAGGTTGGTTCTCTGCAGACCATAGGTACTTCTTTCTCGGAGATGAAACGGACGAAACGAATGGCATTGTCAACGGAACCACCACGTATGTCTGGGATGTTCAGGACTTGGATTCTCCGTTGCTGCTCGGAGCTGTGGATTTGGGGACGGAAGGCACCGATCACAATCTTTACGCCCGAGGGGATTGGCTGTTTCAGAGCAATTACAACGATGGCCTGAGGGCACAATTGTTCTCGCCGGAAAGTGACGATTTGCTGCAGGAGATGGCGTTTTTTGACACGCAGCCTGACCTCAGCATCCCCGGTTTCTCAGGAAGTTGGAGCAACTATCCCTTTTTTGAATCGGGCACCATCGCTGTTTCCGATCAAACGAAGGGCCTCTTTTTGGTCCGAACACAATTCATGCGTGGCTGGCCTGAGTTGATTACGCTCTGCCCTTCAGACACCGCGCACATTCTTCTGGAAATCGACTCTTGCATTGTCGGTCCGGTGAGTGTTCTGGTACCCGATGGGGTACAATGGGTATCCACCGATAGCTTGCCCGGTCCGGGTACATGGCCTGTGGATATTGCGGGTTTCGACTGGAATGACATGCAAGGCATGACCTTGCGCATTGTTGCCGGGGGATTGGTTCACGCCTACGATGTTTTCATCGACGTGACCGAGGACGCGGCACATTTTCCAGACCTTGATGGCGATGGCTATGGGACCTTTGATGGAGTCGTCTTCGGCTGCAATCCGGGGCCCGGATATGCCCATGTCGGTGGAGACTGCAATGACCTGGATGCCGATATCCGCCCTGGACTGATCGATTTATGTGACGGAATTGACACCGATTGCGACCAGACCATCGACGAGGATGGTGAGTCCATTCCGTTTTACCTCGACATTGATGGGGACGGTGTTGCTGGATCCCAGGTGTTTGCATCCTGCACCCCGCCTTCATACGCCTTTTTGGAGCCGGGGATGGACTGCAACGACCTGGACGCAACCATGTTTCCCGGGGGGGCGCCGACGATGGCGGGGGTGGACAATGACTGCAATGGCTACATCCTGGGAATGGAACAATTGGGCGGAGGTTGTCCAGGGGACCTGAATGGAGACCAGGTCGTCACCATCCAGGATTTGCTCGAGTTCCTGAACTTTTTTGGCAGCTATGGTTTCCTCGAGGCCGATTTGAATTTTGATCAGCATGTAGGTGTTGCCGATCTGCTTCTGATGCTCGGTTATCTCGGGGTCGAGTGCTAAAAAAGCCTCACCCGGTCGAGCGCTGTTGCTTTCGATTCAATTCCGCATACAGGCCTTGCTTCTGAAGCAGCCCGTCGTGATCACCCTGCTCCACAATCCTGCCCTTTTCCAGCACGAGGATGAGGTCGGCATCCCTGACCGTAGAGACCCGGTGAGATATGAGGATGGTCGTCCTTCCTTTCATGATGCGGCGAAGGTTCCCCAAGATGAGGGCCTCGGTTTCGGTATCCACCGCACTCAGGCAATCATCGAAAATCAGAATCCGCGGCTTTCTCAGGATGGCCCTTGCAATGGATATCCGCTGCTTTTGGCCACCACTCAAGTTGACCCCCCGCTCGCCGAGCAAAGTGCCATAGCCTTTTGGAAAGTCCACAATGTTGTCATGTACAGCTGCATCCTTGGCGGCTTGCATGATTTCCTCGTCGGTGGCGTCATCGACGCCAAATGCGATGTTGTTGGCGATGGTGTCAGAAAACAGAAAGACATCCTGTGGAACGTATCCAATGGATCCACGCAAGCTGGAAAGGTGGATGTCCCGCAGGGAAGTTCCATCCAATTCTACTCGACCTCGGGTGGGGTCGTAGAGACGAGCGACGAGTTGGGCCAAAGTGGATTTGCCGCTTCCGGTTCGACCGATGACGGCCAAGGTTTGCCCCTTGCCCAGACTGAATTCGATGTTTTCGAGGGCGGCGATGTTGGAATCCGAATAGGTCAATCCCACGTTCCGAAAGGCGATGTTGCCTTCGATGTCCGTGGGTTTGGAAGCGGCATTGACAATGTCTGATTCCAACTCGAGAAAGGCGTTGATTCGGGCCTGGCTCGCTGCTGCCTTCTGTACGAGCGAGGTTACCCAACCGACCGAAGCAAATGGCCAAGTCAGCAAGTTGACATAAAAAACAAACTGGAATATGTGCCCCAGTTGCAGGTCGCCGGAAAATACCCTGAGCCCTCCCACATAAATGGTCAGGATGGTGCTCAATCCTACCAACATCACAATGATGGGCATGAACATGGCGTCGACCTTCACCAAGTCTAGGGAGCGGAATTTGTACTCGTCCGCGGCTTCGCGAAAGCGCTCCATGGCCCGCTTTTCACGGCGGTGCGCAGCCAGTACCCGAATGCCTGAAAAATCCTGCTGGACTTTGGCGCTGATGAGGCTCTGCTGAGATTGGACCGCATCGCTCTTTTTGTGGATGCGGGAACTGACCTTGTAGACGCCCCAACTCATGATGGGGAGGGGAGCGAGTGACCAAAGGGTCAAGGTGACGTCAATCTGCAACATCACGCCCACCGTGAGCACCATCATTGACACCAGTGTGAGCCCGTACATCACAGCCGGTCCGAGGTACATCCGCACTTTGGATACGTCCTCGGAGATGCGGTTCATCAAGTCACCGGTGGCGTGCTCCTTGTAGAAGGACACGGGCAACCGCTGATATTGGTCGTAAATGGCCTCTTTGAGATCGTATTCGATCAGACGACTCATGACAATGATGGTCTGCCGGGTCATAAAGGAAAAAATGCCCTTCAGGAGGTAGGCCAACATGTACAGCAATGCCTGTAGTCCCGCGATGACCGTGACGAATCGAATGAGCTCCTCTCGATTTTCAGGAACGAGATTGTCACTGGCATTCCAGCCGATCCAGCGGGACAGAGTGGAGAGTGTAGGGGGGGCATCGGGAACTCCCTGCGCAAATACCTCAGCCGCGCTTTGTCCTTCATCCAGGGGCTGGAGGTAGTCGGTGTAGGCTGCCTGAAGAAGGTTGATGCCTTCGCCGATCACAACGGGAGCGAATACTGAAAAGGCATTGGTGAGCAGCACGAACAGCACACCGAGGGCGAGCCGTCCACGATACTTCCAGAAGAAGGGGTTCAATGCCGCCAGCGCTCCCATTCGGTGAAGTTAGAACTTGAAGTTCCAGGTGACGGAAGGAAGAATGGGGAACAGGCTGACTTGATATGCTTGGATGTCCAGCGTTCCTTCTTGGATGTTTCCTTCGTTTCCGAAATAGATGAAATAGGGGTTCATCCGGTTGTACAGGTTGTACACCGAGAAGACCCACTGTCCGTGCCTGACGCGGCCCTTTTTTGGACGCGGGGTGTGGGTGGCACCGATGTCCGCGCGGTGGTATGCCGGCATCCGGAATCCGTTGCGGGGCCCGTACACATCGAGCAGGTTTCCATCGAGAAAATACCGTTGCGATGGCACGGTGATGGCGTTGCCTGTCCCATAGATGAACGTTCCTCCCAGCTTCCAACGGTCGTCCAGCGTGCATTCCAGAACGATGCTCAAATCGTGCCGCCTGTCGTACCGGGAGGGAAAGGGCAGGCCTCCATTCAGCTCCGCGAACACCCGGTCCGTTCGGCTCCACGTATATCCCAGCCATCCGGTCCATTGTCCCCTTCTGCGCTTGAGGAAGAATTCGGCACCATAGCTCGTTCCTGAACCAAACACCAGGTTGTTGTCCACGTTGTTCCGGATGTTGTCATCAGGTTGACTTCCTTCTGCATAGGCCACCAGGTTGGACAACCATTTGTGGTATACCTCGATGGAGCCCTCCACATTGCGGTCCTTGCCGAAGTCGCGGAACCAACCGGCAGAAACCTGGGTGCCGTCCTGAGGCCGGACCACGTCCGAGCTGGGCAGCCAGATGTCACCGGGGAGGGAGGTTGGTGACAATGAGGCCAGGTGAATGTATTGAAGGTTGCGACCAATGCCGGCCTTGAAGGAGCTGCGCGGACCCGTTGTCAGACGCATGGAGATGCGGGGTTCCAAACCGCCATATGTCGCTACAATGTCAGACCGGGAGTAGCGGATTTCTTCTGCCTCGGAGGTAGCCGCCAAGGGGTCAGCATCCTCGGGTGGAATGTACCGGGTGAAGGGCCCCGTCTGCATGAATCCGCTCCACCGCAGTCCCGCCTTTACACGAAGCGCATCACTGATGTCCCAGGTGTCTTCGAGATATGCCGCCACTTCGTGACTTCGGGTGCGGATGGCTTCACCGAGGTCGAAATCGACCCCATTGGAGGTGGCGTAAAATTCAGTGGGCAGAAAGGTGTGATAGGTGTATTCGATGCCCGTTCGAACCGTATGCTGGGGGTTGGGATACAGGGTCAGCCGGGATTTCAGACCCCGGTCATCGATTCCGCTGCGGAAACCAAAAGTGAAGCTGTCCTGTTGGGCCTCGAAGGCAAAGGAGTAGTCGCTGTAGGTGGCGGTGGTGGTGATGAACGCCTTGTCGCTGATGAGGTGGTTCCAGCGACCCGTTACGGTGGCATTGCCCCATGGGATCCGGCTCCCGAAGTCAGCGGATTGGGAGCGGAAATCAAACACGTCTTCTCCGAAGTAGCCGCTGAGGTAATATTGATTGCGATCGGAAGCGCGCCAATTCACTTTGGCATTGAGGTCGTAGAAGAAATATCCCGATCCCGCGAAGGCTCCCTCGGGATTCACGAAGGGGCGCGCCAAAACATCGATGTAGGTTCTTCGGGCGCTGATGATGTAGCTGATGGTGTCCTCTACGATAGGGCCCTCCAAGGTCAGGCGGGAACTGATCAGCCCAAGCCCCCCGCTCAAAGTGGTTTCGCGCGCATTGCCTTCTTTCAGTCCGATGTCCAAAACGGAAGAAATGCGCCCCCCGAACCTCGCTGGCATGGTCCCTTTGGTTACTTCGATGTCCTTGACGGCATCGGGATTGAAAACGCTGAAAAACCCAAACAGGTGGGAGGCGTTGTATACGACCGCGTCGTCCACAAGGACCAGGTTCTGATCCGGTCCGCCACCGCGAACGTAGAAGCCGCTGTTTCCTTCGCCCGCGCTTTGGATACCGGGAAGAAACTGGATGACCTTGAGCACATCCACTTCTCCCAAAAGCGCAGGAAGGGATTTGATGGTTTCCACACCTACCGAGGCTTTTCCCATGTCCGTGCTCTCGGTGTGGGCCGATCGTTCTGCTTCCACCTCTGCCGCAGCCATGGCAACGACGGAAGGTGCCAGTTCCACATCAAGAACCCGATTTTGGTCCAGATTGAGGGTTTGCCTGACAGGGGTGTAGCCGATGAACGACCAGGTCAAATTCTGGGTTCCGGAGGGCAGGGAAAGGCTGTAGAAGCCGTACACATTGGTTGAAGTGCCCAAGGTGGTGCCGTCCACGGTCACCGCAGCTCCGAGAATGTACTCACCGGTTTGAGCGTCCACCACGCGGCCGCTGATGGTAACGTCTTGCGCTGACGCCGCAAATGAGAGGAAAGTGAGGGGAATGAAAAGCGAAAGGAGCCTTCCGATCTGGGCAGGTGTCATAGCGGTAATACGAAGGTAGAACCGCAGTCGGGCGCTGAGGTTTAACTTTTCGCGAAATCCATGATGAGTCCTCAGGCCATGCACCGCACAACGGGTTCCATTGGGAATGGAAGGGCTTGGCGGTTGCCGTTCTTGTGCTTCGCCTGTCTCACCATTGCTTGTTCCAGCCCACATGACCGGCAGGAAACGGAGCTGTTCACCTACAACGCATCAGACGGGGTGCGTTCCCTGGATCCCGGAAAGGCCATGGATTTGGAATCCATCTGGGTGGTCGATCAGCTGTACGAAGGACTGCTCGAGCTGGACGAGGACATGAACCTGCGTGGGGCACTTGCAGAGAATTGGAGGGTTTCGGAAGACGGATTGAGTTATGCATTCAAGCTGCGGGAAGGAGCCGTCTTTCACAATGGAGATCCTGTCACAGCACAGGATGTGGCTGCCAGTTTTGAGCGATTGATCGAGCCCTCCTCCGCTTTGCCCGGTCGCTGGGTGCTCGATGCGCTGAAGCCCGAGGGTGGAATCGAGGTGGTGGCAGATGACAGCATTCAATTGCACCTGGTCCAGCCCTCTCCGGTGTTCGGTGCCCTGCTGGCGACTCCGCAGGCTTCCATCTTGAGCCAGGGTGGATGGAAGGGCAAGCCGGACAGGGAAGACCTGGGGAGCGGTCCGTTCACCTTGAGAGGTTGGATTCCGGAAACCGCCAT
Organism: Flavobacteriales bacterium; assembly: GCA_030828175.1. GTDB lineage: Bacteria > Bacteroidota > Bacteroidia > Flavobacteriales_D > Sanyastnellaceae > UBA8752. The sequence continues at coordinate 19,308 of JAURDB010000010.1, forward strand.
GGTTTTGCACCGTTTCCCCGACTACTGGATGAAGGACGACGAGGGGAATGCCTTGCCCATCATCGATGGGGTGCGCGTCGAATTCAATCGGGAGCCCGGCGCGGAATTTCTCGGGTTCAAGCAAGGGAAATACGATTTTGTTTCGGCCCTGGATCCGGTTTGGGCCATGGCCATGCGCGACAATCAAGGTGATTGGAAACCCGAGTGGAAAGGAAGGGTCAATGAATACCGGGTGCCTTACCTCAAAACGGATTACATCGGAATCCTCATGGATTCTGCCGCCATGGAGCGAGGAGGCTTCGAACTGCCCGAGCGGAAGTTGCGCAAAGCCATGAGCCTCGCCCTGGACAGGGAGGCATTGATCAGGGAACTTCGAGCGGGAGAAGCAACTCCTGCAGAGGGTTTTGTTCCACCGGGAATGCCCGGTTTCGGCAGTGCAGTGCGCAGGATTCACCCCGATTTGAACTTCGATCCTGAACGCGCCAGGCTAGGGTTGTCAGAACTGGGAATCGGTGCAGAACCTCCCTTGCGCCGCTTGAAGGGGCTGGTGCTCGGAACCAAACCGGAGATGGCAGATTTGGCAGCTGCCCTTCAGTTCATGTGGTCGCAATTTGGCGTTGACATTGAAATCGACATTGCGCCCAGTGCGATGGACGCCGAGCGGGTGGCAAAAAGCCAAGTGCCGCTGTTTCGGAAATCGTGGCTTGCCGATTATCCCGATGCCGAGAACTTCTTGGGTTTGTTCCATCCGAGTCGCTGGTGCCCAGATGGGCCCAATTACACGCATTTCGAGCAAGAATCTGTAACCCGACTCTTGGACAGTGCCATGGTCCTACCGGCGTCCGACGAGAGAACCGAATTGCTGCGGCAGGCCGAATACGAGGTGTTGGAGGAGATGCCGGTCATTCCCCTCTGGCACGATGAGGTTGTGCACATTGTTTCCTCGCGCTGGACCCATTGGAGGGTCACGCCCACAAATCGTTTGGACTTGCGGCATGTCCGGAGGGCTGAGGAGTAAATTGACGCTCGATGCTGAAGATTGATACCCATACCCATATTATGCCCAAGCACCTGCCCGATTGGAGCAGCAAACTGGGGTATGGGTCGTTCATACACTTAGAGCACCACCGGGAAGGAGCGGCCAGGATGATGCAGGGAGACCGATTTTTTCGAGAGGTCATGGCCAATTGCTGGGACCCCGAGCTCCGCATCGAAGAGTATGCCCAGGCTGGCGTTCAGGTCCAGGTGGTGTGCACCATCCCTGTGCTCTTCGCCTATTGGGCCAAAGCCAAGGACACCCTCGACATCGCTCAATTTCTCAACGATGACATAGCCCGCACGGTGCAGGACCATCCCAGACACTATGTAGGGCTGGCCACCTTGCCCATGCAGGATGTGGAATTGAGCATCCGGGAACTCGAACGCTGCAAGGAATTGGGGTTTGCGGGCATTCAAATAGGCTCCAACATCAACGGGTACAACCTTTCAGAGCCTCGTTTCGAGCCGCTTTGGGAGGCCTGTGACCGTTTGGGCATGGCCATCATGATCCACCCTTGGGACATGATGGGGAAGGAGATGATGACCAAATACTGGTTGCCTTGGTTGGTAGGCATGCCGGCAGAGACCTCCAGGGCGGCCTGTTCCATGGTGTTCGCGGGGGTTTTCGACCGTCATCCCGGATTGCGCGTGATGTTCAGCCATGCCTCAGGGGCCTTTTTGGCCACCTTGGGAAGGATTGAGCACGGTTGGCGCTGCCGTCCCGACCTCGTGGCCGTGGACAATCCCAACAACCCGAGGAATTACTTGGGTAAGTTCTGGGTGGACAGCATTACACACGATGCCCGAATGCTCGAATACGTCTTGGAATTGCAGGGGGCTGAGCGCATCGTCATGGGCTCCGATTATCCCTTTCCATTGGGAGACCTGGAGTTCGGCAAGTACATCGAAACAGACCTGGATCTGTCCGAGGACCAAAGGGCCTCCATCTTCCATGGAGCAGCATTGGATTGGCTAAATATGGAAAGGGCGAGGTTCGCATGAACAGGAAGACCCCCAGGGAATTGCCGTCCGCTGCGCAACCCGATGGGGAAATCCACCGTTATTTTTAAGGAATGGCGTCATCCGAGGAGCTGATGGTTTTGATCGAAGGGTGCAAGGCACAAAAGCCAGCAGCCCAACGCTTGATGTACGCCCGTTTCAGTGGCCAACTCTTTGCCACTGCCATACGCCACACGAACAGCCGGGAGGATGCGGAGGATGTACTTCAAGACAGTTTCGTCAAAATCTTCAAGCACATCAAGAGTTACCGCGAAGACTTCTCTTTTGAGGGGTGGATGAGGCGCATTGTCGTCAATACCGCCATTACCCATTATCGAAAGAACCAGAAGCACAGCAGACACCAGGAAATCGAAAGTGTCCCCGCGACCCCTCAGGACATGGAGAACAAAGTGGATCCTGAATTCACGGCAGATGAGCTGGAGTTTGCCATCGCGCAGCTTCCGCTGGGTTATCGCACCGTGTTCTGCATGTATGTGATCGAAGGCTTCAAACACCAGGAAATCGCCGAACAGTTGGGAGTGGATGTGAATACATCCAAGAGCCAATTGAGCCGGGCACGGAAATATTTGCAACGTGTGCTTGCAACCCTTTCGGCCCGAGCGCAGTCCATACCAAGCACAGCCTCCGGAGACGCAGGTTCAGCAAGATGAAAGAAAACGATACTCATACCGAATGGACGGATGCGGATTTCGATGCGCGTTGCAAGTCGCTGCTCGAAAATCGGTCCGTTGTCGCACCCAAGCCCCGAGCCGACATGTTCGCCACAGACGCTCGGAAATGGAGCCGTTGGATGGCGGCAGCCTTGTTGCTGTCGGCTGGGGTCGGAATCACAGTGACCTACAACGCGGGAAACCGGGTTGATCCGCAGGCCATACCGCAAAAAGCGATTGAAGTCTCGACCGACATTCCTGTCGAGAATGGGATTTCATTGCCAAGGGAGAATGCGGCATCCAATGTTGCCTTGCCCGTTGAAGACCAGCCCGTTTGGGCCGAGCCCGCAGCGGCAGCTGCACAGACGGAGGATGTGGCATCCCCCCGCGAAATGGCGGAGTCCACAGTGGTCCAACCCGGCGAAAGTGGGGAGGCCCATTCAGCGGTGGGCAGAGAAGAGCCCACGGAAGTTGCGGGTGAGCAGGTGCCTCCCGTTGACAATCATGGCCTGACCGAGGTGGAAACAGAGGAGGTGACAGAGCCAGCAACTGAGGTGGTGGAAGAGCAGTCCCTGCCGGACACATCTTTGCCCACAGAGGTGAATTCGGCGGAATCGAGCGAAAAGGAAGTCAAGTCAGAATCGGATGCCGATGCGCCCATTCTGAAATTGCCTTTGACTGTGAAACCGGGAGGAGGACATCGTTGAGATGTCAATGAACCGGTCTGCGATTCACAAAAGAGTAGGAAGGAAAAGGTGCGGCCTGTGCACCTCCTTTTTGCCCGCAATCATTTGCACATACGGACGGCTGATTTTGACAGGCATGCTGCTTGCATGTTCCTCTGCTTCGTTCGGAGCCATGGTCCTCTCTGACACCATCACAGTGGATGGGATTCCATTGCAGCTTGAGCTGGATATCATGGAGGTTACCCCCCCTCGGCCTCCCGCAAACAAGGGGAAGGGCAAGACGATTCGAGGCCGGAACATGCCGGATGTCGTGGTCGGCGTCGGATGGGGGGCGATGATGCGGCCCACAAGTGCACAGGGGCCCACCTTGGATGCCTTCCTTCAGCGCGGTTTGCGCCCGGTGTCGGGTGCGAACTTGGCCCTGGAGTGGCGGCAGGAGCGCATGTTCCTTCGGGTGAACGTAGCCGGCGATGTCATGAAGGAGTGGGCTTTTGATGCGCGCTTCCTCGAGGACAGTTTGTATGAGGTGGAGCCGGATGGAAGCGGTGGATTGGAACAGCGCATTTTCAGGACCTATGATTTGGGCATCGAGATCGATACGCTTTCTCTGCCCACTTCCGCACATCGGGTGACCTCGGGCGTGGTGGGCATCAGCTTGGGAGGGATTCGCAGCGGCCCGAGAAGCGGGCAAGAACTGTTTCGTTGGTGGGCGGGTTTTCATTGGAGAGCAGCCAGGGGGTCGAGGACACCATCGCAGATCAACCGCATGATTCCGGATGGATTGCCATCTCCAGCCGGTGTGGAAGGGGAGCAACGCAATGATTGGGAACCCAACCAATCAAGCGGGTGGGGTGTGCAGGCCGGCTTGTCAAAGAATTGGGCCAATGGGCCGCTCTACCTGCGTCTCATTGGGCAATGGACGGCAGGTGACCAAGGCCGCTGGTCCTGCATGGCAGGCCTGGGATGGCGGTTGCGAAGTCGCGATTGACACCTATTGGGAACTGTGCAAACAACATTTTTGGACCCTCGTGCGTCTTATTACTGCAGGCCTGAGACGCCTGCGCGCACAGCGAGAAGATTTGGTTCAAGTTGTTTTGGTTAAGGTGAAGGAGCTCCGAACGCGGGGCTCCTTCTCATTTATATGGGCATGATTGGTTATTTTGCCGTCATGACGGGCATTTCGCGAGGCCAGAATCCCATGAGGGTGCACAAATGGAGTGCCCTTCTTTTGGTCGTCCTGTTGTCTACCTCCCTTGCAGACGCCCAATTGATCAATGGAGGATTTGAATCCTCTTCCGGATTTCCCAATGCCCCGGGCATGTGGCATCTGCTCGAAGGATGGAACAATGCCCAAAGTGGAATCGCCACACCTGATTTCTTTCACCTGGATGGCACGTTGGGTGGAGATTTGCCCGAAACACCCATTGCGCTTGTCATGCCCCATGGGGGCAGAGGCTTGGGCGGTCTGGCCGTCATCAAGAGGAACGGCGCAGGACAACCGCTCTCCAGGGAGTACTTCGTTCAGCAGTTGAGTACGCCACTGATTCCCGGACAGTACTATTCGTTGTCTTTCCATTTCACCAACGGTGTCCGCCTGCCCACTTCTTCATCGGGCCTTGCGGTAAGCGGCGTTGGACTTGCCCTCTCAGTGGATCAGCCGGTTCAATTCGGCGATGGGCTGTTGGATTTGTCTTCCGTTTTTGCCTTCCCCTACGCCCGTTACGAGGAGGACTGGCAGCAGGTGACGATGACGTTTCAGGCCGATGAGCCCAGTCGGTACCTGACTTTGGGTGTATTTCTCCCAGATGAGGAACTGGAGGTGGAAATCCGTTCCGGAGAGAACCCCAGTCTCGCGTATTACTTCGTGGATGATTTCTCGATTGAAATCGCAACGCCACCCGGTGAACCGGAGCCCGTTTCAGAGGAAATCAAGAAGCCCGTCTCAGAAGAGGAAGATGGAGAGACCACTTTCGGCATGTTCGTTCCCAATGCGTTCTCGCCCAATGGAGACGGGCTCAACGATTTGTTCCAACCCCAGGTGGGCGATGTGCAACCTTCATCGTTCGGCATTTACTCCAGATGGGGCGAGCGCATCGTCTCTCTCGATCCGGTCAACCCCAGTTGGGATGGGCGCAATATGGAAGGCAGGTTGCTCGAACCAGGTGTATACATCTGGATGCTGGAATGGCCGAGAAGCATCCCCAAAGGCCAGCGCCAACAGCAAGGAGCTGTGATGCTGCTGCATTGATGCCACCCCTCCGTGTCGAGTTACCAGATTTTGGACGCCATCGCGGCATTGCCTGAATCCCATATCGTCCGCACGTGGTGGGAAGGCAGGTTGGTGAGCCCTGGAAATGGGAGCTGGCCACAACGCCCCGATCAAGCCGTCCTGGATGCGATGAGAAGCGGGGTGGGAGGGAATCCCCGAGGGGCCCTTGTTGAATCCTGCATCCGCCAGCAGTATCAAACGTCGGGCATTGAGCCGCCCCAAAGGCTGTCTCTTCTGGCGACACCAGATTGTCGCACGGTGACCACCGGGCATCAATTGTGTCTAGCCGGCGGCCCTGCATTTACCTATTACAAAATTCGGACGGCCATCGCGTTGGCCGCTCGGTTGGAAAAGCGCTGGGGAACACCGGTACTTCCCGTCTTTTGGATGGCTTCCGAAGACCATGATTTCGACGAAGTGAGTGGCCTTTGGAGCGGCGAGGAGTGGGTCCGTTGGAATCCTTCGGGGCCTGTTGGCGGTCCCGTTGGCAGGATGTCCACAGACGGCGTGGCTTCCCTCCTCAAGGGTTGGTTGGACGGCATGGGAAGCAGCGAGGGTTGGGACTCCTTGATCCGGGAATCAGGAAATGGGGCAACGCTTGCCCAAGCCATGCGCCACTGGATCCATGCTCTTTTTCCCAATGGAGATGTCGTGGTCATAGATGGGGACGTTCCCGAGCTCAAATCGCCGTTTGTTTCTGTGATGCGCAAAGAGGTGGAAGAAGCCTTGGTTCATCGGGCCGTTTCGGAAGTGGACCAGACACTGTCCTCCATGGGTTTTGCCCCGCAAGTGCATGTGCGGGAATGCAACCTGTTCCACATGGACGACCTAGGCCGCCACCGCCTGGCTGCCGAAAATGGAGGTTGGTCTGCATTGGGAGGCAAGAAGTGGGCATCGAAGACAGATCTACTCGCAGCACTGGAATCCGATCCGCATTCATTCTCCCCGAATGCGCTTTTGCGGCCGGTGTATCAGAATTTCCTGCTGCCCGATGTGGCGATGGTGGGGGGAATGGCGGAGATCGCATATTGGATCCAGCTGACAGGCGTTTACGAGCGGCTGGGCATGACCCAACCCGCTTTGGTGCCGCGGGATGGCGCTTGGGTCCTTCCACAGCGCTGGTCGCGGCTGCTGGAAAAAACGCACCTGGGGTCAAACGACCTGGGGCGACCATGGACGGAATGGGAATCCGAGGCCATCGCTGCATCCGGTCCTCCCGACGTAAAGGCCTGGAGACAGTCCGTTGACGAATCGGCGAATCAAAGCCTGGAAAACTTCTCGAAGCTGGATGCTTCCCTGGCCGCGAGCGTGCAAGCCGCACGTGCCAGAATCCATGGGGTGTTGGATAAGCTGGAGCAACAGGGGAGGAAGGCTGTAAAAAGGAAAGAAACCGAAGCTTTGGCGCGGTTGAGCCGCATTCATGGCTGGGTTCAGCCCATGGGTGTAAACCAGGAACGCATCACAAGTTTCATCCAACTCTCCGTGGAGTGGGACAGGGCGGAGAACGCGCCCCTCACCCTCAGCGAGTCCTTGTCCAGATCGATGCTTGAGGGGCACGGAGAGGGAGATTGGCGTCCACTTGTGCACTTGCTTCGACAGGATTGACCCTACTTTCGTATCTTCTTTAGAGCGAATAGGTAATGGTCCTGTTCCGTCGAATCCCATCGCACAAAGCAGGACCATGGAAAGCAAGAAAGACCTTTCACTTCAAGCGGCGAAAGATGCCGAAGGCCGCGCCGCCTCTCCCCAACTTCCCGAGCACGTCAAGAATTTCCTCATTGACATCGATGGGACCATCACCGAGGATGTGCCCAACGAGGAGCCGGAGCGCATGTCCACGTGCGTCCCATTTCCAGATGCGTTGGCTACCCTCAACGGATGGTTTGACGAAGGGCACGTCATTACGTTTTTCACCAGCCGCACGGAGGATCATCGGGAGGTGACGGAAGCATGGCTCGAAAAACACGGATTCAAGTACCATGGATTGCTGATGGGAAAGCCCCGTGGAGGCAATTACCACTGGATTGACAATCACGTTGTCCGGGCCACTCGCTATGTGGACCGCTTCACCGAACTCGTCAAGACCACGAGGGAAATCGAAGTCTTCAAGGGGAACGAGTCACAAGGGTAATCCTCCTCGGGAATCGAGAAACCGCTGAAGGATGAGGGCAGCCGCTACCTTGTCCAGTTGCCCTTTCTCTCGCCGCTTGGACTTGCGCATTCCGCTTTGGACCATGGCCAGACCGGCCTCCCGACTCGTGTAGTCTTCGTCCACCAGATGGACGGGGAGCCCAGGGAACCATTTTTCCAGGCGAGCGGCGAACCCACGGATGTCCTGGGTGCTGTGGGCCGATGTGCCGGATATGAGACCGGGGATGCCCAGTACGAGACCGGCACAAGGTTCGGCGCTGACCAAATTTTGAACCACTTCTCGGATTTCGGCGGGAGAACAGGTGCCTTCTGGAGAAGCGATCAAGGCGCCTGAATCCGTCACGGCAATTCCAATTCTGCGGGATCCGTAGTCAAATGCGATGAACCGGGCCATGGCGCGAATTTACCTGAGGCACGCCGGGTATCTTCGTCCCATGGAACAAGCATTGGAATCAGTGGGGGCCATGTCAGCGGATTGGAGAGAGGTCAGGGAAAGAATCGAGACGGCTTGGGAGGACCGTTCGCTCTGTGAACGCAAGGAAACCAGAGAGGCTGTAGAGGCCGTTTTGGCTTCTTTGGATGCAGGCCAATTGCGGTGTGCCGAGCCCCTCGGGTCAGAATGGCAGGTCAACGAATGGGTCAAAAAAGCCGTCGTCTTGTATTTCCCCATGCGGGAGATGAAGGTGCAGGAGGTGGGGCCGTTCCAATTCCACGACAAGATGGCGCTCAAGCGCAACCACGCTGAGGCCGGCGTTCGCGTGGTCCCCCATGCCATCGCGCGATATGGCGCCTTCCTCGGAAAGGGCGTGGTCATGATGCCGAGCTATGTGAACATTGGCGCCTATGTGGGCGAAGGAACCATGGTAGACACATGGGCCACCGTCGGGTCTTGTGCCCAGATTGGAAGTGATGTGCACCTGAGCGGAGGCGTCGGCATTGGCGGTGTCCTGGAGCCCCTTCAGGCGGCCCCCGTCATTGTAGAGGATGGAGCATTCATTGGCTCCCGGGTGATTGTGGTCGAAGGCGTTCGGGTGGGCCGTGAGGCCGTGCTCGGAGCAGGGGTGGTCTTGACTTCGAGTACCCCCATCATCGATGTGACGGGAAGCGAACCGGTGGAATACAGAGGAGCGGTTCCGCCGCGGTCCGTTGTGATTCCTGGAACCAGGCAGAAGTCGTTCCCAGCCGGTGAATATGGCGTGCCCTGCGCTTTGGTCGTCGGCCAAAGAAAGGAAAGCACCGACCGCAAGACTTCACTCAACGAAGCCCTGCGGACCCACGCAGTGGCCGTATGACATTCGCGGGCCGGCTTTCACTGGCGGAGGATGCACGGATCATTCTGCTGCAACCCGCGTTTTTGGGAGATGTGGTGCTCTCCACGGCCTTGCTGGAGTCATGGCATCGGGCCCATCCACGCCACCCAATTGAAATGGTGGTCAGACAGGAGGCAGCAGGTTTGTTGAGGAATCACCCCTTTCTGGACAAAGTGCATGTCTGGGACCGAGGAGGTTGGGGCAAATACAGTCGGTTGATTGGATTGGCGGGAAAAGTGAGGGCAAGAGAACCTGAACTTGTCATCAACCTGCACCGCTATGCCAGCATGGCCCTTTTGGGACGTCGGTCAGGGGCTCCGCATCATGTCGGGTTTACAGAAGGGACCCGATGGCATGCAGGAAATGCCCGGTTGAAGCCCCATTCTTGGGGTGACGGTCGTCATGAAACAGAGCGGAATCACGCATTGGTACAGGATTACATCGGTGATTGGAATGCCGAACGGGATGTTCCGAGGCTGCATCCTGCTGCATCCGATTGGTCTGCGGCTGCGGCCTTCCCCCAAGACGCCCTCATTTTGGCGCCTTCCAGCGTTTGGGCCACCAAGCGGTGGCCATCAGAACGATGGAGTGCCCTGGCAGATGAGTGGGTGACCTCGGGGCAGGATGCACCGGTGGTATTGCTCGGTGGGCCGGCGGACCGGGAGTTGTTGGAGGCAGTGAGCCAAGGTTGTCAGAAAGCCAAGCCCCTCGTGGTCGCAGGGACATTGGATTTGCTCGGGTCAGCGGCATTGATGGGAAAGGCGCGCGCCGTTGTGAGCAATGACAGCGCGCCATTGCACATGGCAGGTGCCATGAATGTGCCCGTAGTCGGGGTGTTCTGCAGTACGACTCCCCGTTTTGGTTTTGGCCCATTGCCCACCATGATGAAAGAGGGGAGGGCCGCCGTTGTGGAGATCGGGGAATCTGAAATGGATTGTAAACCGTGCGGGCCACATGGGCACGGTCAATGTCCCATGAAGCATTTCCGTTGCGGTCTCCATGTCGACCACAAGGCGGTGTGGGATGCCGTCCTTTCGGTCAGCAGCCCTCGACGCGGAAACCCGACTCCTTGATCACTTTCAAGGTGCAGGACTCCGTTGGAACGTCCACGTAGTCGCGGTATTCCTGACCGTCGATGACCATGTGGAGCTCAAAGCCCACAATGGTTCCGAGCTGAGGGTGGAAATGGAAATTGCCGTAGTGGAACTGCACACCTTGCGCGTCCAGGGCAATCCTGGTTTCATTCAATGCTTCTCTGGTCACGGGGCCTTCCAGTGTGGCCAGAACGGTCTCTTGGGCCTGAGGAGCCTCGGCCTGGGCTTGAGTGTTCGTGGTGACAGTGCAAAGAGCAACCGTGATGAGGGCGATGCACAAGGGTTTGACAGCAACATTCATACGCACAAAATACGCATGTTCGGGATAGGGGAGAAGAGAAAAGAAGGCACATCCGCGGTGCATCCGTTGTGAAAAAGTGAAGTGCATTCCTCGCGGTCAAGGGAGGGCCGTCAAGGTATTTTCGAGGTCCCATATACATCGCATGCAGTTCATCGTCTCCAGCACCGCTTTGCTTCGTCAGCTCCAGGCCATCAGTGGCGTGCTCAATAGCAGCAACACTTTGCCCATCCTGGACAATTTCCTCTTTGACATCAAGCCGGGAAAAGCAGCCATCAGTGCGAGCGATCTCGAGACCACGATGACCACGGCGGTAGAAGTCACGGCAGAAGAGGAAGGGGCGATAGCCATTCCCGCAAAAATGTTGCTGGACATCCTGAAGACGTTTGAGGATTTGCCCTTGACCTTCAAGGTGGATGCCAAGACGTGCGGCGTGGAATTGACCAGCGAAGCCGGTAAGTACAAATTGGCGGGTGCCCACGCGGACGAATTCCCCAGGACGCCTGAACTGGAGGACGCTACTGCGGTGACGTTGAACTCCGACACTTTGGCCGAAGCCATTTCACGGACCCTGTTTGCTGCGGGGAGCGATGACCTCCGCCCGGTGATGAGCGGCATCTTTTTCGAGTTGCGCAACGACCACCTGAGCTTCGTGGCCACGGATGCCCATCGCCTCGTGCGCTACGCCCGGAACGACGCCTCGGCGCCTGAGAATGCAGAGATGATTGTGCCCAAAAAGCCACTCAACCTGCTCAAGGGAACCCTTCCCATGACGGATGAGGTGGTGGTCAGTTTCAATGAGGCCAATGCCCATTTCAAGTACGGTGAAATGGACTTGGTGTGCCGTTTGATTGAAGGGAAGTACCCGAATTACGAAGCGGTAATCCCCAAGGACAATCCCAATTGCATGACGATTGACAGGAAGGATTTCCAGCGCAGCATTCGACGTGTGTCCATTTTCGCCAACAAGACCACCCACCAGGTGCGTCTCTCATTGGCAGGCAGCAGTTTGCGCATCAGTGCCGAAGACGTGGATTTTGCCAACGAGGCAAACGAGACGCTGGTCTGTAATTACGCAGGAGATGACATGGAAATCGGATTCAATAGCCGGTTCCTGTTGGATATGCTGAACAATCTTGATGCCCAGCAGATCACCCTTGAATTGAGCGCGCCGAACCGCGCTGGAATCATTCGGCCACAGCACGATGGAGACAATTCCGGAGAGGACATCCTCATGTTGGTGATGCCCGTGATGCTCAATTCCTGATCAACGCCATTTCTTCAGGGCGGTCTTTGACCTGATATGAGGACCCTTTCGGCCCTTTCGTGCGCCCCGGTGCTGCAAAGGGCGATGGGGTATACGGGGCGGCGGACCTTTCCACAACAGTGTCTTTCGTCGTTGAGGGTCCACATTTTTCGCAGCGGAGTCGGGTTCATTCGGTAGGGAATGCCTTTCCTGTGCTGGACGGGAGTGGGATTCTTCTTCTTCAACGACCGGTGCCCGAGGGCCTTCCTTGCGCAGCACCCAAGCCAAAAGCAATCCGGCCGAAGCGCCTGCCAGGTGTCCTTGCCAACTGACACCCACCTCGATGGGGAACACGCCCCACACGATGCTGCCATATAGGAAAACCACGACGAAGGCCACCCGCATCAACACGGAATATCCGCGGATGATGCCACTTGCAAACAAGAATGCGGCCAGTGCATATACCACGCCGCTCAACCCGATGTGATTTCCTGGGGCACCGCTGACCCAAAGCAAAAATCCGCTGCCGATCCAAGACCAAAACAACACCTTCAAACCCACACCCCGGTAGAAATAAAGGAGCATGGCACCCAGTGTGAAAAAAGACACGGTGTTGCCCCAGATGTGGTCCCAGCCGCCGTGCAGGAATGGCATGGAGAAGACCCCGATCAGCCCTTCGGCTCGCATGGGGCGGTTTCCAAAGCGATTCAAATGCAGGTTGAGCTGGAGGTCGACCAGGAACACGCCCCAGACCAAAGTCAGCACGCCAATGGTCAGAAGAAGGGCATGGCGTATCCGCCGTCTGTCCGCTTCGATGGCCTCAGGGCTCCACCCTCCATGGCTGTTGTGGCTTGGAGGCCGAACGCCCCTGGGCCTCCAAGGCCTTGCCTGAGGCGCAATCCCCACTTTATTGGGGTCGGTATTTACCTCCGTGCCGCGGCGCATTGGCTCAGCAGAAGGAGGAACGGTACTGGAGGCCTCGCCGAACCGGGGGTTGGGCGTGGCATCCACACGTTGGTTTGGAAAAGAACCCACGCCGGCAAAATAGGCCTTGATTGGCGGAGGTACTTTGCCGCAACGAACCTGAAATGACAATGAGTGTTGCTGAGCTACATGCGTTGATTTCGCTGTTGGAGGACCCGGATGAGGGAATCTACAGCACGGTAAGGCAGGAATTGGAACAAATCGGAGAGGCTGCTTTGTCGCCTCTGCGGCAGGCCCTGGAGCAAGAAGGGCACGGCGTGATTTTCCTCAACCGAGCCAAGGCCTTGATCGATCATCTGGGAACCGATGAAGTTCGGGGCGGATTTGCGGAATGGACGGGCTCCGATGATCACCTGGTGGGCCAGGCCCTGCTGCTTTTGGATCGCTATGTGGATCCTGCTCGCTCTGCAGAAGGACTCAAGGAGTCATTGCAGCGAATCCGGCAGGACATTTGGTTGGAACTCAATGACGACATGACGGCATTGGAGCAAGTCAAGGTGGTCAACCGCATTTTCTTTGAGCACCACGGTTTCTCAGGAACCCGCGGGGGAGCTGCAAAACCAGCCGATGCACTGCCCCGTGAAGTCTTGGCGTCCAAAAAGGGCAATTCGTTGGCCTTGGGTGCGCTCTATCTCGCCATGGCGCAGGAATTGGGGTTGCCCATTCACGGGGTCAACCTTCCCAATCACTTCATTCTGGCTTATTGTGACGGGGGACACCTCGGGGAGTTCAGCCAGGATGGTGGTCCGGGAGGCATCCTGTTCTACATCAATCCTTACAACAAAGGCGGCATCATCCATCCGGATGAGGTCAACGCCTTCCTGGGGCATTTGGACCTGCCCGTGGACCAGCAGAACTGTGGACCTTGCCATCCCGTGGACGTGGTCCGCAGGTTGATCGGCAACCTCGCGTATGCCTTTGAGCGCCAAGAGGAATTGGAAAAAGCAGAGCGGATGCGAGAACTCCTCTTCTTTGTGGAAGGATGTTCAGCCCCTCAACGCACCGAGCGTGCGGAATAGAAGCCGGATGTCTCCCGCCAGGGTTCGCTCCTGGGCGTAGCGGGCTTGCATGGCCAGTTTCTCAGGCAGGATTTCATCCCGGTAGCAGGAGTCGGCATCCTTTGCGTTGGCCAGTCTTTCGCCTTCATCCTTGAAGGCCAAAGCGTCCGGGCCTGTAATTCCCGGTCGAACGGACAGTGCAGCTTGCCAATTCGCGTGATGCATGTCCACATATTCCGGGACTTCCGGTCGGGGACCCACCATGCTCATGTCCCCCCGAAGTACGTTCCACAACTGGGGCCACTCATCGATTCGATACCGGCGAAGAATGGCACCGAAGGGGGAGATGCGGGCATCGCTTTCTCCCTGGGTGATCCGTCCATCGCCGGGCCGAGGGGGGCGCATGGTACGGAATTTCAAAATATCGAAGGGTACACCATGGCGTCCCATTCGCTGCTGACGGAACAGAATGCCTCGGCCTTGTGTGGTCCTCATTGCCAGTGCAATAAAGAGCATAGGCAGCGCCAAAATCCACAAGAGGACGATGGCCAGCAGCACATCAAATGCTCGTTTCATGATGTACGGCTCACAGGCAATTGAGACCCGATTTCTGCGATGGCATGGCAGACACGTTGAACGTCCGAAAGGGACATGTGGCGGTGGATGGGCAAACTGATGGCCCGCAGGAAGGCCTGGTGGGATTCTGGATAATCCACGACATCAAACCCCCTTTCGGCATAAGCAGTCAGCAAGGGAATCGGCGGAAAGTGGACATTGGTGGCAATGCCCCGTTCAGCGAGTTCAGCCATGATGTCATCGCGGAAAGGCATCCACTCTTCCGACAATTGGATGGGGTAGAGGTGGTCAGCACTTTTGCGCTGCAAATCGTTCCTGAAGGGCAGGGTGATGGCCGAGACTTGGCTCAAGCCCGCGTCGTAGGCATCTGCCAGGGAGCGCCGGTGTTGGAGGTCTTCGGCATACCGGGACAGGGCCACTCTGCCCATGGCCGCTTGGATGTCGGTCATGTTGCATTTGAAGCCCGGTGAAGTAACGTCGTATTGCCAAGCTCCCCGGCCGGAAGCCCGGAATTTGGCATCGGCATCCTTCGTCTGACCGTGAAGACAAAGCGATTTCAATTGCTTTTTCACTGCATCCGCTGAGAATGAATCCGGCAGTGAGATTCCTGCAGCACCTCCCTCTGCGGTCGTGAGATTTTTGACGGCGTGGAACGAAAACAGCGTGATGTCGGCCTGATGGCCCAAGGCCTTTCCTTCTATTTCGGCTCCCAGCGAGTGGGCGGAGTCAGCCAACAGCAAAGGGCGGCCCAAAGCCGATTGTTCAGGGTGGTTGGCTACAAATCCATTTTGCTTCGACCAAGCTTCCAATCTCGATTTCCATTGGGAGTGGTGAACGGGCCAACCACCTATGTCAACGGGCATGATCACCTTGGTCCGGCTGGACAGGCGGGACGCGACCTGGTCCCAGGTGACATTCAGACCGTCGGATTTTTCTCCAGGAGGGAGATCCAGAAGAACCGGGGTGGCGCCGCGATGGAGCACCACATTGGCCGTTGCGCAGTATGTGTAAGCGGGTAGGATCACCTCGTCCCCAGGTCCTACACCGAACCAGTCCAGCACCACACCGGCCAAGCCGGTCCAGGACCCACCGCAAACGACTTGATCCGCACCGGTATAGGCCGCCAATTCCTCTTCAAAGGCTGAGGTTTCAGGCCCTGTTGTGATCCATCCCGAGCGCAGAACGCGTTCCACGGCGGCAATGGTAGCCTCATCAATGTATGGCGGGGCGAAACCAATTGGAGGTGCTGCAGAGCGAGGTTGATCAAGGGTCATGGGTGCGAAATTCGCCCAAGGAGGGCAAATCCCATCCGATGGAATTACTTTCACGGCTGAAAGCATCCGCCATGTGGCTTGAAAAGGACAATCGATTGACCAGGGAATTCCGGTTCAAGGATTTTCAGGAGGCATTCACCTTCATGACCCGGGTTGCCTTCTTGGCAGAGCAAAAGGGCCATCACCCTGCGTTTCACAACGAATACAGTTATGTGCGGATTGAGTTGCATACGCACGATGCAGGACGTGTGGTTACCGATCGCGATCGAGAGTTGGCCGAGGCCATTGATGGCTTGTTGCAATAAAGCCGAGATCGTGCTCCTGATGGTGTGCCGCAAAAGGAATCACCACACATGAAAAAGGCCTCCATTTGGAGGCCTTTTTCATCGTGCTGTACAGCCGGTATCACATGCCGGCGCCCTCCGCAGGAGCGGGAGTCACGTTGGCCGAAATGGTGATCCGGGTCTGCTCCGGCACCGTATTGGCGTTGATTGTGACCGTCTTGGTTTGCTTGTTCTTCTTTCCTTTGGAATTGAACTTCACTTCGATTTCACCCTCTTCTCCGGGAGCGATGGGCTCCTTTGGGCACTGGGGAACCGTGCAGCCGCATGAACCCTTGCAGCGGTCGATGATCAGCGGGTTGTCGCCCGTGTTCGTGAACTTGAAGACATGCGTGACGGCATCCCCTTCATCAATGGTGCCGAAATCCCAGGCATTTTCAGCAAAAGTGATGGAGGTAGTGGGGCCAGCAGGTTCCGGGGTTGCAGGAGCTTCGGCAGCATCACGCGCGGCATCCATATTGTTCTCCGCAGTTGCGGCTGGAGTCTCGGTGGAAGTCGCACTGGCTGCGCCTTCGTCTGTTCCGCTCTCACTGGAACAAGCGATGAGAAACAGGGGGATGGCCAACAGGGCCAAGTGGCGGT
>JAURDB010000110.1 GCA_030828175.1 Flavobacteriales bacterium
CTAAATGTGGCCCCCGAGGCCGTCAAGCTGGTGACCGAGAAATTCCCGGCAATAGGAAGATAAGAGGGTACAAGCCCAAGATCACTGGCGCAACCACTCCTGCGTGCGGTAGAGGAAACCCCAGTATCCCCTGACCTTCAAGACATCCGGCTCTCCCTCTTCGAACCACATCTTGCAATCGTAGACGCGGCCGTTCTTCGGGTCACAGATGGTACCCTCATCCCATTCGCCTTCCTCGGCGATCATGTCGCGCACGATTTGCATGCCGAGTACCCGCTTGTCCTTGCGGTCGTCGGAGCACTTCTCGCAATGCGGGTCCTGGTCTTCATCCGGCAGGCGGAACAGCTCTACGACCGTGCCGTAGAATTTGCCGTCCTGCTCGGTGATCTCTACGATGCTCTTGACCCGGCCAGGGTTCTCGTCGTCGATGGTCTTCCACTTGCCCACCAGGTTCTGGGCGGAAACAAAGGAAACGGCGCCAAGCATGAGCGCGGCCATAAGGAATCGTTGCATCATGGCTCCAAATTAAGCGGAGGCGCCGGTATTCCGAGCCCCCTGTATCGCGTTCATTGCACCCCGCCTCGCCTTGTTCAATACCGTGTTCAAATCGAACCCAATGATGAGCAGGAAACAGTTCACGTTGAGCCACACCAACAGCAACAGCAATGTTCCCAAGGAGCCGTACAAACGGTTGTAACTCGAAAGGCTTGTGGCAAACCAAGCAAAGGCAATCGAAGTCAATACAATCAAACCCGTGGTGGCCACCGCGCCCGGCGTGATGAACCTCCAACGGTCCTTTGTGAAGTCCGCCGCATTGTACAATGCCGTGATGGTGGTGAACAAAAGCAACAAGGTGATCACCCACCTGACCGCTTGGATCAAGGGAAGGTCCGCCAGGGCCACCAAACCCTCTGCCGTAAGCCAATCCAAAACGGTGCCGCTGAACACAATCAGCAACACCGCGATGATGAGGAACAACGAGAACACCACCATCAACAGCATGGACATGGCCCGCATGAGCAGCCAGTGGCCCCGCTTCTCCAAGTGGTGCGCCTCATTCAATCCCGATAGGATGCCGTTGATGGAACTCGATGCGTAGAACAGCATCAGCACGAAACCCAGACTGGCAATCTCCGGATGGACCCCGGTGGCAAGCAGGTCCGCCACCGTGGATTCCACCAGATGAAACGTATCTCCCGGAAAGTACTGGCGCAAGGCGTCGAACAAGCTGCCTTGAAAGTCCTTGACCGGCACGAGCGGGAGCAGACTCAACAGCACAAGGATGACCGGAAAAATGGACACGAACACCTGAAAAGCAATGGCGGCGGCACGGATCCCGAGGGCACCTTCGGCCACCCCCACCACGAAGAACCTGAAGACATCCCAAGCACTCATCCCCTCAAAACCCCAGGGGTGGATGCGCTCCAGCGGCACGATGACGAGTCCGCGCAGCGGCGTTTTCCGCAACCAATTCTCCCAAGGCTGCTCACCCATGACCCATGCTTTTCAATGCTTCTGCACTTTTCAGGCTGATGTCCAAGGGAAGCGGGCTGTGCGTCAACCAACCTAGCGAAACGAAATCCACCCCTGCATCACCGTAGGCGCGAACGTTGTCAGGCGTCAATCCACCACTCGCCTCGGTGGGCACCCGTCCCCCCACGAGGGAAACGGCCTGGGCAGCCAATGCAGGACTGAAATTGTCCAACAACAACCGGTCCACGCCTCCCACCGCCAAAGCTTGCTCCACCTCGTCGAGATCGCGCACCTCCACTACAATCGGAACCGCGCGCGACACGGATGCCAGGTACTTACGCGCCCCCTCCACCGCTGCCGTCATGCTCCCCGCATAATCCACGTGGTTGTCCTTGATTAGGATTTGATCGTAGAGGCCCATTCTGTGGTTCACTCCGCCGCCCATCAGGACCGCAGCCTTCTCGAAAGCACGGATGCCCGGGGTCGTCTTGCGCGTATCCAATACCCTGGTCTGGGTTCCGGCCAGCAAATCCACGACCCGACGGGTTCCCGTAGCGATCCCACTCATGCGCTGCATGTAGTTCAAAGCCAACCGCTCCGCGGTCAAGATCTGTCGGGCAGCACCTTCCACCCGCGCCACTACATCACCTGCCTTTACCCTTTCTCCGTCTGCCGAGAGTTTCTCAAAGCGCACTTCAGGCGCGCCATAGTCAAAGACCGCCTCGGCAACCGCCAATCCTGCCAGCACCCCTTCCCCTTTCATCAGAAATCCTGCCGCCTCCAACGCATCCGATGGAACGCACGCATCCGAAGTCACATCCCCTGTGCCCACATCCTCCGACCAGGCCGCCACAATGGATGCTTGCATCACCGCTGGCAAGGCTCCAAAAGCAGAAGTCAAATCCGGCTGAGGGTCCATCATGGGCGGCAAGTTAATTCGACGGAACTTCGGGCATGCGCATTTCGCTCATCGTCATCGGCAAGACTTCCACGCCCTGGTTGAAAGAGGGCATCGACGAATACGTCAAACGGCTCGCGCGTTACGCCCCATTCCAATACGTCGAACTCCCCGACGTCAAGGTGCGCAGCGCCAAAATCTCCGAAGACCAATTGAAGGCCGCGGAGGCTCCTGTCTTGCTCAAAGCCATCGACGATGCCGATCATGTCGTCTTATTGGATGAAAAGGGGAAACAGCCCAGAAGCGTGGAACTCGCGCAATGGCTGGAAACACGACACCACCGCGGCATTCGACACCTCGCATTGGTGGTTGGTGGCGCCTACGGATTTGCACCGGAAGTGAAGCAAAAAGCCGCCGAGAAACTCGCTTTGAGCAGCCTGACTTTCAGTCACCAGATGATTCGGCTATTGGCCGTAGAACAACTCTACCGCGCGCAAACCATTCTGCGCGGAGAGCCTTATCACCACGAATAAGAAGGGGTCAGCTGGCGAGGATGAGGACTTTGTTGTCCAACACCTCTACCGTTCCACCGTTCAGGTCGAACGCCTGTTCGCCCTCTGCCGTATCCACCTTCACCGTCCCTTTGGTCAGGGTCGTGATCATGGCGGCGTGGCGGTCCAACACGCCCAACGCACCATCCGAACCGGGGAGGTACACGTGGCGCGCCTCTCCATCGAAGAGGACCGCGTCGGGTGTGAGGATTTCCACTTTCATCAGGCAGCGCTTTCAGCGAGCATCTTCTCACCGGCCTCGATGACCTCGTCGATGTTGCCCTTCAGGTTGAAGGCCGCTTCGGGGTACTGGTCGAGTTCCCCGTCGAGGATCATGTTGAAGCCCTTGATCGTGTCCTCAATGGACACCAAGACACCGGGGATGCCGGTGAACTGCTCGGCCACGTGGAACGGCTGGGAGAGGAAGCGCTGCACGCGGCGGGCGCGGTGCACAATCTGCTTGTCCTCCTCGCTGAGCTCGTCCATACCGAGGATCGCGATGATGTCCTGAAGCTCCACGTAACGCTGAAGGGTCTCCTTCACGCGCTCTGCCGTGCGGTAGTGCTCATCACCCACAATCTCCGGGGTGAGGATGCGTGAAGTAGAGTCAAGCGGGTCCACAGCCGGGTAAATACCGAGCGAAGCGATCTTCCGGGACAATACCGTCGTGGCATCGAGGTGGGCGAAGGTCGTAGCCGGAGCCGGGTCGGTGAGGTCGTCAGCGGGAACGTAAACCGCCTGCACCGAGGTAATGGATCCCTTCTTGGTGGAGGTGATGCGCTCCTGCATGGCGCCCATCTCCGTAGCCAACGTGGGCTGGTATCCCACAGCAGAAGGCATACGACCGAGGAGGGCGGACACCTCGGAACCGGCCTGCGTGAAGCGGAAAATGTTGTCGATGAAGAACAGGATGTCGCGTCCGGCTCCCTCACCACCGCCATCGCGGAAGTACTCAGCGACGGAAAGACCACTCAAGGCCACACGGGCACGGGCCCCGGGAGGCTCGTTCATCTGACCGAACACAAGCGTCGCCTGGCTGGTACCGAGCTCCTCCATGTCCACAGAGGAGAGGTCCCAACCCCCTTCTGCCATGCTCTTCTCAAAGGCCTCACCGTACTTGATGACGCCGGACTCGATCATCTCACGGAGGAGGTCGTTTCCTTCACGGGTGCGCTCACCCACGCCTGCAAACACGGACAGGCCGTCGTGTCCCTTGGCGATGTTGTTGATGAGCTCCATGATGAGTACGGTCTTACCTACACCGGCACCACCGAAGAGGCCAATCTTTCCTCCCTTGGAGTAGGGCTCGATGAGGTCGATCACCTTGATGCCCGTCGTGAGGATTTCGGTACTCGTGCTCAGCTCTTCAAATTTCGGGGCGGCTTGGTGGATCTCCCGGGGACCATCGCTGGCCACCTTGCCACCGTCGATGCCGTCGATGGCCTGACCGGTCACATTGAACAGGCGACCCTTGATGGCTTCACCTGTGGGCATGCTCATGGCGCGGCCCATGAGGCGCACGGCCATGCCGCGGCGCAAACCTTCCGTTCCGTCCATGGCGATGGCGCGGACCGTATCCTCACCGATGTGCTTCTGGCACTCCAGGACGAGAGGCACTTGACCTTCCCTATCGACCTCCATGGCCTCCAGGATTTTGGGCAACGCCATGTCTGCGGGGAAACTGATGTCCACAACCGGACCGATGACTTGGGTGATGGAACCGACGTTCTGGCTCATGGGAGCTGATTTTTAGCGCGTAATGGGAACAATTGTCCCTCGATTTGGGCGCAAAATTAACCCAAACGATCCACCTGTGAACATGCCTATGGACCGAAGGCCGCGAACGAGTTTTCAACGCCCCCCAATTCGGTGCCTTGGGTACTGGAATCGCCCCTACACCGGGACCAACCTAAATTTGCCCCAGTGCTGACACACCGAGGACTTCCCCGCTTCCGACAAGGCCGCCAACGCATTGTCACCACCGGCACCTTTGACGGGGTTCATCTCGGACACCGCGCATTGCTGGATTGGATGGTGAAAGAGGCCGTCGGACAAAATGCGGAGACCGTCGTACTCACCTTTGACCCGCATCCTCGAAAGGTGTTGTTCGGGCCGGATTGCGGGTTGCAACTCATTCAATCCCTCGACCAGCGGATCGAGAAACTTGCGGAAACCGGCCTGGACCACCTGGTCATTCAACCTTTCGACCGCGCATTTTCTCGCCTTCGGCCGGAAGAATTCGTTCGGGAAGTTCTGGTAGAGGGCTTGGGCACCACCACCATTGTCGTGGGACATGACCACCGTTTCGGAGCAGGAAGAGAAGGAGATGTGGAACTGCTGAAAGCCTGCGGCGAAACTTTTGGCTTCAACGTCCAGCACATCCCTGCGCACATCGAAGGCGAAATCACGGTGTCCAGCACCAAGGTCCGTCACCGAATCCAGGACGGCGCCATAGCAGAAGCCCGAAGCCTCCTTGGTCATGCCCCCTGTTGGCGAGGAACCGTCGTACATGGGGATGGCCGCGGAGAAAAATTGGGCTATCCCACTGCGAACCTCACAGCGGAAGAACCCGACCAATTGTTGCCCGCCGAAGGGGTCTATGCCGCCCGAGCGCGTGCCCTTACAACCGATGGCCGAAAGGTGGGAGCATTGGATTCGCAAAGCTGGGCGGCCATGGTTCACATCGGACCTCGCCCCACCTTCGACAAGGCGGAAAGTGCACCGACTGTGGAAGTTCACCTCTTCGATGACCAAGCTCCCGATCTTTACGGAGCGACCCTTGAAGTATCCTTCGAAGCGCGCATTCGAGAGGTTCAAAAATTCGAGAGCGCCCAAGCCCTCATCAACCAATTGGACCAGGACGCGAAGAAGACCAAACACATCCTGGGGTACACCTGAGGCCATGCATTGCGTTATGAACTCCATGAGGCCGATGCGTCAGGTTCCCATCCGGTGGTCCGGCTGGATACTCCTTGCACTCCTGTCAATGGACACGGTGCAGGCTCAACTGGAGTCATCTTGGGATACGGCGCGGGTTTGGACCGACCTCGATCAAGCCCTGATGCGGCCCGAACGCGTATGGCGATTGGACCTGACCAAACAAAAATGGAAAGACATCGACCACAGGCTTCGGCGGTTTCGTGGGCTGAAGGAACTGGTCCTTGACAAAAACAAGCTGGACAGTCTGCCCCCTTGGATTGGAGAATTCCAAACCCTCGAAAGGCTGAGCATCCAAGGCAATCAGTTGACGCGCATTCCGCAAGAACTCCTCTCCTTGGGAAATTTGAGGGAGCTGGACCTGAGCGACAACCTCATCGAAGGCATCCCGGAAGACATTGATGCCCTGGCAAGATTGGAGAGGTTGCTGCTCTGGTCCAATGTCATTGGCCATTTCCCACCATCCTTGAGCCGTCTGGATTCACTGACGGAATTGGACCTGCTCAACAATGAGATGTCGTTCGACGAGCAAACCTGGGTCAAGGAACTCTTGCCCGGTCGCACATTGCATTTCAGCCCGCCCTGTCGGTGTGATTTCGACGACTGAGCCGTGCCCATCATCGTACTCACCGGAGTGGAAAATGCAGGGAAGACAACCCTGACGAAAATGCTGTCCGAGGAACTCACCTGGCCTTGGATTCCCGAATTTGCGCGCACGGATGCACGGGTGGTCAACCAAGCGACAGAACACCAGGATCTCCAGCGCCTTCACGACGCCTTTCGAAGGTCCCTCGATGAAAACCGGGACAACGGCACGGACCATTTGATTTGCGATACCGGCGCCTTGGTGCTCGACATGTGGTCACGGACCGTGTTCCATAGACCCTTACACGGTGCAGAGGAAACCATGAGAAACGCAGACCTGCATCTCCTCTGTCACACCCTGAACGAGTGGGAACCCGATCCATTGCGCACCCTGCCCCGTCTATCCGACCGCATCGCTTTACAAGATGAATACCGCCAGCGCCTGATCGAAACGGGCGTGCGCTATGCCGAAATCTCCTCCACCACGCCATCGGACCGTATGACGGAGGCTCTTCAGCACATTCGCACCCTTCTGCCATGATGCGCACTGCCACTCCCAAGCGACTGCGGATTCAGGAATCCATGGCGGTTCTGCTCAGCCTGGGATACACCTGGGGTTACTTGCAAGGGTGGACCCCATGGTGCTTCCTTCCCGCAGGAGTCGGTGCCATGCTGTTTCTCGATCTCTGCCTTCGGAAAGGCATTCTGGCTGAAGCCGCTTTGCAGGCCTTCTACATCGGGATGGCTGCATATGGAG
>JAURDB010000111.1 GCA_030828175.1 Flavobacteriales bacterium
TCTTGAATGACGGGTCCTGTGACTTCGGTGGGGTCTACGATCAGTCGGGTGATTGCATCTTGGATGCCGATGAGGACGGAATCTGCGACCAACTCGAGATCGTTGGCTGCCAAGACAGCTTGGCCTGCAACTATGTCGCCTCCGCTACGGAATCGGGACCCTGCACATTCCCGGTGGATTCACTCAGGGGCTGCGACGGAAGCTGCTTGAACGACCAAGACGGTGATGGCATTTGCGATGAAGAAGAGGTAGCCGGGTGTCAGGATCCTGCAGCCTGCAGCTTTGACGCCAACGCCACGGACGCCAACCCGGCAGCCTGTGATTACAGTTGCCAGGGGTGCACTTATCCGGATGCAGAGAACTATTCAGCGGATGCCACTACTGATGACGGCTCCTGCACGTTTGATCTCACCGAGGTCGTGGGTTCTACCTGCCATGGCGATGCAAACGGAGACGGACAAGTGAGCATCATGGACCTGCTCGATGTACTCGACGCCTTCGGTTCTTCCTGCGATTGACGGAAAGTATCCGATTTGGTAAAAGGAAAGGCCGCCTTCGGGCGGCCTTTTCATTTCATCGAAAGTCAATGGGAATCAGCAGGGATTGCCGAATTGACTCAAGACCGTGAGGATGTCGTTGACGCCCACAATTCCATCGCCATCTACATCGGAACTGCATCCTTCGGGCACTTCCGAGGCGGAGCAGCCGAATTGGGAAAGTGCCAGCAACACATCGTTGGCCGTGACCAGTCCACTTTGGTCGATGTCTGCCGGGCAGTAGGTGGGGGCCGGAGCAAACTGAGGGGCAAAGAGGTGGTTGGTGACCACTGAAGTAGGAGAGGTGGTGATGCGCAGGTGGGCCGTGCCGGGGTCCAAGAGGACACCGTCTACCGAAAGGGCATCACCGAGGAAGTTGCCTTGAGCATCGAGCCAGGAGGCTTCGGTCAAGCCTGCACCGAACCATAGGGTGTCCAATGTGGCCAGCGTGGCTTCTGTGACTTCCAGGGCATACACGTCGCGGTCTTCAGAAGGGAAGGGGGCGTCCGTGCCCTGCGGAGAGGTGAATCCCATGATGGTCTGACCGGCCGTGATGGGATAAGCCGTCGCAATGTCGTCCGGCTCATCCATGCCCTGAAGGGTCAAGCCCAGTTCGTCGTTCATGGAGGTGTGGAAGACCCCATTGACAAAGAACCGCTCGCGGTGGGTGGGGTTGTACATCGTGGTCACCGCATCGGAGCTGAAAGCCGAAACAATGCCATCGTCATAAGAAGTAATGAAGGCGAATTCAAGGTCGTCCGCGAGGGGCTTCTGGTTGAGGCCGACGATGTTGTCCCCGGTATTGCCATTGCAATTGACGTCCACATTCCAGAAATTCTGGAACAGGAAGTCCCAGAGGACCCAATTGTCCTCCACGCCTCCAAAAAGGAAGACGCCAGGGTCACCGGAGTAGTAATAGCTCGTCCTGAGGTCCCGCACGGCGTCGGAACGCTGTTCGATGTCAAAGCCGAACAGGTCGCCGAGGTCTTCCAGCCAACCCACCGAGAAGTTGCTGCCGTTGTGGGGGGTACCCGAGGTCACCAGTTTGGCCACGCGGTGATGGGCCACGCCCTGATCATCGACGGGCCAATATTCCGGGTTCTGCAGATACTCGCGGGCGGCCAATCCACCCATGCTGTGGCCCACGAGAACAATCTCCTGGGCTCCGGTCGCATCGAGGATCTCGGCAACGGCATCGGCCACGGCAAGGCCTTGTTTGGCTGCAGCCGCCTGGCCGCTGAAGATGCCGTCGGAATTGGAGGCCGAATTGGACCAGCAGGTGCCCCCTGCGTTGCACTCGAAGTTGATGCGGAAGAAGTCTGCGTGACCCGCTGTCAAAGCCGTGAAGGGCAGAACCTCATCCAGGGTCGAGCTGCCATCTGAACCGTCGCCGTTCAGACAATACCGGAGCTCCTGCCCCTCCGTGAGTCCCGCTTCGTTGGCAAGAAGCGACGCCATTTCGCCCCAGCTGCTGGCATCACCACTCATGCCGTGCAAAAACAGCACAGGCAGCGGAAGTCGAGCGTCGTATACGTCCACTTGGGCGTGGGTCGAAAGGACACCCAAGGAGAGCAATCCAGTACCCAGTAGCGATTTTACGGAAGGGAAGTGGTTGGACATCAGGACAATATAAACGAATCACCACAAGACTGTCCTCCGTTCACGAATCCAGAGGCTTACTTTCGAACATGGATTTTGTCAAATTGGATGCGGCAGGAAACGACTTCATCGCTTTCGATTGGCGCGAGCATACCAGTCGGGAACTGCCCACGGCATCGACCGTGGAGCATTGGTGTGACCGCAGACATGGCATCGGTGCCGATGGAGTATTGATCCTCCGCGGTGATGCAGAGGGCGCAGATTTCGGACTGACCTTCCTGAATCCCGATGGTTCTGAAGCATTCTGTGGCAATGGAGCCAGGGCGGCCTTCGCGTGGTGGAGACAGAGCATGGGAGAGGGGGTCTCAGACGCCCGATTCACCGCTTTGGACGGTTTGCACGAAGGACATTGGGTAGAGGATGAACCTTGCGTGGACCTGCACGTGAAGCGAGGGCCTGAAGAAACCGCCCACGGCGCCTTCGTGCATACAGGTACAGAGCACCTGGTGCTGGGCTTGCCGCCCGAAGACTTCGCGGATTTCGATTTGGTGGAGTTTGCCTGGCCGTTGCGCCATCATGAGGATTTCGCTCCAAAAGGGGTAAACGTGAACATGGTAGCCACGGAGCAGGACGTTCAGGGACGCTATGCCATTCGAACCTTCGAAAAAGGGGTGGAAATGGAGACCTTGAGTTGTGGCAGCGGAACGGTGGCCGCGGCAGCCGTTTTGCGCTGGTGGTCCGGAGGCAGTGCTTACAAGTTCCGGGCTCCAGGGGGCACCTTGGGGGTGGTGTTTGAAGGAGCCCAAAAAGCTTGGTTGTCCGGTCCTGTGGAGATGCCGTTTTCAGGCACCATCTTGCCGTTGTGAAGCATTCCATGAATTGGGTCGGTTGCGCGCGGGTTTGGACGCTCCTTGTGGGTGTGTTCCTCACTTTGCAAGTGGGCGCTCAGGGCGTGCCTTTTCCTCCGGATGCAGAGGCGCCTTTGCGGTTTTTTTCCGATGCATCCAAGGCCAGCATTCTCACGTGCAGCCCGGGGACTGAGCTCTACAGCGCATTCGGGCACACAGCCATCCGCATCACGGACCTTGCCGCAGAGCCGCCCCTGGATCGGGTGTACAATTTCGGTACGTTTCAATTCAGCGAGGGGTTTTACCTCCGGTTCATCCAAGGGGAGCTCATTTACTCGCTCAGCACCAGCACATTTGGGGGATTCCTCGAAGAGTACATACGTTCGGGCAGAGGGGTAGAGGAGCAGGAGTTGAACCTGGGGCCCGAAGACATCGCCCGCTTGGATGGCTATCTCCTGGCCCATGCGCATCCGGACCACCGGGATTACCGCTATCTCTTCCTCTACGACAATTGTGCCACGCGTGTCATTACCGTGCTCGATCAAGTGTTCGGTTCCCGGCTCACGGTGGATTGCGTGGACCGCCGCGACAGCACCTTCCGGGATTTGCTCCGCGCCAAGTTGGGCGGTATACCGCTCACGCGGTTCGGGATTGATGTGGTGCTTGGGTTGCCCGTCGATGCGCCTTTGGGCAAGTGCGGAGACGCCTTTCTCCCCGACCACCTCGCAGACGAACTCGAAGGCATGCTGATGGACGCCCAAACCATGGAGGAACGGCCTTTGGTACGCAATCGGCGCGAGCTGTTGCCGAGCATGCTGCGCGCTGCACCCGACCGCGCGGGGTGGCCGGTGGGCGTGGCCTGGGGGCTGCTTGCCATTTGCCTGCTTGAGGCAGTCAAGAGCAAACGCCACCTGAGAAGGGTGTTGCCCGTCCTCACGGGTGCAGTGGGATGCCTGTTGGCCTTTCTATGGTTCTGTACCGATCACAACGACACACGATACAACCTCAATCTTCTCTGGGCCTTTCCGCTTCATTTGCTGGGCCCCGGATTGCGGACGACGTCTCCCCATTGGAAACGGAGCCTGGGCAGGGCGATGGGACTCGCTGCCGGAGGGACGGCTTTGCTTTCTCTGGCGCCCTTGACGGTGAGCATGCAGGCTTTTCATCCTGCGGTGTTGCCGCTGGGCCTGGCCCTTTTTCTCTGCTTCGAACCGTGGCGCAAAAACAGTCTTCCATGAAGTGGAGCCGTCGGGGATTTTCGGGTGGGGTCGGCTTGCTGATTCTGTTGCTTTCGGCGGGCTGTCGCAATGAGCCCATCACATGGCGTGCGCCGCTGCACCAGGTCATCTTCCTCAATGACACCCTGACGTGGAATCAGCTCGTCCCGGACACCCTGTGGACCGATGGAGACGAGGGGCTGATCCTGCATGCATCCGCAAGGCAATCGCTCTTTGAGACCAACGATTGGATCCCTTCTTTGGACACCAGTTGGTCCACCACGTTCGAGCTTCCTTTCATTGGTGGGCCCATCCCCGTTGCCCCTGGTGCGGAGATTTGGGGAGAGGAGGAGACCATCGCCTTTGATCTTCCGGATGTGGGCTTGAGAAGGGCCCGGCTGGGAGGTGGCGTCTTGGAAATCACCGCGACCAGCACGGTCCAAGGGCCTTTGGAATTGGTGTACCGCATTGAAGGGGCAGACTTTCCCTCGGGCGCTCAAGGGGGAGGGGGTGAATTCATTGTTTCTATCGCACCCGGTGAGCCCGCTTCACTGTTGGTTCCCTTGGAAGGCGTGGAGCTTGACCTGGACGGAACGAACAACCTCGACGTGAACCGGCTGGTCACTTCCTGGAATGTCCGGGTACCTGCGACAGCTGCAACAGAGGTGGGCATTTTTGGCAGCGATGTGCTGACTTTGAGCGTGGCTTTGGACGGAATTGTGGTCGCACAGGTCGAAGGAAGTTTCGCCCAGCGTTCGCTTGAAGTATCGGATACGGTAATCGTAGGCGAACTCGGCGCCATACAATCGCTGGAAGTGCAATGGACGGACATTGGAATCGACCTCACGCTATCGAATACCGCCGGCTTGGACTTGATCGTAGGACTCGATGCCTTGCAGCGGATGGACAGCCTGTCCGGTGGAGAGACGACAGCATTGATGGATCCGGCATTGCAGACCTCAATGTGGCTGCCCAGGGCAACGGTCGTGGAAACGGATGGAATGGAGTCTTGGGAAATCGAGCCGGGTGAGGCCACGCTGTCATTGGGCACCGAGGGGGATTTCCTGGAGGGGTTTCTCTCCACGGTTCCCGAGGCGTTCGTTCTGTCAGGCGATGCGGAAATCAACCCCATGGGTGATGTCTCTGGTGGCTACGACCGATTGGATCTGCATCGATTGCCGGAGGTGGAGTGGACCGTCAAGGCACCGCTGAATTTCGGATTGTCCGAAGTGGTCTGGGTGGATACGCTGGCACCCACCCTTCCTGAAGGATTGGCCTTTGATGGCACACTCAATCTGTCTTTCGAAAGCAGCCTGCCCGTGGGTGCCCGATTGGAAATGTCGCTGATCGAATTGCCGCAGGTCTTTGTATTGCTCCACCAGGGGGCCGCTGAAAATTGGAATGCGCTGGGTCCCATTGAGCTCGACCCCGGAAGCGGCTCTGCCGAAGTTCCTTCGGTCACGGAAGCCGAATGGAACATGGAACCTTGGCATTTTGATGCCTTGCGCCAGGGGGCTCGGCTGCGCGTTCAGCTGACCTGTACGACTCCAGAAGCTGGGGCGCAATTCGAAGTGGACCAACGCGTTGTGATTCGGGGTCACCTCGAAGGCGATGCCGTCATTTCGATTGAATGAACCGCTTGCTTTCCATAACCACCTGTCTTTGTTGGAGCCTCTTGGCGGGAGCGACTGCATCGCTCGCGGCACAGGACAGTCTGG
Source organism: Flavobacteriales bacterium (assembly GCA_030828175.1). Taxonomy (GTDB): domain Bacteria; phylum Bacteroidota; class Bacteroidia; order Flavobacteriales_D; family Sanyastnellaceae; genus UBA8752. Next base: position 5,919 of record JAURDB010000111.1, read on the forward strand.
TCGCGCCTGCGGTTCTCTCCGTGGATGTCTATGCCGAGGGAGCTTGGTCGTCCAATGCCGCCAGCAAATGGGCCTTGGCCGGTGCCGCATTCGGTGGGGACATCAGTGCACCGGTGCGGTCACTCACGGCTTTGACCCACTGGAAAGAAGGCGGTTTGGCGGGTGGAAATACCCGAGCGGGCTTGTCCTTGGTGCTGCCTGCCATGAATGTATTTGAAGCGCCGGAAAAGGGGCGGTGGCGGACGGTGGTTGCACTGGAAACGGCCCAATGGGCAAATGCCGAGTGGAGTCCTGCCGCAGCCACGCTCGCCTTTGGTCGCCATGGGACAGGCGATGATGGCAGCCTCGCCGACACGCGGTACAGCCTGCGCTCGGCGACCATGTTGAGGATCGGCGGGATCCGGAGCCATCCGGGAACCCTGCGGGGAATCCCCGTGGAATGGGAGGTCGAGTGGGGCATCCGCATGGGGGAGATGCACCGCATTGTGGCGGGAGGCTTGAACCGCCAGAGCAACTACCGCTGGGACGATGAGGTCGCGGCCGCATCCCTGGATGGCATGCAGCTCCGGAGTTTGACGGCGGGCAGCGCCGTGGGTCTCGACTTGGCCATTGGTCTTTCTGAAGCCCAGGGTGGATACGGAAGGCCCGACCGTTGGTTTGGATCCTTACGCAACCTGGGCAGAGGGGGGCAATGGGTGACGGAGGTCACCACCGTGGATACGTCTTTCTACACCGAAGGATGGTCGCTCTTGACCGGGGAGTCCCCCGACTTTTCAGGCTTGGCCTCGGACCGCGATACGGTCACAACGGGGTTCGCAACCAACCTGCCCCATACCTGGGCCTTCCGATGGGAGCGCGACGCCCTTCGTCAGCCGGGCATCACTTGGATCCTCGCTGCAGAGCGGCTCTCCATCGCCCCAAGGTGGGAGTGCGCGCTCACCCGCCGAAGTGGACGGGGCGCCCTCCAAACCGAGGTTGGCCTGGCCTGGGGAGGATGGGGCGGCACTTTCATTCCCCTCAATTTCCATCTGCCCTCTCGCGCTGTGAGACAAGGCCGTCCGGGCGGTACGCTTGCGATCCGCACCCGCTGGCTCGCGTTGGCCGGAACGGGTGGTCGGATGGGCCTCGGCCTTCATTGGCACCGCAGCTTCTGACCCATCGACTCCTTCACGACCTTCGCAACATGGAACGCAACCTTCAGGAAGCCGGTTGGACCGCGGGAGACCGCTTGCAAATCATTGCTGGCCCCTGCGCCATAGA
>JAURDB010000112.1 GCA_030828175.1 Flavobacteriales bacterium
TGATCAGCGGCTGACCATACCCGCTGCCCGCAACGGCAGCCCACAAAAAACCCGGCTGATGCCGGGTTTTTTTTGATGCCTTCAATCAAGACCAAAACCCACCAAAAAGGCAGGCAAATGACATGGGGGACCACGCCATGCTTGAGCTGGGGTTGAATTTTTGGCCACTGCCCAGGACTGGGGCACATCGAGGAGAATGCCAACGCGGGGAAAGCGCTTGGGAGCGCATTCATCCGAAAGCTATCTTGTCGCATTCGCCTAAAGGCGCTTTCACAACTTGCCAAGCCCTACCATGAAACGCATCACCATTGCCGCTGTCGTGCTCCTCTTGCTGGGAGCCGGATTTTACTTCGTCAACAATCTCGCGGCCGACAAGGCAGCGGACGAAATCAACGTCATCCTCACGCCAAAATTGGAAGAGATTGGGATCGAATACGAAGAACTCGAAGTCAATCCCACTGCGGGAATCCTCACCTTTCGCAACATCGAATCAGAGAACGGTGAAGTGAGTGCCGAAATCGTTTCCGTGCAGTCCACCTTGGAGGACCTGCTCGCCGCGGCAAAAGGCACACCGGATTTCCTTCACGGTCTGACCCTGCACGTAGAGGACTTCGCCGCCGGGGAAGGTGACGAACGCATCTCTCTGGAGGTGGGCGACCTGGTCATCGATGCGTTGATTGACATCAAGACGCTACAACGGGATCCGGAGACTTGGGCCATGGAGTTGATGCAGCAGCGGGACGTGAGCATCGAAGTCGGAGGTACAGGTTGGACCATCCGCAACCGAGAGATGACCCGCGATTTGAACCTGCCCAGTGCGCTGCTCAGACTCGATGAGGTGGGAATGACCCTGGACAAGGAGAACGACAAAGGCGAAGTGACCATGCGCATGGACTCCCCCGACTATGGCAAAGTGGATATGCTCATCCAAGGCGACGAACAGAAACTGGAGCGCCTCGAAATGGAAATCAATGACCTGCTCTTCCCCGTGGGAGATGACGGGAAAATTCGCCTCGGACAAGCCGCGCTCACCATGTCGGGCACATTCCCCGTGGAAACCATAGAGGATGAAGATTGGGAAGACCTGTTCATGACCGGTATGGCGATGGAGTGGGAACTGAATCTGAAGGATGCAGAAATCGAAGGGCGGGAATTGCGCAAGTCCGATTTCCCAAGTGACCGCCTCTCCATTTCCTCGCTGGATCACAGGTTCAATTTCTCTGGAAAAAGCCTCGTCGCGGACGCCGCATTTGAAAGCAACTTGACCGGAGGCACATTGAATTTGGACCTGACGATGGACTCAATGGAGCCCACGGACATGAGAATCGAGACGCTTGCGTTGGAATTTCACGATGTGGAACCCACCATCGCCGCCATCCTCGACATGTCACCCATGCAATCCACAACGGATGGATATGAGTTTACCTATGTCGGCCCCTTGTTGGGTCTTTTGGCCGCCTTGCCCTGACCCTGAGATCCGACACCTACGAGAACATTATCCAATCACATCAACTTGCTGAAAATGTATCCCTTGCGTCCTTTTTTTGCCGCGCCACTTCTCCTCCTGATTGCCCTGCCCGTAAAGGCGCAAACAGAGTCGGATCCCTTGGGTGATGTGGGCGTTTGTTACCGTGCGACGGTCACTGAGCTCTTCACCGGAACCACTTGGCAGTCGAGGGAAGGCATGGTTACCTCGGTCGCCGAATTCTCAGAGGGAGGCAAATACCACATCGAAGCCTACATGGGCAGTCCCTCGGGTGAACCCGACATGGCGTTCGATGGCAGTTGGTCCATCGTCGGAGACAACTTCATCTCCGTGGATTTGCTGGGGAATGCCTCCTTCTACGTGATTTCCGAAGACCTGCAATTCCTCATGAATGCCAAAGAAGTCATGTTTGGTCTGCAATCTTCCGGAGGCACCGGCATCCAATCGGCAGGAACCCTTCCTGAAATCAAGACACAATGCACCCAAACCCTGTTGGAAGCGGATCCGTATGCACCACCGTGGGTCGGCATATACGAAGGCGTCCAACCCTCCTATGACATGAAGAACGACCGCGGCGAAGTCATCCGCATTGCGGGGAACACCATTCGGATTCCCTCCGTTGAGCACGTCATCACTCTGGGACCCCAATCCTGTCGAATGACCCAAACAACGATGGATGACGACCGCAAAAGCTATTCCTACACGGGGGAATTCCTGAACCACGAAATAGGACCTGACGGGCTCAACAGCTTCAAGTTGGCGTTTGACGATGGGAACGGAAGCGAACCTCTTCTCCTGCTTTATCAAATCGATGACGATCGCTTTCGCGCAGTACCGAACAATGACAACGACCCCGGTTTCATCATAGGCCGCACCTCGCCTTCTCCGGTCTCGCCGGATGCCCCATCCGTTGGCGCAGCCCCCGAACAAGAAGCCCTGTCCGAAACACTCTTCGAAACGCACATCCTGGAGGGAAAGAAAAATGTCAACGTCCGTCAATCACCGCCATCGGGCGACGTGGTCACAACCGTCGACGGAGGACGTTCCTTTCGCGTACACGAGGTACAGGAATTGTCCGAGCCCGTCTATTTGTTGCAAGAAGCCGCAGAGTTGAACCGGACAGATGAAGGTGCAGCCCTGCGGAAAGCAGCGAACTACAAGCTCGAGAACATCAAAGACGGCGGCACCTTCTACTTTGCCGATGTAAAGGATGACAGTGGTTCCCGGGTGCGTGTCATCGTACCCAAGGACCTCGTGCAAATCCGCCGCGACGCATGGTACCGATCCGACGACCTGGGCGGCTGGGTCTTCTCAGGATTGTGCTACGACCCTTTTGCCAGCGAGGGCTGCTCGCAGTGAGGGGGGGTGAACACCCGCGAACTGGAGCATGGAATGGCAGTGGGGTAATCCCATGATGCCGGCGAGGGCATTGTAAATTGCGGGTTCATCCAATCGTCTTGTCCCTGCGTCGTTTCATATCGCTCGTGTTGCTCCATGCTCCGCTGTTGGCTGCGGTGGCACAGAACTGCGACAGCAACAACGACTTCGATGTGCCCGGCAGCCTTCAGATCTGCTCGGGGGAGCCGGAAAGCGTAGCGTGGTTCGATTGGTATGACCCGGGAGGCAACGACGCCGATCTGGCAGAGGGACTTTGGATCAGTCCTTCGGGAGACACCACAGCACTCGGACCGGAAGCCCCTTTTCCCTTCAATGCAGGAACGGAAGCGGGGGCGTGGACACTGCTGTTCACGTTTGAGGACCCACCGGGGCCCGAGGGAATACCGGACCCGTGTGAATTCGAAATTGACCTGAGCATCGACAGCTCGCCCGGAGCATCCTTCACCGTGGTACAGGATGGAATATGTGGTTCCGAAGGGATCGAATTCGACCTCACCCCACAACCCGGGGCCAGCTACAGTTGGAACTTCGGCGATGGAAGCACTTCGACACAGTCGCAACCCACCCACATCTATGCATTGGATGGCGGGGGGACACAAAACGTGACGGTCACCCTAACCGTGACATCCGACCAGGACGATGGTGCCTGTGCAGCGAGCTCTTCACAGACCATTTCCGTTTTGCAGAATCCCAACCCGGGCATCGACGACCTGGCTCCGCTGTGCCTCAACAATCCCGATTGGCCGAACTACGAGCTCATCGCCAGCCCCCAACCTTTCGGCAACACCGGCATCGCGAATTGGGACGTCGACTGGGGCAATGGAGAGAGTACCAGCTTTGCCAGCTACAGCGTATTCAATCCGCCCACCACGGCCTACGACAACTATGGTTATTACACCATCACCGTGGACCTCTTGGGCAACAACGGGTGCACCACGCAGGTGGTCGATTCGGTCTTCGTGGGAAACAACCCGCAGATCGGTTCGGCCAACCCGGGCAACACGGATGGTCTGTGCAGCCCTTACCTGCTCGAGTTTCCCATCACCAACTACGAGAGCAACGGGGAGGGAACGACCTACATCCTCGACTTTGGAGACGGATCCACGGAAACCCTGCTGGACAGCGATCTGAATCCCGTTCCGCCGACCACGGTGAGCCACGAGTACGTGCTGTCGAGCTGCGGTGAAGTCACGCCCGAAGGATCCCAGAACGCCTTCCGCTTTCGCATCGAGGCGGCAAACGAATGCGGAACTTCCGTGACCACGGTGGACCCCATCCGCATCCACCTCGGTCCCGACCCACAAATCGAAGGCCCAGACGAAGTCTGCATGGGCCAGCCTTTCGGCTACAGCATCTCCGGAGCCGGTGAAATCGTGACGGACGCGGAATGCAATCCGACCGATACGTACTGGGAAATCACCCCCCTGAACGGACAAGCGGGCGTCAACCCCAACCAAGGCGTGGGCACCTCTTTCAATGCCACTTTCCCCGCTCCGGGCGAATACCAGATATCGGCCATCGACATCCATCCCAACTGCCCCAACGGCGACGACGAAATGATCGTCTGCGTCTACCCCACCTTGCAGGCCGTTGGGCAGGTCGCCCCTCTGAGCGGCTGCGCTCCCCTGACCGTCGACCTCCAGGACCTCAGCAGCAATCCCGCCGTCTGCGGCGACCCCAACACCACCTGGATCATCTCGGGCGGCCCTTACAACTACGTTTCAGGCGGACCCAATGACGTAGCCCCCGTCGTGGACCTCACGGCCGCCGGGACCTACACCATCACGCTGCGGGTGGCCATTCCCGACAAAGACGCCTGCCCTCCGGACGAGCAGACCTTCACCATAGAAGTCGCGGAACCTCCAACCGTGGAAGTGGGTTCGTTGACCATGATCTGTGCGGGAGACGAACTCGAGATGATCATCGCCTCTCTGGACGATGGTGGCACTCCGCTCACGAATTGGTCCTGGCAGCTGGACGGTGTGGAATTCAGCGATGTGCAAGGGACCGTTCCCTTGACCTTCAGTGATCCTGGAGAATACGTGGTGACGGGTGAAGCGACCAACATCTGTGGCGTGGACACCTCCAACATCTACATCGATGTGGACAGCATCCCGGAAATCGACTTCGAGTTGCCGGACCTGCCCGCCTATTGTGCGGGCGACACCTTGCTCGTGATTGCCACGGGCGCCCTGGAATACACGTGGAGCAGCAGTCCCGTCATCGTCGGCGACCTGCACTCTCACTGCGTGCCCATCGTCCCACAGACCAACGTTTCCCTCGGGCTCTCTGCCAATTCAGCGAACGGCTGCACCAACACCGCCACCATCGACATTGACATCGCACCGCTGCCCGAGGTGGCCATTGCCGTTCCTCCCCCTCCCTGTCCGGGTGAAACCGTGACATTCACGGCGACCCCATCCGGTGGATCGGGAAGCTATGCGCCGCTGCAGTGGTCGGGGTCGGCAGGTGCCGCCACAGGAAACCAGTACGAGTGGACAGCGCCACCCACTGCGGGCAGCGCTTCGGTAGAAGTGACCGTAACCGATGATGTGGGTTGCGACAACAGCAATACCGCCACGCTGACTTCCCTGAACAACCCTGCGGTGGAAGCGGGCGACACCCTCTTCCTGTGCGACAATGATGCCGTGACCGAACCCTTGACCGGATATTCGCCCGGGCTCACAGCCGGCGGGGGCAATGGCACGTGGAGCGGAACGGGGCTGAGCGGAGCGGACAGCTTCACACCGGCGGGCGTCGGCACCTATGAATTGACCTACACCTATGTGGATGCCAATGGCTGCAGCGAGGAGGACATCCGCATCGTGGAGGTCGAGGCCTTCGTGCAGGTGGAGGCAGGAAGTCCGGTGGAAGCCTGCCTGGGCGATGCGCCCCTCACAGTGACCGACTGGAGCCCGAGTACCGGCGCCTGGTCCGGAACGGGCATCGCAGCCGACGGCACACTGGACCCGAGCGTGGCGCCGGGCACCTACGTGCTCACCCTGGAGAACGGTACCGGCAGTTGCTATTCCGCTGACGACAACACTTTCACCGTACACCCCTTGCCGAGTCCTGCCATCGCCGCACCGGCGGAACTGTGCGAAGGAGACGCCTTCCAGGCGACCTTGTCGGAGCCGGGAGGAGCCGGCGTGGTGTGGGACTTCGATGCGACCGCACCCGCCACCATAGACTCCACGGCCGGTGCCATCGACATCGCATTGAGCGGCTTGGCCACCTCCTCGGAGGGTTGTGAGGGTACCGCCTCCGCCAACATCACCGTGCATCCCCTCCCGGTTGTGGACGCTCCTGCGCAGGACGTCCTGTGCGACCAGGCGATTCCCACCGCCCTCACCGGGGCCACACCCATGGACGGGGTTTGGAGCGGGCCCGGCGTCACCGATCCCGACGGCACTTTCGTCCCCTCGCTGGCGGGCGCGGGCATCACCACATTGACCTACACCTACACCGATGGGTTCGGATGTACCAATGCCGCAACGGTCGACGTGGAGGTCGTCCAGCCGCAGGAAGCCGAAGCCGGACCGGACCTCAGCATCTGCGACATCGATACCGCCCTCGTCCTCGACGCCTTCACGCCGACTTCTGGCGGCATCTGGAGTGGCAATGGCGTGACCGACCCGGCCGGCGTCGTGGATGCCGGTCCCCTCCCACCGGGCGACTATACCTTGACGTACACCTTCGGTTCGGGCACGTGCGAGAGCATCGACACCCGTACCCTGGTCGTGCTGCCCCGCCCTGCCATCAACCTCACCGCCTCGGTCACCGCATTGTGCGACGGAGAGGACTTGACCTTCAATGCCACCGTCACCGATGGGCAACCGCCATACAGCTTTGCGTGGGGCCCGGGGGTCACCGTCGGCACCGAAACGGCCACGACCACATCCGCGTCGACCACCGTCGCAGCCGACGCCGGCTCCACCTTCGCGGCCAACCTGACGGTGACGGACGCCAATGGCTGCAGTGAAACCGCCACGGTCACCGTCACCGTGTGGAGCCTGCCCACCGTGGACGCCGGAGCGGACTTGCAGTTCTGCGATCAACCCATCCCGGTGGACCTCGGTGGATTCTCACCGCCGGGCGGTACTTGGAGCGGAAACGGCATCACCAACCCCGCCACCGGCACCTTCCTGCCTTCCGATGTGGGGCCGGGCGTCCACGAAGTGGTCTACGCCTTTACCGATGGCAACGGCTGCCAAAACAGCGACACCG
>JAURDB010000113.1 GCA_030828175.1 Flavobacteriales bacterium
TACCCCACGCTCAGCTGGGCGGACATGGGCGCCATCGGCTGGCTGGTGGACGGCGCCGCCATCGTCAACCAGGTGCCCCTGCAGCGCTGCTCCTACGGCCCTTACTCCCGCGCCATGATCCGCGTCTGCAAGGAAGAGAGCTTCCACCAGCGCCAAGGTTTCCAGATCATGATGAACATGGCCGGGGGCACAGAAGACCAGAAGGCGATGGCACAGGATGCCTTCAACCGCTGGTGGTGGCCGTCGCTCATGATGTTTGGACCGCCGGACGATGACAGTCCCAACAGCGCGCAGTCCATGGCCTGGAACATCAAACGGTTCTCCAACGACGAGCTGCGCCAGAAATTCGTAGACCTCACCGTTCCCCAGGCTGACCTGCTCGGCCTGACCGTCCCCGATCCCGACCTGAAGTGGAACGAAAAAACGGGGCACTACGAGACCGGTGAGATCGATTGGTCAGAATTCAAACGCGTGGTTTCCGGTCACGGTCCGTGCAACAAGGAACGCATCGAAGCCCGCCGCAAGGCTTGGGATGAGGGCGCCTGGGTGCGCGAAGCCGCCCGGGTCCATGCGGAAAAGCGCGCCTCCCGCCGCGCCGATGCCAATACTGCAGCCGCCTAACCTTTCAATCGTGGAAAAGCAGCACTGGCCCCTTTGGGAAATCTTCATCCGCAGCCGTCAAGGGCTCTCGCACCGCCATGTGGGCAGCCTGCACGCTGCCGATGCGGAAATGGCCGTCGAGAACGCCCGCGACGTTTACACACGCCGCCAGGAAGGCGCCAGCATCTGGGTCGTTCCCGCCAGCGCCATCACGGCTTCTTCTCCCGATGAGAAGGAGGTGCTCTTCGACCCGGCCGACGACAAGGTGTACCGCCACCCCACTTTTTACGATCTCCCCGACGAGGTCAAGAACATGTAACCGGGGCACCGATGAACGCCCGCTTCGAATACCTCTTGCGCCTCGGCGACGATGCCCTCATCCTCGGGCAGCAACTCGGGCTCTGGACCGGCCACGGCCCTGTGCTCGAAGAGGACATCGCCCTGACCAACATCGGCTTGGACCAGGTCGGGCAGGCCCGCGCCTGGCTGACCCTGGCTGGAAAAGCCGAAGGGGCGGGCCGCGATGAGGACAAACTCGCCTACTTCCGCGACCAATCCGGATTCCGCAACGCCCTCCTCTGCGAGCGGCCCAACGGCCACTTCGGAGACACCATCGTCCGTCAATTCCTCTTCGATGCCTATGCCGTTTGCTTGCACGCCGCCCTGTCGGGCTCGAGCGATGCGGAAATGGCGGCCATCGCAAGGAAAAGCGCCAAGGAAAGTGCCTACCACCTGCGGCACAGCCGCGCTTGGATGGTCCGCCTGGGCGACGGAACGGAAGAGAGCCACACCAAGGTCCAGCAGAGCCTCAACGACCTCCTGCCCTATGCCGGCGACCTCTTCCATTCGGACGCCGTCACCGAGCAAGCGGCCGGTGAAGGATGGGGCGCCGATCCCGCGGCTTTCCGCCCGGCATGGGATACGGCGGTTGACGAAATGTGCGCTGAAGCCTGCCTGACCCGGCCTGAGTCCGTGCCCGAGCAGGTGGGCGGCCGCGAAGGCCGTCATACTGAGCAACTCTCCTTCCTTCTGGCGGAGATGCAGGTCCTGCCGCGCACCTACCCCGATGCCCAGTGGTAATGCGATCTGCCGACGATTGGTTGGCCCTGCTGCAAACCGTTCCCGACCCCGAAATTCCAGTACTCAACGTCGTCGAGATGGGCATTGTCCGCGGTGTCGATACCACGGATTCTGCGGTAGATGTGCGGATCACCCCCACCTACATGGGATGTCCCGCCATGGACGCCATCGCCGATGACATCCGGGCCACACTTTCCCCCTTCGCAAAGGAAGAAAGCAAGGAGCTCCGCGTTGAACTGGTCTATGCCCCGGCATGGACCACCGACTGGCTGAGCGAAGAGGCCAAGGCCAAACTGGAAGCCTACGGCATCGCACCACCCGGTAAGACCACAGACAAGCGCGCTTTGAGCGGTGACGCCCCTTCCGTGCGTTGTCCCAAGTGCAAGAGCAATGCCACCGAATTGGTCAGCCTCTTCGGCTCGACGGCGTGCAAGGCGCACTACCGCTGCAACGACTGCGCCGAGCCGTTCGACCACTTCAAGTGCATCTGAACGACCCGGCGCAGTATCCGAGCGGGATATATGGCCCGCTTAGAATCCAGCGTTGAGCATGGGAATGCCCCATTGTCCGCCGTTTCCGACCACCTGCATCAGGTAGGTACCTGCGGTGGCCGGGCGCTCGACGCGGTAAACAAAGCCTTCCTCAGCCATGACCTGACCAGACCAGACCATGCGGCCGGCAGCATCCGTCATGCGCAGTTGGGTCTGACCGAGGTCACGTCCGAAGACCAGCGTCCAATGCGTAGCGTCCTCACGAACGGTGACAGGTGAATCCAACACGCGGGCTTCGTTCCAATTGACCACGAGGAATTCGAGGTCCACCACATCGGCGCAGGTGTTGTTCCAGGCTTCGAGCTGAACCACATGCTCCCCCACCGCTTCTACGGGGTGGAACAACGGTTCATTCTCATTAACCACCTCACCGTCCACAATCCAACGGTAGGCATCCTCTCCTACACAGGCCGGGAAAGCCTCGAGAGCGGTTCCACCCACGGGATCCATCACCACCACTGCATCATATACGGCTTCAGCGGCCACTGCATTCGGATCGAACAAGTCCAATACGATGGTCTCTTCAAGACAAATGTGCTCCACTTCGAGCGCGTAGGTACCTGGCATCAGACCTCCGATGGCCACTTCACCACCATCTTCGATACTCGACCAAACGGCTGAATTTCCGAGGCGCAATGACGCATTGAAGTCACCGCTGCCATACAATTCGAAATCCACCGTGACCTCACCAGAGTTGCAGGCCGGCACATTCCAATCCAAACCGAGCAACTCGGGCTGCTCCCCTGGAACAATTTGGAAGGTCCGGTGTTGGGTGCCGCATTGCATGTCCGGCCCCGCCACAACCAAACCGTAATTTCCGGGCTCAAGGCCATCAAAGTATGCCGTACCGACCGCTCCGATGAACTGTTCCAAAACGTTGTCACCTCCATCGGTAAGCAAGACGTTCGTAGGCTCCTGTCCAACCGTTACCTCCACTCGGCCATCCTCCATTTCTGGGCAGCTCGGCGGACGGGCACTCACCCGCGCACTCGGCTTGGCCTCCAAAACAAAACGACCTGGAGCCGCCTCATGCTCTGGCAACGTAAACGTAATCTCATCGCCGACATGTGAGGTCAATACCTCCCCCGTTTCCGTGTCCGTGATTGTAATGCAAACATCCGCTCCTTCAGTGAATTCCACCACCCTGATGGTCGTTTCCTTGTTGGCTTTGGTCCGGACGTACAAATCCGCAGATGCATCATAAGGCAAACCCTTTGAGATGCACGGCCAATCACCCGCCATGATGGCCAACTGCCCCGCATTGATGGAACTGGACCTCATGAAGCTCAAGTCATTGGCACGGTCATATTCCATCATACCGGCATCTCCAATGCGCACCATGGCGGAACCCACGCCATAGACGTTCTCAATTTCCAGCACCAATTCAACATCAAAACCCTCGGACGCTGAACGAATGAAATCAACGTCAGCAACATCAATTGCGATGGCTGAGGCAGGTATGGCCAACGTCCCGGTGGTATCCGTTGCATGGTTCATCCTGACCCAATAACCCTGACCCGGCAGAATGTATTGCGGGGCGGAAGTCAACAGGCCATTGGTCTTGGAATACCGGCGGAACTGCTTGTCTTGCGTGTCATAAACGGCATATTGATCCTCAATCAAGCTTCCGTTGCTGCCATAACTCGCCACCTCATCCCAATCGAGGTAAGCCTGAAATGGATTGTATATCAAGTTCCACCCTTCATAAGTGGATCCCGGTGTGCGGGTCAAATCAATGGAAACGCTTCCACCGGAAACGTGATTGCGCAGTTTACCGCTGCTGTGCAGTGTGGGTGATTGGCTCCCGTAGCACATGGCCCAAGCGCCTCCTCCTAGGGTATCCAAAGGCGTGTTCGCCGAACTTGGAGCTACCATGGATGCTGTGGTCTCATCCCAAAACAACACCAGTGATGCATCATTTGGATAATCAGAACCGGGCACACCAGTGTAATAGAAATCTGTCGCATTGGCAAAATCACCAATTCTGGAACCTTCCAACGGACTTCCAATCAAACTGTAGCCCCAAAAAGTGTATCCATCATCATCCGGCGCGATGTAACGCTTGACCACCGCACTCGCAGCCGTTTGAGACCCGGTGCTGTTGTCCTCGAGGCTGGCCACACCCCCTGACGGGATCATGTCCAGCATGCCCGTGCCATTGGCATCAGATGAGAACGTCAGCACATGACCGTCCATGTCCACCACGCCCAAGTCGATGTCAAGGACGCCGTCAATCTGTGCATCTGCTGCAAAGGTTACACCACTGCTCGCCACGCGCAGCGTGTCGAAACGGAGGTCGAGGCCGGACACCGTTTGGGCGGAGGTTCCCGTCAATTCAATGCGGCCAGCGATGGCACTTCCGTCGTCAATCGTCAAGTCGCCCTTTACGCGGAGCGTATCGCCGTTGGCGAGGTTGAGTTGACCACCGGTTCCGAAGGTAAAGTCGTGCACCTCCATGCTCGTAAGGCCCGCAGCCAATTGCATCTCACCTTTCACGACCAAACGACCCGTGCCGGAAATCGTACCCCCTTGATGGTGCACGTCGCCGTTCACAGTCAACGTCAATCCCTCGGGAATGGCAAGCTCTGCCCCTGACTCCAACGTCAACTCTCCCAAGCTGTAGCCACCGGAAGGAACCGTAATCTTGGTGTTGGCGGAAATGACCGCGTGACGGGTACCGTTCTCGGTCACCGTCCGAACATCGATGTAGGCAGATGCAGAGCCGCAGGTATATCCAGCCTCACTGCATGGCTTTCCAGCCCACAACTCATCATCAAAGTCGCCATCTTTCCGGCTGTACACCTTCGTCCAGTCGTACAGGCAAGAACCGTCATCGCTGCGCGCAAGAAATCCATCCGAAGGGGACGCCTCGTAATTGCTCGCATCGGGATCCGTGCAACCCCGCTTCAACCCGTACACACCCATGTCATCGAATCCATGTCCCGCGACCGTATTGGAATTTGATGTGTTGTTCTCAACTTCAACCTGAAGGCGAATGGTAGAAGAAGCCGGGCTGATCTTCTCGTTTACCGTCAAAGTGGAGCTGGAAACACCCGTGATTTCGGCCAGCAATGGAGACTGCAATGTGGTGCCATCTTCCCATCCGAAACGGGCATAGTCCGCCACAGCCTGGCTGCCCAGCCCCATCAATGCTCCGGTAACGTATACGCTGTCAAAGGCGGAAACACTGATTGAACGGGTCGTCCAGCGCATGTAGTCACCGTTGGTGTTCAACGCCTTCATGATGGTGTCTGAAGACTCAACCTTGGTCAAGAAGTAATAGGGCGAAGGGTTCATTCCCGTCCCCGTACCGACATTGGCATCTTCGAAATCCAGCGTCCACTCTGTCTCCAAAGCAGATACCTCCTCATTGAGGATGCTGTTGCCATTTTCATCCGTAGCACCATCGTAACCATAATCCAGGCCTCCTTGGGCAGCGCCATTGGCCGCAAAGTTCTCGAGGTATACCTGCTGCAATTCAAATCCCTCACAGCTGCAGGTTCCATCTCCTGCATTCTTGTATTGATCCGAAAAATTGGTGGCATCGCCATCGTCACATGAGTCACCGAGGTACTTGCACTTCGATACATCCGAAGTGATGGCCAATGCACTGTACGTGCAGGCACGGCTGTCGGTGCAACCGATGTCCTGGCATTCGCCGTTGACATCCTTTCCGGTCTGGCAGTATCCACCAAATACAGAGATATTGTCCAATTTGACAATGGCTTGCCAAGCCGCATACCCCCTGACAAGGACCGTGAGCTTGTTTTTCGCTGTGGTTGAAATGGTGGAGTCTACGGCAGTGAACTCGCCGTGAACATGCAGCACCTCTCTCTCCACCCCGTCCTCGATCAAGGACACCACAAATCCTCCCTTGACATCCCCAGCGTCCCAAGTGAGGAAATCCGAAATCTCGCTGGCCTCGAACCGGACCTTGGGGCCCGTGATGTGGCTCAAGTCGAAGCAACGGGTCATGAGGGTTACGTAGTTGGTATCGGCCGTTCCAGTCCCGGTTCGGGTGTATTTCAAATAACTTTCTCCTCCCGAAGAACGCACACTGACCCCGCCTTTCTGAACCTCACCAATGAGGGCCCAGCCCGGCTGTCCCGCACCGGAGACCCCCTCCACGTGGGCAATGCCCGCCTCGTCGTCGTTGTCACTGCCTATGCCCGTTCCCACCGCGTAGGAGGAGAAATCTTCGTCCATCAGCATGATTTGCACGTCCGAACCGTCACAGGTACCATCGCCATCGATGTCAATGCACCCGTCAGTGGCGTCGTCCACACCGTCCATGTCAATATCAGTATAGCTGGAGGTCCCCGTAATGCTGACTTCATCCAGATAGACCGCATCGAGTACACCATGGGTGTGCACATGGATGAGCACCTGAAGGCTCACACTCGCCGTGCAGGCTTCGTTGGTGATGACCAGATTTTCAAAGTCATTGGCGACTTGGGACGACACCAACCGGTGTACCCCATCTTCGATGATGATGACGTTGACACTGTCCGCACCTGTGAAGCTTCCATCTTCGGACATGGTCACATTCAACTTCAAAGCAGAATAGCCCGCAACGAAAACGGTTTCACTCAACCAGGAAGACGTCTCATCTGCAGCGGTCCACCCCAACACTCCATCGCCATTGTTCAATCCTCCCGGAGCCCCACTGACCGCCCAGCTGACCCGGTCGGCCGAACCAGGGATGTACACCGTCTGAGGTGTGATGGTTCCGCTGTTGTCTGAAAAGTCCTCA
>JAURDB010000114.1 GCA_030828175.1 Flavobacteriales bacterium
GCGATGGCAGGGCTGTTGCCCCGAACATTCTTAAGAAACCCTACTGCTCAATGGGGCAAGTGGCGTTGGACCATGCCGTAGAGGAACGTACCCAACAAGGCACCCATAATCGCCAAAAGAATCGGATAGAAGCCCGCTCCAATGGATATGAAAAGCGGCCCGGGACAAGCCCCTGTAAGGGCCCAACCCATTCCGAATACAGTACCCCCCAACAAATACCTCTTCCAGCCAAACTCGTAATTGTAAATATCGAGGGGCTTGCCCTGCAAGGCGGCCCAATTGAAACGCCTTGCAGCGAGGTTGAAGAGCACACCGCCAAAGACGGCACCGCCTATGACGCCATACATGTGGAAGGAATCAAAGCGAAACATCTCCTGAATCCGGAACCAACTGATCACTTCTCCCATCGTGAGGGTGATGCCGAAAATCAATCCAATCAAAAACAGGCGAACCATCACAAAAGGGGAAGTAGGGTGGGTAGGATGAAATAGGAAACAAACAAACCGCCGGTAAAAAAGCCGACGACGGCGATGAGACTCGGCCATTGCAGGGAGCTCAATCCGCTGATGGCATGACCGCTTGTGCAGCCATTGGCCCACCGGGTACCAAATCCCACCAGTACACCTCCCACAACCAACAGCAGCAGGGACAAGGGATGGTTCCACGCATCGGCGCCGAACAACAGGGAAGGTGCATAAGCTGTCCCGGCATCTTCAATGCCCATGGCCTTGAGGGCATTTGCTGTTTCGGGATTCAAAGCGACTCCTTCCGGTTTGAGCATGAGTCCTTTGGCAATGGCACCACCCGCTATGGTTCCTGCCACGAATACCAGATTCCAGGTTTGGCTCCTCCAATCAAATCGGAAATACTCCGCAAATTTCCCTGCGCCGGCTACCGAACAGAGGGTGCGCAAGTTGGAGCTTAGGCCAAATCGCTTTCCAATGAGGAGAAGCGTCACCATCACGATGGAGATGACGGGGCCGGTAACGAACCATGGCCAGGGGTCAAAAGAATGAAGTGTCATTTCAGTCCGATCTCTGTCAACCGGTGATTGAGAAATTCCGCCGCTGTCCATTTCGGATAGGTGTCACTGTCTCCCATGATTGGGTCGAGCGGCATGGGCCCCACAGGATGCAGGAAGAAGGGAAGGCTGTATCGGGACTGGTTGCGTTGTTCTCCGGGAGGGAGCACAACCCGATGCGTCGTAGAACGGAGGACACCTCCGGTCAGGTTTTGCAGCATATCGCCCACGTTGACGGTGAGGTTCTGCGCATGGGCCATCACGGGGATCCAATCACCATCCCGATCCAGGACCTCCAATCCATCGGCGGAGCTTCCGACCAGCAAAGTGATGAGGTTGATGTCCTCGTGGCTACCAGCGCGGGGTGCATCCGCGGGAGCATCCGGGGCGGGGGGGTAATGCAGGACGCGAAGGATGCTGTTGCCACCTTGAACGAATCCTGAGAAATAGCCCGAATCCAGGCCGAGAGAAATGGCAACCGCTTCGAGCAACCGGGCGGCCAGCGTCTCGAGCTCCCCATAGAGGGTTCTGCCCGATGCGATGAACCCAGGCACCTCTTTGGACACGGGCTGCTCGTATCCTGTTTGTGCGAAATGATAGAATTCCTTCAGGTCTGCGCGGGCATCGTCTTTTGCGTGCTCCTGACCGAATGGTGTGTAGCCGAAATTCCCTCCAACACCGGAAATGCTCGTGGCCCTCTTTATCTCTTCGGGAAGCCCGAAGAACCGCTCGGCCTCTTCATAGGTGCTCCTGATTCCTTCATCGTTGAGTCCGTGCCCTTCCAAGGTCACAAAACCATAGGTCTCGAAAGCCTCCCTCAGCATTCGCGGGAATTCTTCTTGGGCCACCTTTTCTCCGGATAGAAAACCCGACACATCCAAAACGGGAATCGCCTTCGTCATGTTCCAAAAATAGCATTTGGGCCTTCTCTCTGCGTCAAGCTTGGACAAAGGAATGGAGAAGTGCAACCAAGGTTACCGTCGCGGCTTTCCAAGTAAAACGGTCCTGGATGATGTCAGATCCTGTTTTCCCCATGTTGCGGCGGCGCGCAGGGTCATCCAGCAGGGCCTTGATTTCCTTTGCGAAGGAGGCGGCATCCTCGGCCGTTGCAACGGCATCGCCGACATCACAACCCAAGGCAGCCAATGCCCTGGGGGTCGTCAAACAAGCGCGCTCCAGTGACATGGCCTCCAGGAGTTTGTTCTGCAGTCCTGTATTGACCAACATGGGCGCTATGAAAATGGGCGCCGCGAGATAGGCAGATCGAATGTCCTCGATATTGGCCACCACATCGATCGAATCTGTAGCCAGGGCTTTGACAGCTGGGGCGGGTTGCGCGCCACAAATCAGCACGCGGAGAGGCCTCCGATAAAGCGAGTGGAAGGCGGGCGCCACTTCGTTGGCGAGAAATCGGGCGGCCACGACATTGGGAGCATATCCGAGGTTTCCGCAAAATGCCACGTCATAAGCGGGCCCGTTGGTGGGAAGAGGTTCGACTTTTCTTTCGGGGTTGAAGAAGGCGGTGTCCACTCCGTTGGGGACGACGTGTACACCCGACTTGTCAGGGTGGGGAAGCAGTTCTCGATCCTGCTCTGAAATGATGGTGCAAGCATCGAAATATTGGGGCATGCGATGCTCATATCGCAGAAGCCTCCGGCCTTCTTCGACCAACAGCGGCCGCTTCCACCGGGGAGCCCGTTCTGCTTCCCTCTCAGCCCCTGCATGGAGGGTGTCCATGATATCGAGTACATGGGGCACAGCATCCAGGTCCTTCACGTACTCTGCTGTTCGGACCATCTGTGCAAACAAGACATCGGGATTTCTCTGCATGATGCGCGCCCGGATGCGCTTGACGAGTCGCCTTTCCGTAAAGAGCAAAACCTGAAAGGGCCTCCTCGAGAAGGGGGACCACAACATTCGAACCGCAGCCTTGAACAGGCTCAGTCTGTGGACCGTAACGGAATCACAGCGCTTCCGAATGTGCGCGAGCTCCTGCTGGCCAACAGATCGGAAACTCAGACAATGGAGGTCGATGGCGAAATGTTGGTGCAGCACTTCCAATTGATGGTGGATACGCAGCCGGTCCCCTTTGTCGAGGGGCAGGGGAAACCGTGGGGTGAGCACGGCGAGTTTCGGCTTCACCCCATTAGCGGATATGCTTGCCATAGAACTGGAGAAGTTCAGCACCGATTCGATTCGAGTTGAAGCCTTCGCGTGCCGCGTTCCATCCGGCGAGGCTCAAATCCTTCAGTTTTTCAGGATGATGCAAGGTCTGTGCGATTTTTTGTGCCAATCCATCGGGAGGTGATTGGATGACGCAGTTGGGGTCCAAAAGCTCCAAGCCGCGAAGGGCAATGTCAGTGGCAGCGACAGGAATCCCGCGACTCAAGGATTCCACAATTTTGACCCTGATTCCCGCTCCCCGGAGCAACGGCACGACCAGCATGTCAAATTGCATTCCGAAGGCACGTGCATCTTCCACTTCGCCGTGGTTTACGACACCCGGAACATCTGCCCAATCGCCGGGGTTCAACCCCCTGCCACCGATGTGGAATTCCGTGTTGGGATGGGCCGCGCGCAAGGCGGGCCAGGATTCGCGGATGAACCAATCCACTCCTTCGCGGTTGGGGCCCCAGTCCATGGCGCCAAGGTGGAACAGGCGAACTCCTCGGTTCGAGGAGGGCGCAATGTGATTTGGAGGGGATGGGTCTTCTTCGAGTGGCAGCCCAAAGCCCGCCACGTGTATGGGGCCTTGGAAGCCCCAATTTCGATAGCCCATTCCTTCCGCTGAGCTGATGGCAACGATGGCGTCCAAATCGAGCATTACACTTTTCTCATAACGCTCCAAAGTGCGGCTGAGGTGGCGCAGTATCAATCGGTAGATGGGATTCCTGGCAGCCTTCCAACGCTGTTCCCAGATTTGGTATTCGTGATTGTGACTGCGCATGGCAATCATGGCCGTGGGCGCATGGTTCCGGATGGTGGCGATGTAGGGCGTGGTGTAAAGGCTCTCGAGGTGAACCACATCGAAACGCTCGCGGGAAAGGACCTTTTTCAGGACCATGGCGTATTGGTGGCTGTAGAACCTCGAAATATTGTAGGATTCCCCATTGAGCAAGGACACATAGGCATCTCTTACATCGAGGTCTGTTTCTATATCCACGCCCTCCAGATCCGTTTTCTCGAGGTAATCGGGTTCTAGAATCTCGGGGCTCAAGGGGTGCTTTCGCGTGCTCGCCGTGAGGACCTTCACTCGGGCACCGGAGTCCAGAAGCCCTGTCGTGAGTGCATCCATTGCCAAACAACCACCATCCAGCGCAGGGCGAGGCGGCTTGTGACAAAGTTGGAGGATGCGCATTTCAACCGGCAAGTTATCCGCGGTCCCTGAACCGCGAAATGGGACGCCAAGATATCTCTCGAGAAGCCCGCATATTGAGCAGGATGGCTGCAGGAATCATGACCAAGGTCCCAAGCCACATCCCCCAGGCGGGCGAAAGGGCTCCGGAGCGGACCATGCGCTCACCCATGATCGTGATGACATAGTAGAGCACAAAGAGAAGAATGGCCAGCACTGTTGGCAAGCCCAGCCCGCCTTTCCGGATGATCGCACCGAGCGGAGCTCCGATGAGAAACAAGAGGACACAAGCAGAAGCGAGGAACAACTTGCGGTGCCATTCGATCGAATGGCGGTCGGACAATGCGCGTTTGGAGCGGCGGTCATCCGATTGGTTGCGCGCCGTCTGTATGGAATTCCTGAGCATATCCCTCGCAGCGTCGTGCACCCTGCGCTCGGCGGATGGCCCCAATCGCAGGAGCCAATCGGCGTGCGCGCTGGTGGAATCCCAGTCAAAAACCGGACGGCCATTGTGTACGGGTTGGTTCATACTCCGGCGACCGAAATCGAGCAGGGCTGTGGCGCCCTGCACACGCTCGGCCTCCAGGGAATCAATGGCAGCTTCGAGCTGCCCCAGGCTCATCATCTCATAGGCCCTTTTGAAAAGCGCCTCATCGGCTTTGGCAAAGTCGAGGCTGCTCAAATCGATTCGAATTTTCTGGTGTCCGAATTGCGTTCGCAGGTGAGGGTAGATGCGGTCCCTTTGGCGCACTCCGGGCTCCATTCGCTCTTCATGACTGGCCCCATCTTTCAAATCGAGGATGAGAAACCGCCCTGTAGAAGAGGTTTGCATGCTGCCGGAGCGCGCTTGAATGACAAGTCCAGCACCGTCACGCCCCCCGCCGTGTTGGTGAATGAGGACATCCTCCAATGCTCCTGTGGCATTGTCCACGCTGGCTGCCCGAATCGCATAGCCCTCGATGCCATTGTAGAACACGCCATCCTCCAGGTTCAGTGTGGGCTTTTTCCGTGTCACGCTGTAGAGCAGCGTCCGGAATTTCAGGTTGGCCACAGGCCATACATGGTTGGCAAACGTCAGCGCTCCCGCGGAAACGATGCACATGGTGACCAACAGAGGCCTCAAAATGACGCCGAGTCGCATTCCAGAAGACTTCAGGGCAGTGAGTTCCTGGTGTTCTGCAAGCGACCCCAAGGTCATGATGCTGCTCATCAGAATGGCGAGTGGCAGAGCGAGGTTTACCAGCCTCGCGGAAGCGTAAATCAGAAGTTCGAGGACGACGTGAATGGCAAGCCCCTTGCCGATCAATTCATCTGCATACACCCAGAGAAACTGCATGTCCAGGAAAAACAACGCCACCAGAAACGTGACGATGAATGGACCCAGGAAGGATCGTAGAAGGAGCCGTGTGGTGCGCTTCACCGGGGAGTGGAGTGTACGATTCGCGTGTGCAGAGACCCCATGGGGCCGGACGCGCTGCAAGATTGCCTAATTTTCGCGCTCCAAGCCCTGAGCGATGCACAACAATTCCCATCCTTCCGGTGGATTTTCCACCCGTCTGTTCCTTTTGTTCCTTCCGACGCTTTTGTTTTTCGGGTGTGGGGAGTCCGTACCCGACTTCGGTGAGGACAGCCAACCTGCCGCAAGCACTGAGGCCAACGCCGGCGCTCCCGATGCCAATGGTTTTGTCTGGCAGACCGAGCAATTTGCTGACCTCAAGCTCATTCGCTACCAAGTACCGGGTTGGAACAAGCTCAGCCAAGACCAGCAGAAGTTGGTGTACTGCTTGAATCAGGCAGGCCTGAGTGGCCGGGACATCATGTATGACCAAAACAACCGCTACAACCTGCGGGTCCGCCACATGATTGACGAGGCACACCGGAACTTCTCCGGCGATCGCGGCACCACCGGATGGCAACGCTTCCACACGTTTGCCAAGCGCGTGTGGTTCTCCAATGGCATCCACCATCACTATTCCAATGCCAAGATTGCCCCCGAGTGCGGACGTCCATACTTCGAGTTCGTTCTCGAAAACAGCGGACAGGCCTTGGACGCGGGTACGGCCGATGTCTTGGATATGCTGTACGATCCGGCGAGAGAGTCCAAGAAGGTGGAACTCGACGCTGCCAAGGGGTTGGTCGAAGCGAGCGCGGTCAATTTCTACGCTCCAGACGTGAGCACGGCAGAAGCCCAGGCCTACTTCGACGCCTACGTGGTGGATCGGAACAAGCCGGTGGAAAAGGGCCTGAACAGCCGCCTCGTGAAAGGAGCAGACGGTCAGGTAACCGAAGAAGTGTACAAGGTGGGGGGGCTTTACGGCCCTGCGCTGGAAAAAGTCTGTTACTGGCTGGAGCAGGCCCAGAAATACGCCGAAAATGACAAGCAGGCTGCTGCATTGCGTCACCTCGTCGACTACTACCGCACAGGCGATCTCGAGAAATGGAGTTTGTACAACATCAATTGGGTGCGCGATACCGAGGGCGACATCGACTATATCAACGGCTTCGTGGAGGTGTACAATGACCCATTGGGATTCACCGGCAGCTACGAGACCA
>JAURDB010000115.1 GCA_030828175.1 Flavobacteriales bacterium
GAGTACATCAATTTCACCGAGCAGCACGCGAGCTTCGCCGCACAGGCCGGCATGATGGAGCGCACCGTCACTGTGAATGGCGTATCCAAAGGGTTCGCCATGACGGGATGGCGCATTGGGTACATTGCTGCACCTCAATGGATTGCCTCGGCCTGCATCAAACTCCAAGGACAGTTCACCAGCGGGGCGAGCGGCATTTCCCAAAAGGCGACTGCTGCTGCCATGGAGGGCGGCGGAGCATTGGCCACCGAAATGAAAGCTGCCTTTCTCCAAAGGCGGGACCTCGTCATCGACGGGCTGAAAGGCATTGATGGTTTTGCCGTGAACGTCCCCAAGGGCGCATTCTATATTTTCCCTGACGTGAGCGCCCTCTTCGGCAAATCAGCAGCGGGACACACCATCCAAAGCGGACAGGATCTGGCCATGTACCTTCTCGAGGCTGCAGAAGTGGCCACCGTGGGAGGCGATGCATTCGGCTCCCCGAACTGCATCCGAATCAGCTATGCTGCATCGGAATCCCAGCTGAACGAAGCCATCCGCCGCATTGCGGAAGCCGTCGCCCAACTCCACTGATGTCCCTCGGCGATACCATAGGAACCCCCTGGTCACAAGAAGATTGTGACAAAGCGATCCACGCCCTCGAGCAAGCGGATTCCCTCCGCATTCTCGTGGTCGGCGACCTGATGGTGGACGCCTACCTTCTGGGGAAGGTGGAACGCATCAGTCCGGAAGCACCGGTTCCCATTTTGCGCGCTTCCCGCAGGGAGCGCAGGCCCGGAGGAGCAGCCAATGTGGCACTGAATCTCCTGGCACTGGGCGTCGAGCCCACCGTGGCGGGAATCATAGGAAACGACCCCGAAGGACAGGACCTCAGGTCGGCCATGGAAGACCTGGGCATGGATACCGCCGGTGTATTGGCGCTGAATGACCGCCGGACGACGATCAAAACCCGCGTCATGAGTGGAGGTCAGCACCTTCTTCGCGTAGACGAGGAGGACGATGTAGACCTGGAAGGCGAGGACGCGCAGCAGTTCCTGGGCCAATTGGCCACGGTACTCGCCGCCAAGCGGTTCGATGCCATCCTCATCGAGGATTACGACAAGGGCGCCCTGTCTCCCACTGTCATTGAAGGCCTGCTCCACATGGCCCGAGAAAAGGACATCCCCGTCACCGTGGATCCGAAATTCCGCCATTTCGATTGCTACAAAGGGGTCAGCCTGTTCAAACCGAATTTGAAAGAGTTCCGGGATGGCCTGGGACTCATTTGGGAAGACGGAGACACCCACGCCATGGGCCATGCCATGGAAGAGGGCCTGGAGAGGCTCATGGAAAAGTGGGAACCGGAGATGGTCCTGCTCACCCTCTCTGAACATGGGGTTCGCATCAGGACCCTCATGGAAGACATCCAGCACGCCGCGCATCCCCGGGAAATCCTGGACGTATCCGGCGCTGGCGATACGGTCATCGCAGTGGCCACAGTCCTGCTCGCACAGGGGGTCCCTGCATCCACCCTCGCCCAGGTGGCCAACCTGGCCGGCGGATGGGTGTGCGAGAAATCGGGCGTCGTCCCCGTAGACCGTCGTGCCCTTGTGGAGGAGATCCGCCGACTACCCGTGACCACATGACCCTCAACGACATCAGGGAAAGGGTCAACGTTTTTCTTCATCCCAGAAGAGACCGGGTGCTGGGCGCCTTCCGCACCCTGAATGTCTTTGTGACGCTGATTGCCTTTGGCAGCCTGATCGCTTATTACGGCTACCCGCTGGAATCCAGCATGGCTGCGAAGCTCATCGCGGTCATCAAAGGCAGTTTCGCATTCTACATCCTGCATTTTGCGGTCCGGTGGTTCTTTGACTTCCACCCTTTGCGCTTTGCGCGGGCCCATGCGCTGGAAGCCGTCCTCATGGGGGTCTTGATCGTCGAGGGACTCAGCGACATCTTGACCAGCAAGGTCTTGCTCGGCAGGGCCCTGGACCCACTTGGAATCGAAACCATTGAGGATTGGACCGTTTGGCTCGTGCAGGCCTATTTCCTGGTGGTTCTGGTCATCGAGATTTCCGACAGGGCCCGTTCGCTGCCTCGGTTCCGACTTCACCCGGCCACCCTCTTCATTCTGTCCTTTCTCTTTCTCATCTTTTCCGGAACGGGGCTTCTGATGCTGCCGGAAATGACAACAGATGGGTTGGGAATGGGTTTCTTGGACGCCCTCTTCACCTCGACCAGCGCGACCTGCGTGACAGGACTCATGATCGAGGATGCCGAGACTTTCTTCAGCCACAAGGGGCATGTCGTCCTCATGGTCCTGATCAAACTGGGCGGCCTGAACATCATCGCGTTCGGCTCGTTGATCGCCGTGTTGGCCCGGTTTGGTGTGGGCGTACGACAGCATGAGGTCATCGAAGACTTCGTGAACCGCGGATCCATCCTGGGCAGCCGGGGCATGCTCGCCAAGGTCATCCTGTGGAGCATTGCCATTGAAGTCGTGGGCGCATTGGTCCTGTTCATCTTCTGGCCAGGAAATTTGTTCGACAGCACCGGTGACAGGCTCTTCAACAGCTTTTTCCTTTCGATCAGTGCATTCAACAATGCCGGCATCTCCCTCTTCTCCGGTGGACTGGCCGATGCCCGTGTTGCCAGCGCCTGGCTCGTGCATTGGACGGTCACCCTGCTCGTGTTCTTTGGTGCCCTGGGCATGGTTGCCGTCTTCGACCTCTTCGATCAGGAAAACCTGCGGGAACGCATGCGCAAGCCCTGGAAGCAAATCCGATTCGCCACCAAGATTGCGCTCTACTATTCCCTCGGACTCGTGGCCTTTGGCGCCATCAGCTACCTCATGCTCGAAAGCGGCCCGGGAGGCACGCTGGATGGAATGGGCTGGACCGGCCGCATCACCACGGCGGTTTTCCAGAGTGCCACGCGGACCAGCGGGTTCAATACAGTGGACATCGGCGGCATCGGAACCCCCATGCTGTTCCTGCTCATCATCCTGATGTTCATCGGCGCATCGAGCTCCTCCACGGGAGGCGGCATCAAGACCAGCACCTTTGCGGTGGTCATTTCTCATGTGGTAGGCACCATTCGCGGTCGCCAGCATCCGCAACTCTTCCGCAGGAGCATCGGGCCCGCCATGCGGGGAAGGGCTTGGGGCATCCTGATGTTCTTCATCGTGGGAAACCTGATCGGCACCTTTGCCCTCACCCTCACCGAGCCCCACATCCTCGATGCATCGAACCGCGGGTTCCTCCAATTGTTGTTCGAGCAGGTCAGCGCCCTCGGAACCGTGGGCCTGAGCACCGGCATCACTGCTGACATCAGTGCGGCCGGACGGTTCATCCTCATTGCGAGCATGATCGTAGGCAGGGTCGGCACGCTCACCGTCGCCTTTGCCTTCTCGCAGGCCGTGGTGAGCAGGAACTACAAATACCCGGAAGGCCACACGATGGTGGGCTGAACGCGCGCTTGCAAGAAGAAATGGGAACCCCAATCAAACCCTACGAGGACAATGCCGCCAAAAAGGCGCAAGTGGCGAGGATGTTCGACAACATCGCACACCGCTACGATTTCCTGAACCACTTCTTCTCGCTGGGCATAGACAAGCTCTGGCGGCGCAAGGCCATCCGCATGATGCTGGCCGAAGACCCCAAGAAGGTCCTCGACGTGGCCACAGGAACGGCGGATTTTGCCATCGGTACCGCCCACAAGGACCCCTCGATCCAAGTCGTGGGCGTGGACATCAGCGCCGGCATGCTCGACATCGGCCGGGAAAAGGTCAAGCGCGCCAAACAGGAAGGCCGGGTCGAGCTTGTTTTGGCCGATGGCGAAGCCCTCCCCTTTGAGGATGGGCGATTCGATGCGTTCACGGTCGCTTTCGGCGTTCGGAACTTCGAGAACCTCGAGGCGGGACTCAAAGAGATGCTGCGCACCCTGCGCCCCGGGGGCAAAGGCTACATCCTCGAGTTCTCCAAGCCCAAGTGGTTTCCCATGAAGCAGATCTTCTGGCTGTATTTCCGCTACATCATGCCCACACTGGGCAGTTGGTTCTCGAAAGACGCCTCCGCATACACCTACCTGCCCGAATCGGTCAAGGTTTTTCCGGAAGGGCAAGAGATGCATGATATCCTCAAGGACATTGGATTCTCCCAATGTTCGCTGCATCCTCTGACCGGCGGCATCGCCACCCTCTACGTGGTTTCCAAGGGATGAACCTCATCGTTTACCCTTCGGCCCTCTCCGGACGCCTGGTTGCGCCAGCTTCCAAGAGCCACATGCAGCGACTCGTTGCGGCTGCCTTGTTGGCAGAAGGCGAAAGTTGGATTCGAAACCCATCGGATGCCGCCGATTGCATGGCAGCCGTCGAGGTCGCTGCTGGACTGGGAGCCGACGTGGAAATCGGTTCCGATGCCCTGCGCATGGAGGGAGGAATGGAGCCGCGTGCAGCGGAATTGCCCATAGGAGAAAGCGGTTTGGGAATCCGCATGTTCTCCCCCATCGCGGCGCTGAATGCCGAGAAGCTCACCCTTGTGGCAGAAGGCTCCCTCTGCTCCCGCCCCATGGGCACCTTGGCCGATGCCTTGACCCCACTGGGCGTGAATGTGGAACTGCAAGACGGATGTCCGCCTGTGACACTTCAAGGCCCTTTACAAGGAGGCGCGGTGACCCTGGATGGTTCACTTTCCAGCCAGTTCCTTACCGGCCTGCTCATGGCCCTTCCATTGGCAGATGAGGATTCCACCCTCAAGGTGAAAAAACTGCAGAGTCGCCCCTATGTGGACATGACCATGGAAGTCATGGCGACAGCGGGCATTTCCATGCGCCATGAGGATTATGCGACGTTCCATATACCCGGCGGCCAGCGCTACCTCGCCTTCGACCAGACCGTAGCCGGCGACTGGAGTGCAGGCGCCTTCCTGCTCATTCTCGCTGCCTTGTGCGGCGAACCCTTTCTCGAAATCGACGGGCTCGGCAACACGCCAACCCAGGCAGATCAAGCGGTGACAGGGGCCCTGCTGCTCAGCGGCGCCAAAATGATGCGCACCGAAACAGGCATCCGCGTGGACCGCGGGCGCCGCAAGGGTTTCCGCTTCGACGCCACCCATTGCCCTGACCTGTTTCCGCCGCTGGCAGCATTTGCAGCCTTCTGCAAGGGGCCGACCACACTCACCGGCCTGCACCGCCTGCAGCACAAGGAAAGCGACCGGGGTACCGCCATACAGGAGGAATTCGCCAAAGCCGGCATCAAAGTGGTCTTGGACAAAGACAGTGACTCCATGGTCATCCACCCCGGCCCCATCCAACCCGCCTTGCTCAACGGAAGGGGTGACCACCGAATGGTCATGGCAGCAGCCGTTCTGGGCCTGGCCGGAGCCCCCATCGAAATCGAAGGCGTGCAAGCCGTAGCCAAGAGCTACCCCGCTTTCTTCGATGCATTGTCGGAAGTTGGCGCCCAGTTCGGCAAAGCGTAACCCCTCCCTTGCGAAATTGGCAACGTGACCGCCAATCCTTCAACCGCCAGAAACTTCCGGGAAGTACTGCGTGCTTTGCCCATGTGGGCGCACAGCTTCGCATACCTCAGAAGGAACGGATTGCAGCATTACCATTTCGCAGGGCCCGCGGTGCTGTTGGCCCTGACGGCCGCTGGATGGCAATTTTCTGAATGGCTTTCCGATTGGGTCACAGGGTATCTCCACGGTCTTTTCGGCGGCGCCATGGCACCGCAAACGGAAATGTCGGCCCCGGACACATCGAACGCCTGGAACGACCTCGCATCGTGGGGAAGTGCGCAGTTCGAAAACGCGGTGGACTGGGGCGTATTCCTGTTTGTACTGTGGCTCAAGGTCAAGGTCGCCAAGTACCTGTTGATCACATTGATGGCCCCCTTCATGAGTGCGCTTGCATCCGCTGTGCGTTCCGTGGAAACGCAAAGTGAAATCCCTTTCTCTTGGAGGGGATTGCTCAAAGACTTGATCCGAGGAATTCGCATTTCCCTCGTACTGCTGTGCATGGAAATCGCCTTGGGTATGCTGCTTTGGATTCTCGGGATCGGCTTGACCCTGACCACGGGTCCTCTGGGGATATTGCTCTCTCCTCTTCTGGTTGCCCTGTCTTGGTTGGCAGGGGCCTATTTCTTTGGGGCGGCTGTATTTGATGCTGTATACGAGCAAGCGGGACTCGGGTGGCGAGCGTCCTTGAGAACAGGATGGTCACAACGCAGCCACCTGTTGGGATTGGGAGCCATATTCTCGCTCCTCATCGGCATTCCGTGGGTCGGCCCGTATGTGGCTGCGCTCCTGGGCCCCGTTCCATGTACCACGGCAGCTGCCCGCCTCTATTTCCGCTCCACCCCGGACAAGCCATGACTCCACAACGCATTCATTTCATTGCCATTGGCGGTGCCGCCATGCACAACATCGCCCTGGCACTTCACGATCTCGGGCACCGTGTGACCGGTTCGGATGACGCCATCCACGACCCCAGCAGAAGCCGGCTTGAGGCGGCTGGCCTGCTTCCGGATGAAATGGGCTGGCATCCCGACCTTATGGACCGGGACATCGACGTGGTCATCCTGGGTATGCACGCCCGCAAAGACAATCCAGAACTAGCGCGTGCGGAGGAAATGGGGCTTCGCATCGTGAGCTATCCCGAATACCTCTACGAAGCGGCCCGCA
>JAURDB010000116.1 GCA_030828175.1 Flavobacteriales bacterium
GCCTATGCCGGGGTCCATCCCGCCGAGCGCAGCTCGGGCAGGAAGGGTGCGGACCCCGAGACGTCATGGCACATGTCCAAGGCCGGCAACGCCCACCTCCGAGCCGCGGCCTATCGCTTGGCCGTGGTGGGCATCACCTACAACGTCGTGAATGTAGTGGGTGAGGCTGGCGACGCATCGCCGAGTACCCCCATCGGTGTGAACCTTCCCAATGCCAACTGGATCCGCACCTTGCACGGGTCCAAGAGCGTGAGTCTCGGCAACATCATCGACGCTTATGACAATGCTGGTGGAGGGGGACTCACCGATGAATTTGCCTTTGACGATGTGGAGAAGGCAAGGGCCAAGACCCACGGCACCTTGGCGGGTAAAATCCACACCGCCTTTCACGAAGTCATCGGTCATGCGAGCGGCAAGCTCGAACCAGGTGTAGCCGAACCGGCCAGCACCCTGAAGGAATATGCCAGCACGATGGAAGAAGGCCGGGCTGACCTGGTGGCCTTGTACTTCATGCTCGATGAGAAACTCATCGAACTCGGTTTGGTGAAGAACCTGGAAACGGGACGGTGCGAATACGACAGCTACATCCGCAATGGCATGCTCATGCAGCTGCGCCGGCTTGAGGTGGGCGATGACATCGAAGAGGCCCACATGCGCAACCGCGCATGGGTGAGCCATTGGGTCGTAGAGCAGGCAGCCGCGGACAACAGCATCCGCGAGATCAACCGCGACGGCAAGACTTTTTACAACATCGAGGACTATGACCGGGTCAGGGAGCTCTTCGGTGAATTGCTCCGAGAGGTCCAGCGCATCAAATCACAGGGCGATTACGATGCAGCCAAGGCACTGGTGGAAGGATACGGCGTCAAAGTGGACCCCGTGATCCACCAGCAGGTGCTGGATCGCGCAGAGACCCTGGGCATTGCACCCTATGGCGGGTTCATCAATCCCAAACTTTCCCCCATCACGGATGAGTCAGGAAATCTAATGGGTGTGGAATTGAGCTACCCGGATGACTTTACCGGCCAAATGCTGGATTACGACGCGGCGTACAATTTCCTGCCCCTGGAGAATTGATGGAGAACCCATCTGATAAGCCACAGTCCATGCCGACCCTCGAAGAGCGGAAATTGGCCTTGATCCGGGCCATCATTCCGCTTGACAGGGAGGAGGACATCCTGGAAATGGAAGCCGCAGCCGCTGAGTTGCAGGAGAACATTCGGGCGCGACAACTGGTGATCGGATACAGACCGTCCGGTACGACTGTGTTGAAGCAACAGTTCTTGGATCGGCTGCGTCATACACTACACGACCTGAAACACGATGAATTCGTCACCCTTTCCGACTTTGAGCAACGTGCGGCTGACTGGTAATTTCATCCCAACGGGGCTCCTGGCGGCTGGCTTCTGGATTTGCTTGGCACTGGATGTCAATGCGCAGGTTCCATGTGAAGACGGGTTTGCAGGTTCATACCCTTGTGCGGGTATTGACCTCATGAGCGTCCGTTCCTTCGAGGAGCTCGGTGGAATGGGGCCAGGAAATGGAAACGACTGCTGGGGATGGGCATCTGAGGGAAGGGAATTTGTGTTGTTTGGGAGGAGCGATGGCACGGCCATTGTCGAAATCACAGACCCGGTCAACCCCATCATGGTGGCCGACATCCCTACTGCCTCCGTACCGAGTCTCTGGCGGGACATCAAGGTCATCGGCGACGTGGCCTACATCGTCAGTGAGGCGGGTGAACACGGCATTCAAGTCGTGGACCTGAGTCAGGTTCCCACCATGGAGCCCATGGACAATTTGGGCACGTTGGCGTGGTACACAGGGTTCGGAGGGGCACACAACATTGTGGCCAATCCAGAATCGGATTTCGTATACGGTGTAGGCACGGATACCTTCAACGGCGGCCTCCACATCGTAGATGTGTCAGATCCTGCCAATCCTGTCTTGGCGGGCTCGTGGGAAGAGTCGTACGTCCACGATGCACAGGTGGTGAATTACACGGGGCCGGATCCAGACCACAACGGCAAGGAGATGGCTTTTTTGTTCAGTGGATTCAGTGGCTTTCACATTGTGGACGTCGAGGACAAAGCCGATTGCCAGACCATTTCGACCCTGGCGGGACCAGAATGGATCTATCCGCATCAAGGATGGCTCACCGAAGACCAACGTTTCGTCCTCATGAACGACGAGATGGACGAGTCTGCTGGAATTGCCCCTCAGACGCGCACGTGGATTCTCAACGTCCAAGACCTGGACAACCCTGTAATCCTCGGATATCACTCGGGCACGCTCTCTGTGACGGACCACAACCTGTACACGCACGAGGGCCGGGTCTATGAGGCCAATTACTACGCAGGATTGCAAGTGCTCGACATTCAGAACCTCGAAAACCTGGAGATGGAGCAGGTCGCATTCTTTGATACCAACCCATTCTCAGACCAGACCGGAACCAGCGGCGGGGCATGGAGTGTCTATCCGTATTTCGAGAGCGGAAACACAGCGATCAGCACGCAGAGTCACCTGTTCATCGTTCGGTTGAATGAGGGCTTCTCGGAGGTGATGGAACGCGGGCCAGGCGCCGCATTGGAAATTCGCTACGAACGCGGACGCGTGCATGTAAGCGCGCCAACCGAGGTGTCGGAAAGACTGCGGGTTTATGACGCCATGGGACGACAGAAAGCAGAGTGGATCATGATGCCCAACAAATCCGCGACCTGGTACGTGTCCGATTGGGCCACCGGTTCTTACATAGTGCGTGGAGAGAGTGGGTGGCAGGGCCGTTTCACTGTGCACTGATGCCGGAAAGGGCGGCTCAATGAGCGGCCATCATTTCGCGCAGTCTCTCCACCAACTTGCCCCCCTCAATCCGAGAAGAAAGCCTTCCTTCATGTGCCAGGGAGTAGGTCCCTGTCTCCTCGCTCAAAACGAGCGCGATGGCATCCGCCTGCTCGGAGATGCCCAAGGCGGCGCGGTGGCGCGTCCCGTATTGTGCAGGCAAATCCATCCGCCCGGATACAGGCAGAATGCCACCTGCCCAGAGGATGCGGTCCTGCGTCAAACAGAGCGCACCATCATGAAGGGGGCTGGCTTTTTCAAACAAGGCCACGATCAGACCCGCAGAAATCCTTGCGTCGATGGGGCGCTGTCCGGTTACGACGGTAGTGGGGGCGGCTCCCCGACTGATCACAACCAATGCACCCAGACCTCGCTTGCGGCATTCTTCGAGGCCTTCGACCAAGGTTTCCCAAACATCTCCAGCCGCATTGCCATCGGAACGACCCATCAGGCGCTGTACCCACTTGGATCCATTTCCCGGGAACTGACGATTCCCAATCAACAACAAGAATTGACGGAGCTCCTGTTGGAACACGATCAGCAGCGCAATGACACCAACCCCGATGAACTGGCCCATGACTTCCGCCAGCATGCGCATCTGCAAAGCATCGACGATTTGATACACGAGGTATATGGCAAGAATGCCGATGAAAATTCGAATGGCCGCCGTTCCACGCGTCAGTCTGTATAGCTGATAGAGGATGGCAGCGACGGCGAGAATGTCCAAGCACTGCCAAATCCCAAGATGTAGGGCGGGCTGTTCAATCATGTTCGATTCCCTTTCGAGCGGCCTTGAGGACCGTGTGCAATTTCACGCATTCGACCGCTTCTGCGACATCGTGCACCCGCAATATGTGAGCGCCTCGATCCAAGGCCCAAGCATGCAGGATGGAAGTGCCATTGAGGGCCTCCTTGGGAGAGCAGCCTAAAACCTTGTTGATCATTGACTTGCGGCTAACTCCAACCACAATGGGGGTCCCTGTGGCGGTGAGGGAAGGCAAGGCCTCCAGCAAGCGATAATTGTGTTCGAGGGTCTTTCCAAACCCAAAACCCGGATCCAGTGCGATGTGGCGGATTCCCTGTCTCTGCAGGGTATCCAATCTTTCCTGAAGAAACCCGTGGACCTCTTTGGCAACGTTCCCGTATGCTGGAAGGTCCTGCATGGTTTCAGGTGTTCCTTGCATGTGCATCAGAATGCAGGGTGCCTGCCGATCCGCCAAGAGGGGGGGCATGCCGGGATCCAACGTTGCACCGCTGATGTCATTGACGAGAGAGGCCCCGGCATCCAATGCTTTTTGGGCCACCTCTGCGTGGTAGGTGTCAATGCTGATGGGGATGTCGGGCCAGCGGCTTCGGATGGCTTCAATCACGGGCACCACACGCGCACTTTCGATAGACGACCCTACCTGCTTGGCACCGGGGCGTGTGCTTTGTCCTCCCACATCGAGGATGTCTGCCCCCTCAGAGATCATCCGCTCTGCAGCCTTCACGGCCTCAGTCACTGCCCCAACCCGACTGTCCGCATGGAAAGAATCCGGAGTGGCATTGATGATCGCCATGATGCGGGGGCGTTCAAAGGACAGCATTCCGCCCTCCCACAAAAAAGGCGAGGGGGGCGGTTGGGAGTTTCGCTTCACAGGGGAAAGATGCAAACCGCGTCCCGCGTGTCGAAATGGTGGGAGGCGATGTGGGAAAAAGTTGTCCTGTGGTGGGCGTGCAGACCTTGAAGACAAGCGAGCCGGAACGAACTTGCAGGGCCGATGACCACCGACGCGAACTCCTCCTCCCCAGCGGAAGCTCTGCAACAAACCCTGCTGCAATACGATGGCCAGGTGGCGATCTGCCGCCAGCTATTCCTGGACAAAATGCACGATTACGGGACAGCGTGGAGGGTTCTGAGACCGTCGTCCCTGACCGATCAGATATTCATCAAGGCCCAGCGAATCCGGACCTTGCAGGAAGGTGGAGAACGGAAGGTGGACGAGGGAATCCGTCCGGAGTTCATCGGCATCGTGAACTATTGCATGATGGCACTGCTCCAATTGGAATTGGCGGAAGATGCCCCCATGGACCTGCCGGCAGGAGAGGCCACAAAACGGTATGATGAAGCGCTCGCCCAGACCCGCGGGTTGATGGCGAGGAAGAACCACGACTACGGCGAGGCCTGGCGGGACATGCGGGTTTCCAGTCTGACGGATTTGATCCTGATGAAACTTCTGCGCATCAAGCAACTCGAGGATTTGCAAGGCGCTGCCAAAGTGAGCGAGGGTGTCGATGCGGGCTACATGGACATGGCCAACTACGCACTTTTCGCACTGATTCACCTGGAATCTGCGTAATCCACGGTCCTTGGTGTTAATCGGGGGTTAATCCCAAGTGCTGACCTGCCGAGTGGGTGCGAACTTCACATCGGAACAGGAAACCCATGCGCACATTCTTTCTCTCCGTCGCCAACGTATGCCGCGTGCTCGTTGGCGCTCTTTTTGTGGTGTCTGGCCTGATCAAGGTCAACGACGCCAAGGGCTTCATGTACAAGCTCGAAGAGTATTTCGAACCCGGAGCCCTGAACCTCGAAGCCTGGACACCTTATGCCCTCGAACTCGGAATGTTTGCGAGCATTGGAGAAGTGCTGCTCGGGGTGGCTTTGCTGGTAGGTGCTCTGCCAAGGTTGACAACGGCGCTCACCTTGATCCTGATGCTCTTTTTCACATGGTTGACGTGGTACACGGACCATTGTGATCCGTTTGGAAGCAAGACCGTGGTGCAGAATGGGATCGAAGTGGAAATCCCGAATCAATGCGTCCTGAGCTGTGGTTGCTTTGGAAATGCCATTCCACTGACGCCCCATGAGAGTTTCTTGAAGGATGTGGTCTTGCTTATTCTGTTGCTGCCCATCCTTTGGAGCGCATGGACAGGAGGGTATGCTCTCAATGAGCGACAGCGTTCGATCTGGATGTACGCAGGTGCCTTGCTCGTTACCTGGATTTTTGCGGAGACCATGTTGGAGTGGGGCTTCCCGACGCTCTTCCTCGCAATGGGTCTCGCGGCAGCAGAGGCAGTGCGTCGGCGTTGGATCCGGCCCGGCAAGGAGTGGGCCATGGCAGGGGGCGTTTTGTTGGTGGCCTTGGGGTTTCAAGCCCATACCCTTCGCCATTTGCCTGTCAAGGACTATCGCCCCTACGCTGTAGGGGAGGACATCAACCGCAACATGGCTTCTGCGGATGAGCTGGGACTGGATCCGCCCGTTTACGACAAGGAAGTGCGGTTTTTTCATCCGGAAACCGGAGCGGATACATTGGTTCTTCAGTCGGCCTACATGGATGGTAAACTCTGGCAGGATGAGGCTTTCAAGACCCTCTATCCCGAGGCAGATTGGGGAGGAGCCAGGGAATTCAAGGTATCTGACGGATATGAGCCGCTCATTTTTGATTTGGATGCCACGGATGAGGCAGGGGACAGCCAACTGGAATCGCTGTTGGCAGAAGGGTACACCCTTCTCCATGTATCGAAAGACCTCGAAGCCTCCGGTGCCAGGGGACAGAAGGAAATCAATGCGCTCTTCGCAGAAGCGCAAGAGAAAGGCTGGCGGACGGCAGCCCTTACGCCTGCAACTGCGGAGGCTTCCGCGACATATGCCGCGGAGCATGGCACCAACTATCCCTTCTACACGACCGATCCGACAGAGCTGAAGATCATAGTTCGGAGCAATCCTGGCTTGGTGTTGATCCGGGACGGCGTCGTGCTTGAAAAATGGGCATGGCGGGACTTCCCCTC
>JAURDB010000117.1 GCA_030828175.1 Flavobacteriales bacterium
AAAACAGGACTTCCTGAATAGATGGTTTATTCGTCAGCAGCATGCAAAGGCGGTCGATGCCGATGCCAAGTCCTGAGGTGGGGGGCATGCCATATTCCAGCGCCCGCAGGAAGTCCTCGTCGAGCGCCATTGCCTCTTCGTCTCCCCGCTCGGCGAGGTGGAGCTGCTCCTCGAAGCGCTCCCGCTGGTCGATGGGGTCGTTGAGCTCCGAATAGGCATTGGCGACTTCGGTGCCGTTGATGAAGAGCTCGAACCGTTCCGTGTAGCCCGGCTTGTCGCGGTGCACCTTGGTGAGCGGTGACATTTCCACGGGATAGTCCGTAATGAAGGTGGGCTGCACGTAATGCGCCTCGCAGCACTCGCCGAAGATCTCGTCGATGAGCTTGCCCTTGCCCATGGTCTCGTCCACCTCGATGTCAAGGTTGGCACAGGCTTGCCTCAAGCCGCCCTCGTCCATGCCATCGATGTCGACGCCTGTATGCTCGAGGATGGCGTCGCGCATGGTCACCCTGCGGTATGGCGGTGTGAAATCGATTTCCTTGCCCGCCAGTGTGGTCTTGGTGGATCCGTGGACGGCCGAGCACACGCGGCCAAGCAATTGCTCGATGGTCTCCATCATCCAGTGGTAGTCCTTGTAAGCGACGTACAACTCCATGATGGTGAACTCGGGATTGTGGGTCCGGTCCATGCCCTCGTTCCGGAAATTCCTGGAGAACTCGAAGACGCCATCAAACCCTCCGACGATGAGCCGCTTGAGGTAAAGCTCGTTGGCAATCCGCAGGTACAGCGGGATGTCCAGGGCGTTGTGGTGTGTAATGAAGGGGCGCGCCGCTGCGCCGCCGGGAATGGCCTGCAAGACGGGGGTGTCCACCTCCAGCCAACCCTGCTCCGTGAAGCTCTCGCGGATGGCTTGGATGACCTTGCTGCGGGCCTCGAACGTTTGCTTGACGTGGGGGTTGACCAGCAGGTCCACGTAGCGCATGCGGTAGCGCAGTTCAGGGTCGGTGAAGGCATCGTGGACGTTGCCCTCCTCATCGGTCTTCACGGAAGGGAGTGGGCGGATCGACTTGCTCAACACGGTGAGTTCCTTCACAAGAACGCTCGGTTCGCCGGTCTGGGTGGTGAACGTGGTGCCCTGGATGCCCACAACATCTCCGCGATCGAGCAACTTCTTGAAAACGACGTTGTATGCCGTCTTGTCCTCACCCGGGCAGAGCTCGTCGCGGTTGAGGTAGATCTGGATTTTACCGGTGGCGTCCTGCAGCTCGGCAAAGGAGGCCTTGCCCATGATGCGGCGGGAGAGAATCCGCCCGGCAAGGCAGACTTCCTCGCCTTCCTTGAAATCAGCAGCGAGTGTTGCGGCGTGGGAGTCCACGGGATAGGCCGCTGCCGGATATGGGTCAATGCCGAGTTGGCGGAGCTGCTGAAGACTGTCCAGGCGGACGCGTTCCTGTTCGGATCTGATCATGGTGAATCGGTAGGGGCGGTTGCCCGGGCGAAATTAGGGTGCTCCGCGCCGTCCTCGCCTCCGTAAATTAGCGGTGAACAGCACACCATGCGCGACCTCATCGCTTCCTTTCCGGACCAACTGACCGCAGCGGCCACCTCCATGGCTGCCCAGCCCTTGCCAACGGACATCCCCAACCACACCAACATTCTCGTTTTGGGAATGGGCGGCTCGGGCATCGGGGGCCGCTTCCTTTCCGGCTTGCTCAGTGACTCGGCGCGCATTCCCATCGCGTCGGGCCACGACTACCGCATCCCCGCTTGGGTCGGGCCGGACACACTCGTCATCGCCTGCAGCTATAGCGGCAATACCGAGGAGACGCTCGCGGCCCTCGAAGCCGCCATTGCCAAAGGCGCACAGGTCAGGGCGCTGACTTCAGGTGGGCGGCTCGGCGAACTCGCCGCACAACATGGCTGGCCCGTGCTCACCGTGCCCGGAGGACATCCGCCGCGCTCCCAATTCGGTTGGGCGGTGACGGGGCTGCTCCACCATTTCGCTGCGCTCGGTCATGTGCCATCTGATTCGCCCGACGTCTTGTCGGATGTGCACGCCGCCGCTCAATTGCTGGTGGACCGGTCCGATGTGATTGTGGCACAAGCGGACCGATGGGCCGATTTGCTGGCCGAAAAATCCCCCATGCTATACGGGGACGCCGCGCTCGAGCCCGTACTCATCCGTTGGCGCCAGCAACTCAATGAAAACGCCAAGCGCCTCTGCAACCACCATGTCTTTCCGGAGATGAACCACAACGAGCTCGTGGGTTGGGAGAGTGGAGACGAAACCATCGCGGCCCTGTTCCTTCATACCGGCGAAGACCATGAACGAACGGCGGAGCGCATGCGGCTGTGCAAGGACCTCTTTTCCGAAGCTGGGGCCTCCGTGGAAGAGGTGGATGCGATGGGGGCTACGCGACTTCAGCGCTGGATGCACCTTGTGCACTTGGGGGATTGGTTGTCCTTGCTGATGGCCGAGAAGGCAGGGGTCGACCCCGTTGACATCCGCCACATCAACTACCTGAAGGGGGAGCTCGCCAAGATGGCATGACACCCAAAGTTCACGTCCACGATCTCGGCCAGGCCGCCTACAAACCCACTTGGGATTTGCAGGAGCAAATGCTGAAGCGTGCCGTGGACCGCAAAATCGCCCGGCGCCGTGCGGGACTTCCCGAAAACGGAAGGGCAGAAGGCGACGCAGACGATGGTTACCCCTGGCCCGAGCATCACTTGCTCTTCGTCGAGCATCCCCACGTTTTGACTTTGGGCAAGAGCGGCGATGCGAATCATGTGGTGGCCACACGCGACAGGTTGAAGGAACTGGGCGTGGAGTACCACGAAATCAACCGTGGCGGCGACATCACATACCATGGTCCGGGCCAATTGGTCGCATATCCAATCCTGGACTTGGACCAAATCAAGACCGACATCGGATGGTACCTCAGGCAGCTTGAGGAAGCGGTCATCCGAACCTGCGCTGACTGGGGCGTCCGGGCAGGACGGGTGGACGGTCTGACCGGAGCTTGGATTGATCCCGAGGCGGGCATGGAAGCGAGGAAAATCTGTGCCATCGGAGTCAAGTGCAGTCGATGGGTAACGATGCACGGCCTGGCCTTCAACCTGACGACAGACCTGGAGTTCTTCAACCTCATCGTGCCTTGTGGCATCCGAGACCGTGGGGTCACCAACCTCGCAGCGGAGTCTGACCGTGCCGTATCCCGTCAGGAAGTCCAAGACGCACTGCAGTCACACCTTTTGTCCGTTCTTGGAGCCGAATTGGCCCCAAAGAACGAATGAAGCGCACCCTCATCCTGCTCATCGCCGTCCCCGCATTGGCATACGGCTTGAGCCTCATCACCGACAACGCCCACGTCTGGAAAGGGCTGCGACAGTGCTACCTCCGGGGCTACAAGAATGCCCAGGTGGACGATCTCAGGTTTCAGGATACGCGGACCATCCCTGCCTCACAACACCCTCGTCCCTGGCCATTGCATGGCCGTTTTGACGATACACAGATCCCCGAAGACGTCCTTGATTCCACCCGAAACTGGAACACGGTGGGGCTCGCCGTCATCCACCGGGACTCCCTCCTGATCAATTGGACCTCGGACCGCATTCCTGGTGCGGACACCATGCGCACCAATGCCTTTTCTGCTGCCAAGACCTTGGCCGCTCTGGCCATAGGCGTCGCTGAAATGGACGGTTTGCTTGCGGTTACAGACCGTGTGTCCAAATACCTGCCTCGGTTCGGAAAAGGCGCTGCGGCTGACTTGACCATCGAACACGTCCTTCAGATGCGATCGGGCATTCCCTACGGAGAGAACTACAAGAATCCTTTCGGCTTCATGGCCAAGTGTACATACGGAGAGGACATCCTTGACCGACTGCAGGACTACACCGTAGAGGGCACAGCCGGCATTCCGTGGGAGTACCAAGGAGGGAATACACTGTTGCTACAGGAAATTCTGCTCCAAGTCATCGATGAACCCTTTGGATCGTGGTTTCACCGGAGGATATGGGACCCCTTGGGCGCGCCAGAGGTGGCCGAGTGGGGCATTGACAACGCCGGACACGAACGCAATTACTGCTGTTTCTACACAACCGCTCTGGGCTATGCCCGATTGGGACAACTGGTGCTGGATTCCGGAGTCGTCGAGGGGGACGTCCTGATTTCACCGGATTTCATTCAGCGGATGACCACACCCGTCGGCCCGCTTGCGGACGGCACAGACATCCAGCACTACGGTTACCAAATGTGGATGGGTCATCACAAAGGGCATGCCTTCAAAAGCATGCAAGGCTTGCACGGGCAGTATGTCGTGATTGTACCTGACTTGGATTTGGTTGCGGTACGCACCGGTTTCTACCGGCCCAAAGGGAAACTCAGGGAAATCGACCGGGATGTCTACCACACTTTGGACTTGGCCATTTCAGCAGTAGAAGGCCAATATTCAAATACAAATTAAATTCTACCGTCTGCGAACTTGCTTTTTATCGGGTTTAATTCGTATATTCGATTTTGTAGCGTTGCGGGAAACACCCGTCATGCAACAACCAAATCGTCCGCTAATGAATGCCCAGCTCGATGCCATCATCGTTGATGATGAAGCGCCCGCTCGCGAAGTGCTGCACAGCCAGCTCGAACGCCACTGCCCTTTCATAAGGGTAATCGACCAAGCCCCCAACGCCCGCATCGGCTATGACGCCATACGAAGTGGAAGACCCCACATTGTCTTCGTTGACATCCGAATGCCCTTTGAATCCGGTCTCGATCTAATCGATCGTTTCGACGACCGTGAATTCTACGTGGTCTTCTACACCACATACCAGGATTACGCCATCGACGCCATCAGGCGCCAAGCGTTCGACTATTTGCTCAAACCAGTGGACCCTACAGATTTGAAAGCCTGTGCGGAACGCATTCGCGAGCACTACAGGGTCAAAATGATCGAGAATGGTGACTTCCACCGCAAGCTGGAAATCACGACCTCAGGTCAGCGTCACTTCATTCGTCATTCTGAGATTCTGCACGTAGAGGCAAGTGGGAGCTACGCCTGTATCTACAAAATCGACGGCGGACGACTGATGGTGTCCAAGAACCTGAAATATGTCGAGAGCTTGATCAACAATCCCAAGTTTGTGCGTGTGCACAACAGTCAATTGGTGCACCTCAACAAAATCCGGCAGTGCAACTATCGGACGAACTCCATTACGCTGGTCAACGGGAAGGAAATCGCCTTGGCCGTTCGCAAGCGTGAGGATTTGCGGCGAAGAATGGCAGAAATGCTCTCCCCGGACGGTGATGTTTCCGGCTTGAACGCAGCCGTCGCCTGAGGACCGCTCCACAGGCGGGAAATCCAGGAAAAAGCAAAGAGGCACCATCGGCTACCTTCGCGGGAGCATGCCTCCGAACATCGACATCCGCAGCCTTGACGACCAGGGGCTGATAGATTTGGCCGTGGATTTGGGTCACCCCTCCTTCCGGGGCAAGCAGCTTTCGGAGTGGATTTGGACCAAGGGGGTGAGGTCCTTCGATGATATGACGAACCTTCCGCAAGGGATGCGCTCGGCATTGGGCGATCTCTGCACGTTTTCGCCCATCGCCCCGGAGGAAGAGCAGGTCAGCCGGGACGGAACCGTCAAATGCGCCTTCCCGATTGAGCCGGGCAAGGTGGTCGAGGGCGTGCTGATTCCCGCCAAGGACCGGATGACCGCCTGCATCAGCAGCCAAGTGGGATGCAGTCTTTCCTGTGCCTTCTGTGCCACCGGAAAGCTCAAGTTGTTGCGCAATTTGACGGCCGGAGAGATTGTCGACCAAGTACGGCACATTGCCGCCCTTGCTGAACAGCATCACGGGCACCGATTGACCAACATCGTCTACATGGGAATGGGTGAACCCCTCCTCAACTACCGCAATGTGCTGCAGTCCGTAGAGCGCATCACCGGTACGCCCGGATTGGGCATGAGCCCCAAACGAATTACCGTATCGACCGCCGGCATCGCCAAGATGATCCGGAAGTTGGGTGACGATGAAGTCAAGTTCAATCTGGCATTGAGCCTGCACGCCGCCCAAGACGACAAGCGGAACCAAATCATGGAAATCAACGAGACGAACGACCTCGCCAGCCTGAGGGACGCGCTGCTCTATTTCCACGAAAAAACAGGGACGCGGGTCACTTTTGAGTACATCCTTCTGGGGGGGTTCA
Source organism: Flavobacteriales bacterium (assembly GCA_030828175.1). Classification (GTDB taxonomy): domain Bacteria; phylum Bacteroidota; class Bacteroidia; order Flavobacteriales_D; family Sanyastnellaceae; genus UBA8752. The sequence goes on from JAURDB010000117.1 coordinate 6,207, forward strand.
ACGACGACCTCGAAGACGCACGGGACCTGGCGCGGTTTGCTTCTTGTGTGCCCTGCAAGGTGAACCTCATCGAGTACAACCCGATTGACGACGCTGTCTTCCAAAAGGCAGACGCTCAAAAAACCGATGCCTTCAAGGACCTGCTGGAAGACAAGTTCAACATGGTGGTGAATGTCCGGCGCTCAAGGGGCGAGGACATCGAT
>JAURDB010000118.1 GCA_030828175.1 Flavobacteriales bacterium
AAGCCCCCAAGAAGCATGTGAAGAGGCCGTAGACCGCATCATCCGGAAAATGCCCGTTGACGACCTTCAGGTCGGCTACCTCGCCATGGACACCTCAGGGAATGCCGGCGCTTGCGCCATCCATTCCGGTTTCAATTACGCGCGCACGTTGGCGGGTTCCACGCAACTGGTGGACGCGCCTTCCCGTTCCTAAGACAGGATGGGAACCAACCCACTTTCAAGCAAGCGCAACAACCTGTGGGGCGTCATCCGCCTCACCCGACCGGGCAATCTCGCCATTGCCACGGCCACCATGTCTGCCTTGCATTGGGGTTGGTTGGACCGCTGGACTCGAGCCCCAATGGGCCGGGAATCCGCGGTCATCGTTATGACGGGCATGGCTGTCGTGGTATTGCTCATGGCGGCGGGCAACCTGATCAACGCCTATTTTGACGTAGATGAGGATCGAATCAACCGCCCTGACCGGGCCATCGTGGATCGCTTGGTCAAACGCCGTGTCCTCATTCTGACCCACCAGGTCTTAAATGCCTTCGGTCTGGTTCTCGCAGGGTGGCTTTCCTATCGGACCGGCAATGTCATGGTCTTCGTCGTCGCCCTTCTCATCAGTTTTCTCCTTTGGCGGTACAGTGCCCGATGGAAAGGACGCCCCATCGTGGGCAATTTCGTTGTGGCCGCCTTACTTGCTGCCGTTCCCCTCTGGTTGCTTTTGATTGAATGGAATGCCTGGCCTATGGCTCTTCGCCCGTCATTGGCATTGGGATTGGGCACGTTCTCATTCTTCGCATTGGCTACTGGCTGGATGCGCGAAATGGTCAAAGACGCCCTCGACATCAATGGGGACCGAGCAGCTGGAAAAAACACCTGGGCGGTCATTCATGGCCCAATCCCCACACGGCGAAGAATCACCCAAGGAATAGGCGTCACGCTGCTCCTCTACATCCTCGTATTGGCCCTATTGTGGCCCCTCACCTCTCCCCCAGAACTATGGGGGTGCTCCCTTCCGGCAGTGACCTTGCTTTTGTCGGGCGTCAGCCTTTGGGTGGGGCCCAAACGTTGGGACCGAGCCAATGCTCTGTTCAAGTTGACTTTGGTATTGGGATTCATCCAATCCCTCTGGTTGCCAACCATTTAACCTTCACGGGTAACTTCCGGAAACAGGCGGTTAATCCTGCCTTGACCTAAGGGGTAATTATAGTTGCAATTCTGAAACAAGCCGTTTCAAGAATCTTGATGATGGTCGGTGGAATCGTAAGATTCTGCCCACGGACTTCGGCAATGTCGCAAGACAAATTGCAGGGCAGATTCTGTTAACCCAAACCTTGATTCTCCTATGAAATCCTTGTTCTCCCTGCTGGTCGCCATGATCGTCTCGTTTGGTCTTTGGAGCCAGACGTCCGTCACGGTATCAGGCTCCACAGGAACCACCACGTGGACGTCCAACAACACCTACATCCTTGATGGATATGTATTCGTCGACAACGGTCAGGTCCTCACCATCGAGGCCGGTACCGTCATCAAAGGTGCCGCTGGTAGCGGTGTGGACGCCTCCGCTCTCATCGTCGCCAAAGGCGGCCAGATGTTCGCGGAAGGAAACGCCGAGTGCCCCATCATCATGACCTACGAGGCCGATCCGCTCGACGGTTCCGTCTCCTACGACACCCGCGGCCAGTGGGGTGGCCTCATCGTTCTCGGTGACGCTTCCACCAACTTCGGGGGTCCCGCTCAAGTAGAGGGCATCCCCTCTGACAACGACCGCGCCGTCTACGGCGGAAGCAACGACGCCGACAACTCCGGTATCATCACCTACGTCTCCGTGCCAATGCCTACGCCATGGGAGATGATGCGTCCTGCACTACCACTCCACTGCTGGGCTGCACGTACCCGGACGCTGAGAACTACGATGCCACGGCCAACGTGGATAACGGTAGCTGCACCGGATTCGGTGGTGGAAATGACTGCCCCGCAGACCTCAATGAAGATGGAGCCATCGGAGCGGGAGACTTGCTGATTTTCCTCGGAGTATTCGGATCAAACTGCGAATGAGGCAACCGCCAAATTCGCTGCTTAAAACCAGAAGAGGCCGGACCCGCAAGGGTTCGGCCTCTCACATTGTACACCTTTCGGTAACACATCCTTAACACCGAAGCCGGCGCTTATACTTCCCTTTGCAAAAAATTAGGCTTTGATGCGAATCGCCGCACTCCTGTTCCTCTTTGCCCTCACCTATTCCGGTTGGTGCCAAGGTGTCATTCGGGGTAAAATCACCGACGGCCAGACCGGTGAGACCCTCATCGGAGCGAATGCCTTCATCGAAGGCACAACGAAGGGAGCCATGGCCGATCTGGATGGAAACTTCAGCCTCGAAGGTTTGGATCCCGGAACATACAAGTTGATAGGCCGATTCATCGGCTACACCCCCATGACCGAGACGGTCACCATCACGGGTGACGAAGTAGTCATTGTCAACTTCAATCTCTTCGTCGAAACCTTTGTGATTGAACAGGCTGCAGAGGTGGTAGCCAAGGTGGACCGCACGCGGGACGTCTACATGGAGAACATCAAGAAAAAGTCCGCCGCGAGCATCGACTACATCTCGAGTCAGCAAATCAAACGGACAGGTGACAGTGATGCAGCCAGCGCAATGAAGCGCGTTTCCGGCGTTTCCACCGTCGGCAACTTTGTCTTCGTCCGCGGCCTATCCGACCGTTATCTCAAAACCACTTTGAATGGTGCGGAGGTGCCCTCCATCGACCCGCGCCGCAACACCATCGAGATGGACCTGTTCCCCACCAACCTCGTGGACAACCTGGTGGTGACCAAGACCCAGACAGCCAACCTGCCCTCGGATTGGGCAGGGGCCTACATCTCCGTTGACACCAAGGATTTCCCGGAGGACTTCTCATTCAACTACTCCTCCAGCCTGGGATGGAACACGAACACCACCGGCAAGGATGTGATTTCCAGCGAGCGCAGCAGCTCGGATTGGTTGGGCTACGACGATGGGTTCCGCAACATTCCCGGAACGGTCAACGGCTTGACGGTGGAAGATTGGCCCACCCTGTCCAACGTTTCTTTCGGAGACCAAATCCAGTACCTCATTGACCAGAATGGCACAACAGAAGAGGAATTGAGCGGATGCCTGACCGACTGCGGCCTGGGAAGCCTGACTGATATCGCCAACACCAGCGACCGAAACTGCATCCTCGGGTGCCTGGGCTACATCGACCTCTGGGGACCGAATTTCTCCGATTCGCTTTACTTCAATGCGGGTATTCCAGCCTCCATTGTCGCCAATCAGGGACTGACCGACATCGGTCAGGATTTTGAAAACACCTGGGAACACGTTACCCGACGCGCGGCCATGGACATGAAGCACTCCTTGAGCTTTGGCAACCAGACCACCTTGTTCGGCCGCCAGCTTGGCTACGTGTTTGGCGCCCAATACGCACGGACCACCCGCGCATACCAAGACGGCATTTACGCCCGCTGGGCCGCAGGCTCCATCGAGGGCACGGACTCGCTCGACGTTCAGAACTACTACACGGACGAGCGCACCAATGAAACGCACCGTTGGAACACCATGCTCAACCTCAGCTACAAGCTGAACGAGTTCAACAAGGTGTCCATCATGGGCATGACCATCACAAGCGGAACCAACAGCGCCCGCTTTCAGGAAGGACTCAATCCCCGCGATGGTGACGAAGTGCAGCAGCAGCGCACCCACCGCTACCAGACCCGCAACCTGAACACGTTCCAGTTCCGTGGCGAGCATTACCTCCCGAACAACGAGATTTCCGTGAACTGGACGGTCAGCCGCTCGGAGGGTGTCATGAAGACGCCGGATCTGCGCACTTTCTTCAACAACTACATCGACAACGAGGTCGTGCTCACTGAAGAGGCTGTCTTCTACGATGCAGATGGTGCCGCATACGACGAGAGCACCACCGAAGCCATCCTCGGCGAAATCAATGGCCTCATTTCGGATGGCGTGCTTGGATCCAACTGGGCGAGCGATGTGGAGGGCACCTTGCAGACGCTCGCCGACGAGGGCATCGAATTCCCGGTGGGTGACCTCGTGGTGCCGACCGAGACAGACCGTTTCTACAGCATCCAACCGTCGCGCTACCCCGCTCCCTCCCGCTACTGGCGCGAACTCGAAGAGGACAAGACCGACATCAAGGTGCACGCCAGCAAGCCGATTTTCGCCAATTCCAACTGGGAGGGCAAATTCAGCGCAGGCTTGAGCTACGTGCGGACCACCCGGAACCAGCGGGAAGACAAGTTCACCCTCGCCGAGCAGGGCAACTCCCTCGATGCTGTAAACGGTTCGCCGACGGCCTATTTCGACGATGCCAACTTGGTCGTCATCCCCGGCCAGAACTACATCTACACCACCCTGGCCACCGACCCCAAGAACACGGACGCCGGTTCCCTTGACGTCTTTGGCGCCTACGCCATGATGGACGCCAAGGTCAATGAGCGCTTGAGCGGAAACGTCGGACTGCGATTCGAGCAGGCGGAAATGGTGATCCAGACCAGCGTGGACACGACGGACCTGACCCCCCTTCAACTGCAGAACACCCGCGGCTTCCTCAACGAGGCCGATTTGATGCCCTCACTGAACCTGACCTACTTGCTGGGCAAGATCGACCCCATCAAGGTGACCAACCTGCGCTTTGCGTACAGCAAGACGCTGGCCCGCCCGGTTTTCCGCGAGAAGGCGCCGTTCCGCAGCTTCGACTTCGAGACCCTGCAGGTGCTCAAGGGAAATCCGCAGCTCGACCAGACCCGCATCGACAACTTCGACCTGCGCCTTGAGCACTTCCCCAACCTCGGCGAGGTCATCAGCGCCAGCGTCTTCTACAAGCGCTTCACCGACCCCATTGAGCAGAACACCGTACTCGAGGCGGTCAACACGGAGTTGACCTGGTCCAACCTCCCCTACGCCAACGTCTGGGGCGTGGAATTCGAAGGACGAAAGAACTTCGGCAACCTGACCGAAGACCGATTCCTCAAGCACCTCTCGCTCTCCGGAAACATCAGCATCATACGTTCCGCCTCCCGCATCTGGCGCAACGAGCTCATGACCATCCGGGCGCAGAACCCCATGCAAACGGAAACCCGCCCGCTCTTCGGTCAGGCCCCGTACATCCTCAATGGCGTGTTGACTTACAACAACGACACCACCGGTCTCAATGCGACGCTGGCCTTCAACGTCCAGGGACCCAAGGTCCTGCTCGTCACCCTCGGCTCCTTGCCCAACGTGATGCAACAGCCCACGCCCACCCTCGACTTCGGAATGGGCAAGATGCTGGGCGAGAACCTCCGCTTGGGCTTCAAGGCCCGCAACATCCTAAATCCGCGTGACCGCAAGACCCACCTGTACAACGGCGAGTTGTACGATTGGAACAGCTTCACCCGCGGCCGCACCTATTCCCTGAGCCTGTCCTACAACATCTGAACATGACATTCTCCCGCAGCCTCGCCGCTTTCGGCTTCCTGTCACTGTTGGTCATCAGTGGATGCCGCAAATACGATCAGAATGGCAGCTTGCTGCACTTCCGTACGCCTGAGTCCCGCCTCATCGGAACCTGGACCAGTGCTGAAGTAACCCAGATAGGAACCGCAGACACCAATACAACGGAGTTCATGGCTTCCAGCAATCTGTTGCTCGAAGCCGTGTTCACCAAGGAGGGACAAGTCACCATCACCAATGTCAATGACGCCCTCGTCTACGAAGGACTCTGGGAGTTCAACGACGACAAGTCCGTCCTCCACCTCGACGAATTGACGTTCACCAAGGTAACAGGCCCATTCTACACCGACTCATCGGGGATAGACCAGACCCCCCTGGTACAATCGGTCTTTGACTTCCTGCAGGGCACGTCCGATTGCAGTGACACGCTGTTCTTCGCCACGGACAGCCACACGGACATGACCGAGGAGGTGTTCAACTGTTTCGAAGGACTCACGGCCACAGGAGCCAATTGGGTTTTGGGC
>JAURDB010000119.1 GCA_030828175.1 Flavobacteriales bacterium
TGCGTATTTCAGCCCGTTGTCGCGATCGAGCTTGTTGCAGATGGCTTCGCGCACATCACCGAACCCTGGAACGGGAGGGTAGTGGGTGTGGTTGTTTTCGATGGCGCTGATGCCGGCGGCCTTGATGGCGTCCGGTGTGTTGAAATCGGGTTCCCCGAGAGAAAGGCTGATGATGTCTCGTCCGGCCTCTTTGAGTTCACGGGCCTTTCGGCTCATGGCGATGGTCGCTGATTCGCTCAGTCTTCCGAGCAATTGGGACGTGCGGGGTTCCATGGATGTCTGTTGTGCGGGCAAAATTACGCAGGCAAAGAGCGCATTCTTGCGAAAAGGGCCACCAACGATGCACCGCCCCATGTCAGGAAGCCATTGACCGGCAAGAGGGCGAATCCGAAGCTGAATCCAGCGTTGGCTGCAGCTTGTTCCAATGCCCACCCCAGAAGAGGCGCGATGACAGCGATGAAAGGCACACAACGATCCACCCATTCATGGCGGGACTCACGGGTCAGCGCAAAGGCAAAGAGCCCCAGCAGCGGACCGTAGGTGTATCCGGCAATGCGGAACAGGGCTGCGATGACAGAAGTGTCATTGACGGCATGAAAGACGAGGATGAGCAGCCCGACGCCCATGGACACCAGGAAATGGGTCCTCATTCTTCGGGAGTGGTCGTCCGGTCCCGCGTCCGTTTCAGGGTCCATTCCCAGGAAGTCCACGCAGACCGAGGTGGTCAATGCGGTCAATGCGGAATCGGCTGAGGACAGGGCGGCGGCCACCAGCCCCAACATGAACAGCACGGGCAAAGCCACGCCCATGCCGCCGTCCAATGCGACCCTGGCAAAAAGAAGGTCGGCCCGGCCCACTTCCATGCCGGTTGCGACGGTGTACATCAGGAGCAGTGCACCCAGCCCCAAGAAGAGCAAATTCACAAAGACCAGAACGATGGAGAAGGAAGCCATGTTGATCTGGGCATCACGTAGGTTCCTGCAGCTCAGGTTTTTCTGCATCATGTCCTGATCGAGTCCTGTCATGCACAGGGCAATGAAAGCACCTGCGATGAGTTGCTTGATCCCGTGATTCCCGGCGCCCCAATCGTCGAAGAACCACCAGCGGGCATGTCCGGAGTCTGCGATGGCTCCGGGGATTTCCGCCGGGGAGAGGCCCAGTTCGCGGCCGATGAGCCAAACTGCTGTGCCCGCTGCGATCAGCATGCAGGCGGTTTGAAGGGTGTCTGTCCACACCACGGTGGAGATGCCGCCATGCCGGGTGTAGGCCCAGATGGCGCCGAGGACAAGGGCGATGAGCAGGGTGAGCCGCAGCCAGCCGCCCAGAGCAGTGGTTTCCGGCAGCAGTGTCTCGTTGAGTACGAGGACCACCAGATACAGCCTGAATGCGGCGCCCATGCTGCGCGACAGCAGGAAAAACGCCGCGCCGGTGCGATAGGATCGGTTTCCGATGCGGTCACCGAGGAATCGGTAGATGCTTGTGAGTTTAAGTCGATAGTAGAGAGGCAGGAGGATGCCCACGATGGCGGCGTATCCAAACAGGTAGCCGATGACCATTTGCATGTATCCGAATTGCTGGTCGCCTACCCAGCCTGGCACAGAGAGGAAGGTGACCCCGCTGAGGCTGGTGCCCACCATGCCAAAGGCCACTGCCCACCAGGGACTGCGACGCCCCCCCAAGGAAAAGTCGGCCATGGAACCGCCTCGCCCCGTTCGCCGTCCGATGGCGTAAAGCACTGCGAGGTAAGCGACAACGGCCAGCCCCGCCCAAATTTCAACCTGCATGGTGGCAAGCTACATTCCGTCACCTGAACCGCGGTCGTCTCAACGAAGGAGCACCCAAATGCCGATGCCAATCAGGAAAAAGGCGAAATAGGACTTCAGATTCCGGTCGGAAGTGGCGGCTTTCAGACGTTTTCCCAGGACCATGCCGGTGGCGATGATCAGGAAAATGGTCAACAGGGTTGTAGCAGATACAGTGACACCGCGCCCTGCATAACCGATCAGGGCGGCTGCGGATTGAAGCGCAACGATGGCCAAGCTTCCCTTGACGGCTTGTTTGATGGGGGTTTTCCAGAACAAACTCAGGGTCGGTGCGATGAAAATGCCACCTCCTACACCAATCAGCCCGCAGATTACGCCGGTCAGAAGGGCTGAGATGCCCAATGCAATGGGGTTCTTTCGGCTGAAGGCTTGCTGGTTGATGGGGAAGAGCATCAAACCGGCCACGGTAAGGGTGAAGCCTCCAAACACGGTCATCCGGACCGGGTCAGGAACCACAGGGGCGAGGTAGGACCCGGACAGGGCAGCAGTGGGAAATGCCAGCAGTGAAAAGGAAATAACGGCCTTCCAATCAATGGAATGCCTTTCTCTGACCGTTTTGATTCCGGTGTTGATTCCAATGGTGAGCAAGCTCAGGAGTACGGCCTCATCCAATGGATAGCCTGCAATGCGCGTCAGGTATGGAATGAGTATGACAGCTCCGCCACCGCCGAACATGGCCAGGGCAAGGCCCACGCTCAATAGGACGATCAAATCAATCAGCAATGTGGGGTCCATGGCGACGGGGATCATGCGACTTTGCGCAGTTTGGATTGCAATGAGGCGATGTGGGCCAGCTGCTCGGCCCGCGGTTCTGCGACAGCTTCTTTGTTGCTGATCAGGGGTTTGAACTCCTTCTGTTCCTGTGTCAGTTTGCTTGGGGAACAGGTGCGATTGTACCCGAAGGCCTTCATGACCTGGGCGCAAGTGTTTTCTATGATTTCCACCTCTTGGCTGGGCAATTCATTTTTCCAGGCGTCGATGCGCGTGAGCATGACGGGCTTGGCCAGGTTTCCCCAAAGCCCGGGATTCTTGGAAGCCGCCTGTTGGGCGGAGTCGGAGACATGGTCTTCCAACATGCTGGAAAGAAAGGGGATATCGAGGAAGGTGCAGGCGCGTTTCAACTCTGTCTCGGGCTGGAGCATGAGGTCTTCATACCTCATGGTGATCAATGGAAGTGTCCGGGAAAGATCCAATACACGGGCGTGGTAGTCGGCCCATTTCAAGGCGGCAGCATGGGGCGTTTGCGGTCCCCGTGGCGTGCCACGTGCGCTGTTCCATACTGCGCGTGGATCTCGGATGAGGTGGATGAAGGCGGTGTCTTGGAATCCGTCGCGGAATTTCTCTGCGATGTCCAGGTTGTCCGGGGATTTGCAGAGGATGCGGGTATTGTGCTCGTTGTGATATCGTGCGCCCACGTGGGCCAAAGCGATGGAGATTCCCAGCACATCTTCAGGTAGGTTTCGGGCTTTCAGCTCTTTGCGAACGTCTTCGGGGTGGATGGATTTGCCTTGGGTCAAAAGAGGGCGTGGGCTGAGGTTTGCATTGGCCGTCATTGCCTCGAGCAATTGGTCCCCCAGCGATTCCGCCAATTTCATGAAAGCCTGGCGGGGCAGCGGTGGGTAGGGGCCATGGAGCTCAGGGTGCTGAGCGGACAGCATGGATTGGGTCTTGTTGGATCCGTGGCGTTGGGGCGCCAACATGAAGACAGTGGAGGTGGGATAGAGGCTCATGGTCGAAAGGGTGGATCAAATGACGGTTCCAAGGTGTTTTTGTTTGGGGCTTGGAGCCATTGCCATTCCTCACCTTGTGGGATGATTTTGGTCATGGGGATGAGCCAATGGCAGGGATGCACCGGTTAACTTCGTCGGCGTGGAGATGCCATCCCGTCTCATAGATAGAGCGGTCGACCAGATCGCGGGGCTCCCCGGTGTGGGGCGCAGAACGGCTTTGCGCTTGGCCTTGCACCTTTTGGGCCGGTCTGAGGAGGATGTGCGCCGTTTCACGGAATCCATCCGTGACATGAAGGAAGGTGTGCTTTCGTGCAGGACCTGTGGAAACCTGGGGGAGGAAGAGCTTTGCTCGATATGCACGGATTTGAGGCGGGACGACAGCCGCATCGCTGTCGTGGAGGACCTGCGCGACCTGCTTGCCATCGAGTCTACAGGGCACTTCAAAGGGCGCTACCACGTGTTGGGCGGGGTCATCAGTCCCATGGACGGAATTGGGCCTTCTGATTTGAGGATTGAAGGTTTGCTGGGGAGGCTCACGGAAGGGAAGGTGGAGGAGCTCATATTCGCCCTGCCTACTACCATGGAGGGCGATACAACGGCATTCTACATCCACAAGAGGTTGCAAGCATTCGATGTGAAGGTCACGACCTTGGCCAGGGGCGTAGCAGTGGGAGATGAATTGCAATACGCGGATGAGCTGACGCTGATCCGTTCCCTTCAACAGAGGCTGCCATACAGCGCCCAGGCCTCTGACCTCGACTCCCTGGGATGAAGTTGTCCGTCATCATCGTCAGCTACAATGTGAAGGGGTATTTGTCCCTGTGCATTTCCAGTGCGCTCCGAGCGATGAGCCAGTTGGGGGAAGGGGCGTCTGAACTCATCGTAGTTGACAACTCAAGTATTGATGGTTCAGTAGATTGGGTTTCTTCAACTCATCCTTCAATTGAAGTAATTGCGTTGCCGGAGAATGTGGGTTTCAGTGCGGCCAACAACCGAGGCATCGACATCGCCAAAGGGGAGTGGGTACTGTTGCTCAACCCCGATACCATTGTGCCTGAGGATACTTTTCTCAAGGTGATGGCGCATGTTGAACAAGACGATACCATTGGCGGATTGGGCGTGCCCATGTTTGATGGATCCGGCAGGTGGCTTCCGGAGAGCAAAAGGGGGGTGCCAACACCTTGGGCATCTCTGTGCCGACTCTCTGGATTGTGGCGATTGGCGCCCCGAAGCCGGAAGTTGAATGGTTACTACTTCGGGCACATACCCAAGGACGATACGGCCAATGTGGAAGTGCTGAGTGGGGCTTTCATGTGGATGCGCCGTGCTGCCCTGGATCAGGTGGGGTTGCTGGACGATGATTTCTTCATGTACGGAGAGGACATTGATTTGAGCGTCAGGATTTTGCAGGGAGGTTGGGTCAACCGTTACTACAGCGATGCGCCCATAGTTCACTTCAAAGGAGAGAGCACGAAGAAGGGCAGCCTCTCATATGTGCGGGTGTTTCACGATGCCATGCGCATCTTCTGTGAAAAGCATTTTGCGGGAGGCCAGGCATGGGCCATGCGTTGGATGATACGGTTGGGCATCAGGATGCGGGCATTCTCTGCCTTTCTGCACGGTTTTGTTCAACGGAGGTTGCCGATGGTGCTGGATCTTTTCTCGGGATTCTGTGCAGGTTGGAGCGTCGTTGCGATTCACGGGTGGTATACGGGAGTCGATCATCCATTTCGGCCGCGTTTGGCGTTGGCGTTGGCTGCTGCGGTTGCTATGTGGGGGGCGGTTCGGTGGTTTGGTTCAGCCGATCGGCCTTTTCAGCGTTTGAAATCTGCCTTGTCAGGATTGGGTGCGTCGGTTGCTCTGATATTCATTTATTCATTGCTTCCTGAGACGTTGAGGGTGAGTCGTTTATCGGCTGTTCTTGTAGCTTTGATTCTGGTGGTTCTGCCGCTTGTGATTCGGTCGACTTTGGTTTGGGCGCAGGGAAAAAACTACCGTTGGCGTCCGGCCAGACCCAAGGTAGGAGTGCTGGCCGCGGACCACCGCTTGGATGAGCTCGGCAGTTGGGTGGCAGAATCCTATGGCAGTGCCATTGATTTGACGATGGAGAAGGACAGTTTGGATTCCGTCTGGGACCGTTTCGAAGGACACGATATGGTTCTCTTCGATGGTGGGTTGGGGGGAGACGCTTGTCTGAAAGCCATTCAAAATGGAATGGCCTTGGATTTGGATGTGCGCATCGTTCCTGCCGGCATGTGCCTCGCTTTGGGGGGGTTGCGAAGGGAT
>JAURDB010000011.1 GCA_030828175.1 Flavobacteriales bacterium
GGTGGATTGGCCCGAGGCACTTGGGTGCGATGCAAAACAAGCCACAACAGTGACCATCATAAACCGGGTCCCAGGAAATCGCATTTTCGTCATGTCTTGGACTCTTTCAGCAAAAGGGCTCCCCCTCGAAGCACCAGGTTCGGGTCTGCGAAAGTCTGCCATCCCCCCAAACCTGCAAAATGTTCCGCGTCTCCTCCCGTGAGGATGACTTCGGCATCTTCGGCGAATTCCATCAGACCCCTGGCCACAGCTTGAACAGCGTGAAGGGATGCCCATGGGATTCCCGCACGGATGGCGGCTTCTGTATCGGTGCCAAGGGCACCGTCAGGCCCAGGCGATATGTTCCATCGGTTGGCATCGTCCGGTTGTATTTCGGGCAGTCCGGCTCGCCGCATCGATGACGCTTGAAGGCGCAGTCCGGGAAGGATGGCTCCCCCCTTCCAAGCGCCCTTGGAAAGGAGGTCTACCGTAATGCAGGTCCCTGCGTCGATGATGACAAAACTTCCCCCGGGGCGCCGGTGGTGGCACGCCGCCGCTGCCGCAATCCGATCGGACCCCGGTTGTCCACTTCGGTATTCAATCCGAAACGGTACCCTTGACCAAGGGTCGAGCGGCAAACACTCGGATCGATGGACGTTGAAAGCCGCGCAGACAAGGTTCAGCCAGTCTTTCGGGGCAGCGGGGGGATTTGGGCGATTCAGCCGATGGCAACTTTCAAAATGCCACGATGTCCATGGGCCTTCCGGCGCCCAGGAATCTGGCCCGATGTCGGACATCCTGTTCCACGCAACGTCGGAAACATCTTGGATCTCGCCTTCATTTACGGCGGCATATTTCAAACGGGTCCCACCGGGGTCAAGCAACAATTTCACTTCCAGCTGAGGTTGGCCATGAAGTAGTCGAGGTCGGCGTCGATTCTTTCCACCACGGGGGCCAAGGAATCGCCGTTCGGTCGCACTTCAAAATAGAGGGCTCCGCGCACGAATCGATCGCTTCCGTCGGTGCAGAGGAACTGAATGGGACTGGCGGCATCTCCGGCCAAAGCCCACTTCACTGCCATCCCTCCGGACTCGTATTCCCGATGGCTGACTTGAATGGCATCGGCTTTGACCTCGTGTTCATAGGCGAGCTGAAAGGCATCCTCGACCACGGGTTCCAGCTGGACAGCTCCAGCGTACGTGCAATGCACCCTCGCCTTGTAGTCGGGATAGACCAGGTTGAACCAGCAACTGTCGGGAGGAAACTCCTGAACAGGTTCTACCCAAGCCGATTGCGACACCCCAATGGCGAGCGGGCATGGTAGCTCGACACTGCGGTAGCTCGTATCGTGCAATGCGATTCGGAAATAGCCTTTGGGACGCGGTACGGGCGTTGGTCCATTACAGGACAGGAGCATGCCGGAGCAAGCAAGAAGAAGCGCAGCCAATCCTGCGCTGTTTCTTCCCTTGTTTGGAAACGACCGGGTTTTGGAGGGTGAGGGGTCTTCTCCCTGGGGCAGACGGCGGACTTTGACCTGGAGCACCCGTCTCCGGTCCACCGCTTCTGCGACCAATTGAACACCAGCATGTTCCAATGTCTCACCGGGCTTTGGCAAACGTGCGAGTTGTTCCACCACGAAGCCGCCGAGTGTATCGCTCTCTCCTTTCGCTGCTTCAAATGCACCGCCATCCAATTCCATGATGCGATAGACATCCACCAGGGCAGTCTTCCCTTGGAATGCCACAGTGTCCTCATCGATGCGGGAGTAGAAAACATCCTCGTCGTCGAATTCGTCGGAAATGTCCCCGACAATTTCTTCGATGACATCCTCCAATGTGACAATCCCGCTGGTGCCTCCATATTCATCCACCACCACGGCGAGGTGGACCTTCATGGCTTGAAAGTCGCGCAGCAAATCGTCGATCATACGGTTTTCAGGCACGAAAAACGGTTGGCGCAGCAAGGTGTTCCACCCGAAGTCCTCTTCGTTGCGATAGGGCAATAGGTCCTTGGCGTAGAGAATGCCCCGAATCTGGTCCAGGCCTTCCTCATAGACGGGAACGCGGCTGAAACCCGATTCCGCGAGGGTGGCCTTGAGATCGGCCCAAGGCATGTTGAACGGAATGGCAGTTACATCGGTTCGGGGCCGCATGATTTGCTTGACATCCTTGCTTCCGAAATTGACGATGCCGCTCAGAATCCGGTTTTCTTCCTCCGTCCTGTCTTCTGAATCGGTGACGTTGACAGCGTGCTCCAAATCTTCCACCGAAAGTTCAGTGGAGGATTCCCCTTTCGGCGAGAACCAGTCGGCCATGGCGTTCAATGGCATCCAGATGGGGCGCAATATGCCTTTGGCCAAAGTGAGGGGGCGGGCCATCCGACCTGCCAGGACCAGAGGGTTCCGGTTGGCATACACCTTGGGCAGCACCTCGCCGAAGAGCACGATGAGAAAAGTGACGCCGAAAACATGCAGCAAGGTTCCCAATACGGGTGGAAGGGTTGTCAGCCCGTGCTGCATGATGACCGTCGAGAGCAGAATGATGAGGATGTTGACGGAGTTGTTGAGGACCAGGATGGTGGCCAGCAGCTGTCGTGCTCCCTGCTCGGCATCGGGAGTGTTCAGAAGCTGGAGCACCAGCTTGGAACGGGCGTCATCTGTTTCCTCCAGCGCTTGCCTGTCCTGTGGACTCATGGAAAAAAAGGCGATTTCACTCCCCGAGATGAATGCGCTGGCTACCAGAAGAAGCAAGGAAGCGATGGATGCAATCCACAAAAGGGAGTCCGAGAGGTCCATTCGCTCAGAAGGGAAGGGAGGAAGCGTCGATCGGGTAGGGCCCTTTGAGCGGCTCCGAGTCTGTTGCCGATGGCGGACCAGGTGCTTTGTCAGATCGCGGGGTGAGCAGTTCGAGCCTGTCCGCCACGACTTCTGTGGCACGGTGTTCTACGCCATCTCCGTCTTGCCAGCTGCGGGTGCGCAATCTTCCTTCTATGTACACCTTGTGGCCCGTTTCGAGGCAGCCTTCGGCAAATTCCGCCAGTTCCCTCCACAAAACTACTTGATGCCACTCTGTTCTTTCCCGCTGGGTTCCTGAGGCATCTCGGTAGCGCTCCGAGGTGGCCAAGGACAGTTTGCACAAGGCCTGACCGGACTCCAACCACCGCAAGGCGGGAGGTTTCCCTAGGTGGCCGATCAGCATGACCTTGTTCAATCCTGGCATGGGTGCAAAGTACCGAAGGAGGCCAATTTGGACCGCTCGCAAAACCTCAATTCTTCACAATCCATGACCGAAGCTCGGGTAGGACTTTGTCAATGATGCGGGGCCAGTTGGCATCGCCTTGCTCCACATTGACCCAACGGCCATGGCCTCGCTTGGCATCTGGTGCATCCTCTACCTTGAACCACGCCGTCATCTTTCTGTGGGTGAGTATGTGCTGCACGGGCCCGAAAGCATCCGGATGCGCGCCATCTGATTTGGGACCCATGACGCATGGAAAGGCCTCCAGCTGAGACCAAATGCCCTTTTCCGGTCGGGTTTCAACCCACCATTCCCATCGGCCTGAGCGGCTTTTCCTGAGCGGAATAAGGAACTGAACGTCCCATTCCAGGGGCGACTTTTTGGGTTGCTTGACAGGGCGCTGCATCTGTGTTCCGCGTTCTCGGGACAGGCATGATTCCGAGAGCGGACAGTTGAGGCAGTCGGGGGATTGAGGGGTACAGACCAGGGCTCCCAACTCCATCCAACCTTGATTGGAGTCCCCAGGAGCTTCCGTTGCCACGAGTTCCGCACAGAAAGCCTCGATGGCTTTTCTTCCAGCCTTGCGGTCCACGGGTTCAGCGATATCGAACAAGCGGGACATCACGCGTTGCACATTGCCATCGATGACCGGGATCGCCTCATGGAAGCAAATGCTGGCAATCGCAGCAGCGGTGTAGGGACCGATTCCAGGCAGGGCGGCCCATTCTTCCGCTTTCACAGGCAGCTGGCCGTTGCGTTCTGAAACGATGCGCTGTGCAGCCAAATGGAGGTTCCGGGCCCGACTGTAGTAGCCGAGGCCCTTCCATAGGGACATGACTTGCTCGGTGGGGGCAGCTGCGAGATCTGCAACGGTGGGGAATGCGGAAAGGAACCGCTCCCAATACCCCTTGCCTTGTGCCACGCGCGTCTGCTGAAGGATGACTTCAGACAACCAAATGGAATATGGCTCGGGTGCTGCCCTCCATGGAAGATCCCGGGCGTTTTCTCTGTACCAAGACAGCAGCTTTTGGGTTAGCGGGTGCACAGGGTGAAGGGTGTGGGATTAGCGATGGCAAGATGGGGATGTGCAGTCTGCCTCTCATGTACTATTTTTGCCGGCCCATTCAATTGATTGAAACTCAAAGCATCCTGCAAGGTGACTGACAACAAGATGACAAAGGCGGACCTCGTGAGCCGCATTTCGGACAAGACAGGAATTGAACGACAGGACGTCCAGGCCACAGTAGAGGCATTCATGGAGTCCGTGAGGGATTCATTGGAAAGCGGACACAACGTGTACCTCCGCGGCTTTGGAAGCTTCGTGATCAAGCGCCGCGCCAAGAAAACCGGTCGGGACATCCTGAAGAACAAGACCATTGAGATTCCGGCCCACAACATTCCTTCCTTCAAGCCCGCCAAGAGCTTCATGGAAAATGTGAAGAGCAAGGTCTCAGCCAACTGATTTTCCAGCACTGCATGTCTGACAACCAGTCCAAAAACCTCACGCTGCCTCTGATCATCGGGGGATTGTGTGTGGTGTTGGCACTGCTCGTCTGGCAAGTGGTGCCACGCAGCCCAGAGGCCTACAAGGAGGCATCCATTCCCACCACCTTGGAGGAGGTGGATTCGGATGACCCCGTACAGGCCGCGATTGACCAAGTCAACGGTCCGAATCCCATGGCGGGTATTCTGGCTCTGAAGGCTTTGGCCGAAGCAGAGCCGCCCAACGTGGATGCAGTGATGGAACTGGGGCGTTTCAGTATTCAATCCGGACAGTTCGACAAAGCACGTGAGCGCTTTGTACAGGCGATCGACCTGGCTCCCGAACGGTCCGAACCCCTGATCCAGTTGGGCATGCTGGAGCTGGACGGCGGAGCTCCCGCCGAGGCCCTGATTCATTTCGAGCGCGCGCTCGTGGTGGACAGTGCCGCCCACAACGCTTGGTTCTTCCAAGCGCAGTGCCACGAGCGCCTCGGGAATCCGGGCTTGGCGCTTGCGAGTTACAAGCGGTTCCTACCGCTGTCCCCGGATACCGTCATCGAGGAGGCGGTCCAACAACGGATCCTCTTGCTCGAACAACATTCAACGAATTCATAAAACCCCCTTCCCATGCCTAGTGGAAAGAAGCGCAAGCGTCATAAGATGGCGGTGCACAAAAAGAAGAAGCGTCTACGTAAGAACCGTCACAAGAAGAAGAAGTGATCTTCATGGGCGTTGACGGGTCCTCCCTGAAGAGGGGGTATTCCTGAAACCCCAATCATGTATTGACGCGTGAACATAGAACTGGTCATCAACAAGACCAAGTCCGGGTTGCGTATTGCCATGCTGGAGGACGGCCATTTGGTCGAACTCCACGAAGACAAAGGCAACCAGGATTATGCGGTCGGGGACATATACCTCGGTCGGGTCAAGAAGGTGCTGCCCAGTCTGAACGCGGGATTCGTGGACATAGGACATCCGAAGGATGCCTTCCTCCACTACCTGGATTTGGGCCCGCAGTATCTGAGTTTTAAGACATATGCCCAGCGCTCCATCAAGGGGACGCAGTCGACGGCAGACCTCTCCAACTTCAAGAAGGAGAGCGACATCGACAAAAAAGGCAATATGAAAGACGTGGTCTCCGCAAGCCAAAATGTGCTTGTGCAGGTCGCGAAAGAGGCCATCTCCACCAAAGGCCCCCGGCTCACCGCCGAGGTCACCTTGGCAGGCAGGTACCTCGTGCTGGTGCCGTTTTCCAATAAAATCAGCATCAGCCAACGCATCCAGAAGGAAAGTGAGCGCAAGCGCCTGAGGGTGCTGCTGCAAAGCATCCGACCGGAAAACTGCGGAATCATCGTGCGGACCGTGGCCCAGGAAAAGGGCGCCGCAGATTTGCATTCCGACCTCGAGGAACTGAGCAACCGGTGGAAGGAATTGCACGCCAATCTGCGCAATGCAAAACCACGCCAGCGCGTCCTCGGTGAAATCAACAAGACGAGTTCGCTGTTGCGCGACCTCCTGACCCCCGATTTCTCCCAGATTCTCGTCAACGACCCGGACGTCGCCAATGAAGTCAGGGAGTTCCTGGCCGGCATTGCACCGGACAAGGTGGACATCGTCAAGGAGTCAAAGGCCAAGGATGTTTTTGACGACCGCGGGGTGCACCGCATGATCAAGGCGAGTTTTGGTCGGCAGGTCAACCTGCGGAGTGGGGCCTACCTCATCGTGGAGCACACCGAGGCCATGCACGTGATTGACGTGAATTCCGGTGGGCGGAAGGCCGGCGCAACCTCGCAGGAGGAGAACGCCATTGCGACCAACCTCGAATGCGCGACCGAAATCGCGCGCCTACTCCGTCTTCGCGACATGGGCGGCATCATCTGCGTCGATTTCATCGACATGGGTGAGACCGGCAATCGACGTGAGTTGACTGAGGCCTTGCGCAAGGCCATGAAGCCCGACAAGGCCAAGCACAACGTGCTGGCGCCGAGTCGATTCGGAGTGGTGGAAATCACGCGTCAGCGGGTGCGTCCTGTCACCGATATCAAGACGTCAGAAGTCTGCCCCTCCTGCAATGGAACGGGCCAGGTGACGGCGAGCATCCTGGTGACGGATGGCATCGAGGCGGCGCTCCAGGCCGCGGCGGATCGCGGTTTGGGTCAAGTGACCCTGATGCTCCACCCCATGGTGGAGGCCTACATCACCAAGGGTTGGTGGAACAACCAGCTGAAGCGCTGGAAGAAGTCGTTCGGCTTGAAGATTGTGGTGGAGGCCAACTCATCCATGGAGTTGCTCGAGCACAACTTGTACGACAGTCAGGGCGAAGAAGTCACCCTTTGACGGCATTCGGTCGGGGCGGTATTTCCTTGGGCCAAGCCAGGAAATGCCGCTCCACCGGCATGCTGAGCGCACTCAGATTCAGGTGATCTGATGCCGCGGCGACGTCGCGCACAGTGCCATTCTTGGAGAGTATGGCGATGCCATTGGAGGCGGTCGAGTACGCCCGATTGTTGATGCGGTCGTGCAACACGAAATAGGAGGCATCTTCCATGGATAGTCCAAAGGCCTTGCTGACGGCCTCGAGACGTTCTGCAATGTCGTCCTGATCAAAGGGGGCATCACGCAACTCGATCTTGAAAAGCCGGCGGTGGATGAGCCGTTGACACAATTGCGACAGCACGGGGTCCGGATGGTCCTGCCACGCCTTGATGCAACAGATCACGTCGTTGTCGTCGAGGGCACAGAAAGACCCGAGCACTTCTGGATCCGCCATGAAACGGGCGCGGTCCAGGTCCTCCTTCAAGAAGGGGGCGAGTGCAGGGGTGGACCAAACATCTTCACCTCTTCGGGCCAGTTCCCCGGCCCGTTCAAGGATGCGCATCATCATCCATTCGGCCGCGAGCACCGTCTTGTGCAAGTACACCTGCCAGTACATCAACCTGCGTGAGATGATGAACTTCTCAATGGAGTAAATGCCCTTCTCGTCCACTACCAGGCGTCCCTCGTGTACGTTGAGCATGCGGATGATGCGCTCAGAGCTGATCATGCCTTCGCTCACCCCCGTAAAGAAGCTGTCCCGACGGAGGTAGTCCATGCGGTCCATATCGAGTTGAGAAGACACCAGGTCGTGGAGGAACCCTTTGGGGTGGTGGTCATTGAATATCTCAATGGCCACATCGAGCATGCCATGGAATTGGGCATTCAGCTCATTCATGATGAGTGTGCTGATCTCTTCGTGGTGCACACCGCTGACGATGCTGTGTTCCAATGCATGACTGAAGGGACCGTGGCCTACATCGTGAAGGAGAATGGCGAGACAGGCCCCCCGATACTCTTCTTCGGTAATGCTGATGCCTTTCTCCCGCAACGAATCGAGGGCCTCCTGCATGAGGAACAAGGCGCCGATGGCATGGTGAAATCGGTTGTGGACCGCACCTGGATATACGAGGTGACTCAGCCCGAGTTGGCTGATTCTGCGCAGTCGTTGCACCCAGGGATGATCGAGGACCCGAGTGAAGTCCGCGTAACGCAGTTGAATGAATCCGTACACCGGATCGTTGAGCAGCTTGGGACTTGCAGCCATGGCCGAAATTTGGTGTCTTTATTTGCACCGGCACCGCCGGGATGAAATAATTCTGAGCAATCGCCATTGAAGCATTGATGACGCGCACTCCCCACATCCTTTGGGCCGATGATGAGATCGACCTCTTGAAGCCGCACATCCTCTTTTTGGAGGGTAAGGGCTACGAAGTCACAGGTTTTACCGATGGCGCTTCATTGTTGGAGGCTTTGGAGGCGGACCGAATCGTCGATGTGGTGTTTCTCGACGAGAACATGCCCGGCTTGACGGGTCTGGAGACCTTGCAGCGCATCAAGGAAAAGCGCCCCCACCTTCCGTGTGTGATGATCACCAAGAGTGAAGAAGAACACATCATGGAAGAGGCCATCGGGTCCAAAATGGTGGATTACTTGATCAAGCCCCTGAATCCAAACCAAATCCTGCTTTCGCTGAAGAAAATCCTCGACGAGAAGCGCTTGGTGGGAGAGAAGGCGATGAGTGACTACCAGCGCGAATTCCGCGAGCTCGGAATGCGGCTGATGGACAGGCTGGGTCGGGAAGATTGGGAAGACATCTACAAACGATTGGTCCATTGGGACATCGAACTTTCTGCTTCAGGGGACCAAGGGATGGCGGAAGTCTTGAGAATGCAGCGTGCTGATGCCAGCCGTCAATTCGCCAAATACGTCACTTCCCACTACGGAGACTGGTTGTCTGATTTGGATCGCTGCGGTTCCGAGGAGGACCCTTTGCTCGCTCCCCATGTGATGTCGGAATCTGTGAAGCCCATGCTGGAGCAGGGGAAGCGGATCCTCTTCGTCTTGATCGACAATTTCCGTTACGATCAATGGCGTGCGTTGGGCCCCGCCCTCGCTGATGCTTGGCAGGTCCAATCCGAAAGAATGCACTGGAGCTTTTTGCCCACAGCGACCCAATACGCCCGAAATGCCATGTTTGCAGGGATGGTTCCCCTTCGCATCTCGCAGGTTTACCCGCAGTGGTGGAAGGATGAGCAGGCACAGGGCTCAAAGAATGCGCACGAGGCAGATCTCTTGGGAGCGCAATTGGATCGATGGGGCTTCAAGGGGAGCTGGGGATACCACAAGATCACGGACCTGGCTGCAGGCCGGAAATTGCTCGAGGATTTTCACCAGATCAAGGCACGGGACTTCACGGCTGTGGTCTTCAATTTTGTGGACATGCTCAGCCATGCCCGAACGGAGAGCGAGATCATCAAGGAACTCGCAGAGGACGAAGGTGCCTATCGGTCGTTGACCATGAGCTGGTTTGAGCACAGTCCCCTGCGCGAACTGCTTGAACGGGCGGCAGAGGAGGGCATGGAGGTCGTATTGACATCGGACCACGGAACGGTGCAGGTCGATAATCCCATTCGCGTGCAGGGCGAAAAGGAAGTCACAGACAATCCCAGATACAAGACCGGGCGCAACCTTCGACACGACGACGATGTTTTCTCAGTGACGGATCCCGAGGCATTTGGATTGCCCAAGGCGCATCTCTCCAGCCGTTACATTTTTGCAATGGAACGAGATTTCATGGTTTACCCCAACAACTTCAACCGGTTTGTTCGGTACCTCACCGGTACATTCCAGCACGGCGGCATTTCCATGGAGGAGATGCTTGTTCCCTTGGTGCATTTGAAGCCGAGATGACCCAAGATTTGCCCTCACCGGAATCGGTTCCGGGCGAAATGGGACGGTTGCGTTGCAACTGGCGTTCTGCGCCCTTCGGCTTGTCCCAATTGACCAAAGTCGCGTCTGCTTTTCGCGAACATGTGGATTGGGGAGATGTGGTGGCACTTCAGGCACCCATGGGAACTGGGAAAACGACCTTTGTATCGGCCTTGGTCAAGGTCATTGGAGCCGTTGATGCGGCATCCAGTCCCACTTTTGCATTGTGTCAGGAGTATCCCATGACGGAGGGGAACCGCATTGTGCGCCACTTGGATTTGTATCGAATCGAGCACGAATCCGAGCTGACGAATCTCGGTTGGGATGAATTGATGGACGACCCCATGGCCTTGACCTTGGTGGAGTGGCCGGAACGGGCCGCAGACCATTTCCCAGAACACGCGATGTTGCTTAGGATTGAGCTTCAGCCCGATGGACTTCGCCTTGCTTCTTTGTGGGTGAGGGAATCCGTGTAAATTCCCATCCGAACCCTACAACCAGTCGTGGAAACCAAGGAACGCATCCGCCGTTTGGCCTTTCAAGCGGCCCTCTCCCCCCAAGAAGAGATGCTGGCCGTACCCACCGGCGAGCAGGCCCTCCGCATTGGAATACCCAAGGAAATTGTTCTGCAGGAGCGCCGCGTGGCATTGGATCCGGATGCCGTAGGCCTTTTGGTCGCCCATGGTCACGACGTTGTGGTAGAAACAGGGGCCGGGAAACATGCTCAATTCTCCGATTCGGATTACAGCGAAGCTGGAGCCCTCATTGCTCCGGATGCCAAATCGGTATACGAGAACGACATCATCCTGAAAGTCGCGCCTCCCCAAGAGGCGGAACTGGAGCACATGCGCGACCGCCAGACCATCTTCAGTGGTCTGCAGCTCGCCACCCACCCGGAGACCACCATCGAGAAGATGATGGACCGCAAGATCACGGCCGTTGCATGGGACTTCATGCGGGACCGGACCGGCATCTATCCCCTGGTGCGTGCCATGGGAGAGATTGCGGGTACGACCAGCATTCTCATCGCCGCGGAATACCTGGCCCATCCGGAGTTTGGCGATGGCAGCATGATGGGCGGCATGACGGGGGTTGCCCCTTCAGAAGTGGTCATCATCGGAGCGGGAACCGTGGGAGAGTTCGCCACCAGGGCCGCCATCGGGCTGGGTGCCTCCGTGCGCGTCTTCGATTCGAATCCCTACCGTCTGCGCCGCCTCCGCGGAGAAATCGGAGGTCGATTGTGGACCAGTACGCTGCACCCCAAGGTGCTCAAGGAGTCGCTTCGTGAGGCCAATGTGGTGATTGGTGCCGTGCGCCCGCATCAGGGCCGCACCCCGATGATCGTCACCGAAGACATGGTGCGGGACATGCGGGATGGCTCGGTCATCGTGGATGTCAGCATCGACAGTGGTGGATGTTTTGAAACTTCGCGGCTCACCAACCACCAGGAGCCCGTTTTCGTGGAGCATGGGGTCACGCATTACGGTGTGACCAACATCCCGAGCCGCGTGCCCCGCACAGCGAGCTTGGCCCTTTCCAACCAGCTTGGACCCATGCTGCAACAGGTAGGTGAAAGCGGAGGAATCGACCGGGACATCGAGATGAATCCGATGATCCGCAGCGGACTCTACCTCTACAGGGGCAATGTGGTCAACCGAGACCTCGCCGAAGCTTTTGGCTGGCCCTTCAAGGACCTCAACCTCTTGCTGGCCACCATGGATTGAGCCGCTTTGAGGTCGTGCAAAGTGGCTTTTGCCTGGCCTCAGCCGCCAACCCGCTTGCGGATCTCGTGCAATTTCAGCAGTGCCTCCACGGGCGTGAGCCGGTCGATGTCCAGCCCGAGCAAGTCTTCTTTGATGTCCTCCAGAACGGGATCATCGAGTTGGAAGAAGCTCATCTGCAAACCTTCTTCGGGCAGCGACGTGCCTTTCGAGTCACGGGAAGGGCCCGCAGGATTGCCGCGTTGCCCTCGTCCTGCGCCTTGGGATTCCAGGCCTTCCAGCACCTCCTCTGCCCTCCGCACAAGGGCGCCGGGCATGCCGGCCAATTTGGCGACGTGGATGCCAAAGCTGTGCTCGCTGCCGCCGGGGATGAGCTTCCGCAGGAAGATCACCTTGCCGTCGCGCTGCTCTACGCTGACGTTGGCGTTGTGGATGCGCGGAAAGCGGTCCGCCATCCGGTTGAGCTCGTGGTAGTGGGTGGCAAACAGGGTCTTGGCGCGGCACTTCGGGTGCTCGTGCAGAAACTCCGCGATGGCCCAGGCGATGCTGATGCCGTCATAGGTGCTGGTGCCCCGACCGATTTCATCCAGCAGCACGAGCGACCGATCCGAAAGGTTGTGCAGGATGGACGCCGTTTCGTTCATCTCCACCATGAAGGTGGATTCGCCCGCGCTCAGATTGTCTGAAGCGCCCACCCGTGTGAACACTTTGTCGACCACGCCCATGCGCACCGACCGGGCCGGTACGTAGGAACCCATTTGGGCCATCAGCGCGATGAGTGCGGTCTGGCGGAGCAGGGCACTCTTGCCCGACATGTTGGGGCCGGTGATCATCAGGATTTGCCGGTGGTCGCGGTCGAGGGCGACATCGTTGGCCACATAGGACTCCCCCTCGGGAAGGCAGCGTTCGATGACGGGGTGGCGCCCCCCCACAATTTCCAGCTCGGCACCTTCCACCAATGTCGGCCGGGTGTATCCGTTGTCTTCTGCAACCTCGGCAAAGCCCAGAAGGAGGTCCAGGCCTGCCACGGCGCGGGCCGTGGCCTGCAGCACGGGCAGGAAGGGGTGCAGGGAAGTGACCAGTCGGGCAAAGGCCTCCCTCTCCACGACATCGAGGCGCTCTTCCGCGTTGAGGATGCGCTGCTCGAGTTCTTTGAGTTCGGGTGTGATGTAGCGTTCCGCCTGCGTCAAAGTCTGCTTGCGGATCCAGTCCTCGGGCACCTTGTCCTTGTGGGCGTGGCGCACCTCCAGGTAGTAGCCGAAGACGTTGTTGAAGGCAATCTTGAGGGAGGCGATCCCGGTCGCTTCCATTTCGCGCTGCCGGATGCCCTCGAGTTTGGACTTCCCATTGTCGCGGAGGTCGCGCAGCTCATCGAGTTCATCCACGACACCCGGGGCGATGGTGGCGCCTTTGCCGAGGACGCCGGGCGGGTCCTCCGTAAGCTCGCTGCGCAGACGTTCCAATGCGGCATCTGCCGGGTCGAGCCGACCCGCCCACCGTCCGATCACCGGGTCGTCCGAGCTGTCCACCATGAGCCGGAGCGCTTCGACGGCGGTCAAGGCGCGGCGCAGCCGGTCGAGCTCTGCAGGAGAAATCCGCACGGCAGCCGTCTTGGCCAACAGCCGCTCCAAATCGCCAATCCGTCCGAGCTCGGCGATGAGGTCGGCCCGCATTTCCGGTTGGGCGAGGAAGGCGGCCACCGCTTCGTGGCGTTTGGCAATGCCCTCGGCTTCACACAGCGGTTGTGCAATCCAGCGGCGGAGCATCCGTGCACCCATGGGGGTCGCCGAGCGGTCGAGAATGTCCACGAGGGCCGTGCCTTCCGGATGGGTGGGCGCGAGCAGTTCCAGGTTGCGGATGGTGAATCCGTCCATGGCCACGTTGCGGCCCCATTCCACCCGCCCCAGCGAGGCGATGTGACCGAGGCGATCGTGTTTGGTGGTCCCTACGTAATGCAGGGCGGCTCCCGCTGCAATGATGGCCAGCGGCTGTCCTTCAAGGCCGAATCCCTTCAGTCCCTTCGTACCGAAATGACCTTCCAGGATTTCGCGCGCGAAATCTCCCTGCCACACCCAATCGTCCAGAGGAAAGCGGTATCCTGAAAGGTTGAGCGATTCAGGTTCGCCGTGCCTGAGGTGCAAGGTTTCTTTCGGACGGAAGGTCCGGAGCATGGGCGCAATTTCTTCCGGGGTGCCTTCTCCTGCGAGAAATTCGCCCGTGGAGACATCGAGGAAGGCCACACCGGCTCTTTCCCGCTTGTTTGGACCGCGTCCCTCCAGGACGACGTGTACGGCGGCCAGCCAGTTGTTTTCGCGTGCCTCCAGCACCTGGTCGTTCAGGGCCACTCCTGGGGTGACCATCTCCGTGACCCCGCGCTTGACGATGGTCTTGGCGGTTTTCGGGTCTTCCAGTTGGTCACAAACGGCTACGCGATGACCGGCCCGGACCAGCTTGGGCAAGTAATTCTCGAGCGCGTGGTGAGGGAATCCCGCCAGCTCCACCTCGGAAGCGGCGCCATTTTTCCGTGCGGTCAGCACGATGTTCAGCACCTTGGCAGCGGTCACCGCATCTTGTCCGAAGGTCTCGTAAAAGTCGCCCACCCGGAACAGCAAAAGCGCGTCGGGGTGCTGGGATTTGACCCGGTTGTATTGGGCCATCAGGGGCGTTTCCTTGGCGCCCTTTTTCTTGGTGGATGTTGCCGCGGCCTTGGCCATGGCGCGTTCAGGAAGCGACTTTCAGCCGACCCTGATCGCTGTCGTCGAATTGTTGACGGGCATATTCGCCGGTGACGCGCAGCTCATCGACCCCTTCCTTTCCCGGAAGTTCGAACATGGCGTCGCTCAGCACCGCTTCACAAATGCTGCGCAACCCGCGGGCGCCCAGCTTGCACTCCACCGCCTTTTCCACGATGAAATCGAGGGCGTCAGCATCGAATTGAAGGGCAATCCCATCCAGTTCAAACAGGCGCTGGTATTGCTTGATCAGCGCATTCTTGGGCTCGGTCAGAATGCGGCGCAGCGCATCCGGATCGAGCGGGTCGAGGTGCGTCAGCACGGGGAAGCGACCGATGAGCTCCGGAATGAGGCCGAAGCTCCGGAGGTCGGCCGGTGCAATGGCGGAGAGCAGGGTCTCGGGCCGGGTCTCTGCCCCTGTGTTGAATCCGATGCTCGATGTGGCAATGCGCCGCTCGATGTGCTGCTCGATGCCGTTGAACGCCCCGCCGCAGATGAAGAGGATGTTCCGGGTGTCGATGGAGATCAGCTTCTGCTCGGGGTGCTTTCGGCCGCCTTGTGGGGGTACATTGACCTCTGCACCTTCGAGCAACTTCAGCAATGCCTGCTGCACGCCCTCACCACTCACATCGCGGGTGATGGAAGGGTTGTCGCTCTTGCGGGCAATCTTGTCGATTTCGTCGATGAAAACGATGCCACGTTGCGCCTTGGCAACATCGTAATCGGCGGACTGGAGCAATCGGGAAAGCACACTCTCCACGTCTTCCCCCACATAGCCAGCTTCTGTCAGGATGGTGGCGTCGGCGATGCAGAAAGGCACCTTCAACAGACGCGCGATGCTGCGCGCCAGCAACGTCTTGCCCGTTCCCGTTTCTCCGACCAGGACAATGTTGGACTTCTCAATCTCCACATCGTTTCCTTCCGCAGGGTGGGCGAGGCGCTTGTAGTGGTTGTAGACCGCGACGCTCAACGTGCGCTTCGCGTTTTCCTGACCGATGACGTATTCATCGAGGAAGCGCTTGATGTCGGCGGGCCTTTCCAGCTGCAGGCTGGGATCGAATCCACCATCGCCATCTGAATGGCGTTCTTCCTTGACGATGGCGTCCGCCTGCTCAATGCAATGGTCGCAGATGTGGCCCGTCACCCCCGCGATGAGGATGTCGACTTCCGACTTCTTGCGTCCACAGAAGGAACAGTTGATTTCTCGATCCGCCATGGTGTAATCAGCCGGCCTTGCGCTCGAGCACCTCGTCGATCATGCCGTATTCCTTGGCTTCATCGGCGATCATCCAGTAGTCGCGGTCACTGTCCTCCCACACTTTCTTGTAGTCCTGCCCGCTGTGGTGGGCGATGATTTTGTAGAGCTCTTCCTTGAGCTTGCCAATCTCCCGCGCCGTGATTTCAATGTCGCTGGCCTGACCACGGGCACCACCCAAGGGCTGGTGAATCATGGTGCGGCTGTGCTTGAGGCCCGTCCGCTTGCCGGCAGCACCGGCACAGAGCAACACGGCCCCCATGGAGGCTGCCATGCCCGTGCAAATCGTCGCCACGTCGGGACGGATGTACTGCATGGTGTCATAGATGCCGAGGCCCGCATACACGCTGCCTCCGGGCGAGTTGATGTAGATCTGGATGTCCTTGGTGGGGTCCGTAGACTCCAGGAACAGCATCTGCGCCTGGATGATGTTGGCGATGTAGTCGTCCACCCCGGTACCGAGGAAGATGATGCGGTCGGCCATCAGGCGGGAGAAGACGTCCACCTCGCGGAAGGGCATCTGTCGCTCCTCGATGACGGTCCGGGTCATGTTCTCGGGTCCGTGTACGGCGGAGATGTAGTCCTCAACGTGGTGGCTGGTGAAGCCGCGGTCCTTGACGGCGTACTTCAGGAATTCCTTTCGCGTGGTCATCATGAGTGCTGAAAGTTAGCCCCGGACGTCCACAAGGCCACGCACAATCTTCAGAGGGAACGGACGATTTCCATCCACTCTTCGTGGGAAACCTCCTTCTCCTTGATCTTGGCGAGTTCGCGGAGTTTGTCGATGGCCTTGCGCTCGTAAATCGATTCCGCCACCCGACGTACCTCCTTCTGTTCCGTCATCATCTGCGCGACCATGGGGTCGAGCTGCTCTGCCTCCAGGGGAATTCCGTATTGGGCGTACTGCGCCTTGATGGCGTTGCCCGCCTCGGCCTTGATCTCCTCTCCGTCCACTTCGATGTCGTACTCATCGATGAGGTGGTTCTGGATGATTTGCCACTTGATGCCCTTGGCGTACTCGGAGAATTCGTTTTCGATTTCCTCTGCGGTGATCGGCTTTTCATTGGCCACTTGGATCCAACGCTTCAGGAAATCCTCGGGGAGAGGCGGGTTGAGCTTGTCCACCACTTCTTCGACGAACTTCCGGCGGAAGACGCGGTCTCCATCTCGCTCGAAGATGCGCTCGAGGTCCTCCTTGACCTTGGCCCGGAATCCCTCCTCATCGGACACCACATCCTCACCGAACAATTTGTCGTAGAGCTCCTCTCCGAGCTCCGCCGGCTCAATGTGGCGGATCTCCTTGACGGTGAAGCGCAACGGGCTCTTGAACGACTCGGCAGCCGGGCGCTCGATGCCCAGCATGCGGGCGAGGTCATCGGCGTCCCTGGCCACCTTTCCGGCGTCCAGCACGACTTCGGCCTCTTTGACCACACCGACGAGTTTCGCCTTGGTCGCCTTGTCCTTGATTTCGGAAACGGAGATCGTACCCTCGTTCAGGACACCACCGGGTTTCACCTCCACACCATCCGCCTCGAGCTCAACGAATTCACCCACCACGAGGTCATCCTCGCCGGCGGTTTCGCACTCTGACATCTTGCCATAGCGCCTGCGCAGGTCACTGATCTGGTCGTCAATCAGGGCGCCGTCGATGCGCACCTTGTGGTTGACGAACTTGGTGAACCACCCGAATTTGATGTCCACCTTCGGGCTGAGACCGATGTCATACCGGAAGGTGAAGACTTCTGGCTTGTCCCAATTTCCGTCGCTGTCATTCTCGATGGTGGGGATGGGCTGGCCGAGCAAGCGCAGTTTCTGCTCGCGGATGTAGCCGTCGAGCCGCTCGCCGAGCAGCTTGTTCAACTCGTCTGCCAACACGGCCTTGCCGTATTGCTTGCGCACCAATTGGATGGGCACTTTGCCGGCGCGGAAGCCCGGCATTTTCACCTGCTTGCGGTATTCCTCCAAAATGCCGTCGACCTTTTCCTTGTAGTCTTCGGGGTGCACGGTAACGGTCAGAACGCCATTCAGCGCGTCCGTATTCTGTTGGGTGATTTCCATGTCTTTCTAACCTGACGGTCTCTATAAATGTGCGGGCGAAGGGACTCGAACCCCCACGCCTTGCGGCACCAGATCCTAAATCTGGCGTGTCTACCAATTCCACCACGCCCGCAGGGGGCGCGAAGATAGGCCGTACAATGACGTCGACGAAGCATGGGTTTACGTCCGTGAACACCATGTCGGCACAGGGGTGTGGGTATGGAGATTCGGCAAATGGTTCTTCGCGTTTCACGGGTCTTGGCAGCCGTTTGGGTGCTGCTGCTGATGGGCTGTTCCTCTCGGTCCATTCACGGCCAGCAAAGGGTGTCGATGATGGCGCGTTTGGGCCCCACCGGAGTTTGGTCTGCAGGAGCCGCAGCAAGCGGAAAGAGCGACACATCCAGCAGGCGGGCGGAATGGAGGTCAAGCCTTGAGGTGGACCTGGCGGGATGGAGTCAAAGCGCCTTGATGACAGCCCTCACGGTGGCGAAGGGACTGGAGGTGGGGTTGGGCGTGAATGCGGCAAGAGGAGGTCCTGTGCAGTTGCTCTTGGGCGCGACTGATGGCACTTGCGGATGGCAAGTTGAGGCGCCGGCGATTCAGCCTGTGGCACAGCCTTGGGGACTGACCTGTTGGGGCGGGTGTCACATTGACTTCGTGGGTCGGTCCGGACTCTTTCAGGTGGAATGGAAGCCGGGCAACTTTCCGGAAGTATGGCTCTCGTTGCTCACTTCGAGCGGGGAATGCACGTTGGGCAGCGGGGGGCTGTTTTGGACTTGGGTTTCGAGGAATTCGGACAGAATTCCCTGGAGGTTCAGCATAGGTGTGATGAGGGCGAATCTTCCATGGGCAGGCCTGGATTGGGGGGGTGAGGCGGGCATGGGACCGGATATGGGCCGCTGGATGGCATTGCAGTGGCTTCGCGGGTGATGTGGAATGCAGTGGCATGGGCGGCCACATGGTCAACCCTTGTTGTCATCCTGCCCGCCGCCGGGCAGGAGGCATCTTTGTCAGGGTGGGAAGTGCCCCCCCTGACAGCTGAGGCGTGGGAGGCGGGCTGCTTGAACCGCGATGAGTTGGAGCGATTGACAAGGGCCATCTTGGACCGGCCTTCAGGGGCATGGACCCAACAGGAGATCGCGCAGATGCTGGATTCAACACGCACGGATCGCGTGCTTTCCTGCTTGTTGAACATGCCCGCTTGGAGGGCGTTTTTTGCCCAAGGGTTGCATGCCAAAGCCCCATCACAGGCATTGATTTCTACCATCCGTTGGGAGGCCGCGGCAGTCCCAATTCATGGAGGGTGGGACAGGTCCGGCCAATTCAGGCTGCGGTATGTCGCGCGTTCAGGTTTTCATGCGGGGTTTCGGAGCGTGTGGACCTTTGGGCGACCCTCCCTCAACGCTTGCCATTTGCATCTGCCGGTGGGCAGCAGCAGAATCTGGTTGGGAAATCTATCCGCCCGATTCGGACAAGGGCTTCTCCTGTGGACGCAAGGACCGTTCGATGCTTTGGGAGGCATGGAAGGCAGCCATCTCATCGGCAAGGGGCTTTCGGAGTCAATGGGGTTGCAAAGGGGAGTTGTGGAAGGCATCGGGTGGGAGCGAAGGGCCCACTTGGGGCATCGGGGCATACAGTGGATCGTGTTGGGTCGTGGCTGGCCTGATGGATGCTGGTCTGCGGCCATGGGTGCGGGAAGGGCCAAATGGAAAGGGAGCTTGAGGATCATGCAGCGTCTGAATCACACCTGGGGTTGGGTATTGGGAAGCAACGGGAAATTCACCCACAAAGGCTGGAGTGGAAGATGGGCCGGGGCCTTGTTTTCAGGGGGATGGGACGGAAGGGTGAGCATTCTTCACACCTGGTCCAAGTCGTGGGAAGCTCACGCCACGGCCTTCAGGTCGGACCCGGACCATCCAAAATGGTGGAATGGGGAAATGAGGGCAAGCGTTCCAGAGCAAGGAACCCTGCCTACCGTGCATTGGAATGCGGGGGTGAAATTTCAATCCTCTTGGAGCGGCTGGATGCGATGTTCTGTGGAATGGAGCGGACCGCCTCCGTTCAGACGCAGAAGGCGTTCTTCCTTTCGTCTGGAGCGAAAGGGACACCGTTTTGAGTTCCGGACAGATGAAGTCCCGCAAGGCGGTGAGGCTGCTTGGGCAAATGTCAACGAGGACATCGCATGGTCCCTGGGTTGGCGGCTCAACGGTGGAGAAGTATGGGGGGGCCTTTGTTTTTGGAGGTTTGAAGTGATTGCAGCGGGCCAGGGAGACCATCGGGGAGGAGCTGCGTCGCTCACACTTCGCACGAAGGGCCGCAAAGGCCATCGAATGCGCTTAGGGTTGGGCGAGTCATGGGGAGATTCGAAAGCCCCGATACGCTATGTCCATGGGTGGAACGGGAGACCGGCTGCCCCATTTTCTGGACAAACGGCGAGGATGTATCTGCATTGGTCCCATCGTTCAGGAAGGTGGAGTTTCAGCATCCGCTTGCGGATGTCCCCTTCGGAGCAATGGGCCCAACCGACATTGCCGGCTTCGACCTTCCACGCGCTGCGGGTGGAATTCAGTCCAAACGTGTGACCGCAGAGCATCGGTCAGCCGCTATATTGCCATGCGCTGGCAAGGGCCGATGGTCCTTCATCAGTCATCCTCATATTTTCGACCTCATGGCTACGACATCCGATATCAAGAATGGACTCTGCCTCCGACACCAAGGAGGACTCTTCCAGGTTCTCGAATTCCTCCACAAGAAAACAGCGAGGGGAGCGGGCAATGTCTGGACGAAGATGAAAAACCTCGAGAACGGTAAGATCATCGAGCACTCCTACAACACGGGAGCCAAAATCGATGTCATTCGGGTGGAGACGCGCGAATACACGTACCTGTATGAGGACGACATGGGTTACAACTTCATGAATTCCGAGACGTTCGAGCAGCTACTGCTCGAAAAGTACCTGATCGACAATCCTCAATTCCTGCAGGATGAGATGAAGTGCCTGATTGTATTCCATGCAGAAGAGGAGCGCCCCCTGAGTGCTACGCTTCCAAGCCACATCGAGGCTGAAATCACGTACACTGAGCCCGGAGTCAAGGGCGACACCGCGACAAACACCTTCAAGCCGGCCACCATCGATACCGGGGCAGAGGTTCGCGTGCCCTTGTTCATCAATACCGGTGATCGCATCAAGGTGGATACCCGCACAGGAGAATATTCCGAACGGGTCAAGAAATAAGCCTGCATGGCGGCTGACCTCAGGACCCAGAAGCGCTTGGAGCGCCTCCGGCAACAGGCGGACGCCCTGTTGGAGCTGACCCAGGCCATCAACCGAATTGTGGAGGATGAGGTGCTGTTTGCTTTGTACCGCAAGATCCTCGAGGCCATGGGTGTGGGCAAACTGGCCTTGTTCACCCGCGGTCCGGAAGAGGTCGCTTGGGGCTGTCAAGTAGAATGGGGATATCCCACGCGGTTGCCGAAATTGGAGAACGCCAATGCCGTGCTTTCCGGGAAGGCCCATGCCATGGTGGCAGGCGATACGGAGGTTGAATTCGATTTGGCCATACCTGTTGAGCACGACGGCGATGTAATTGCGTACGTTGTGATGGGGGATCGAGAGGAAGGCCGAGGTATGAGCCCTTCCATTCGGTACGTTCGATTCATTACGACCCTGACCAACGTGCTGGTGGTGGCGTTGCGGAATCGCGCGTTGACGGCGGAGCGCATCCGAACGGCAGGTCTTGAACGCGAGCTGGCACTGGCCGGTGAAATGCAGTCCATGTTGTTGCCGGCAGTCCTCCCTCACGACGCGCATCGAACGTTTGCTGCCCGATACCGCCCCCATCATCACGTGGGGGGAGATTACTATGATGCCGTACCCCTGAGCGATGGCCGGATGGCGATTGCCATGGCCGACGTCAGCGGCAAGGGAATGCCCGCGGCTTTCCTCATGTCCAACTTCCAAGCCCACCTTCACGCACAGCTCGAGCAGAACCCTGGAAACCTAGAATCCATGGTCAGGTCGTTGAATGAACGCGTATTCATCAGTGCGCGTGGTGAGCGGTTCATCACGTTGTTCCTCGCTGTCCATGACCCCGAAAGGGCGTGCATCACATATGTCAACTGCGGACACAATCCCCCGCTGTTCGTGCCGGATAAAGGGCCAGGCACTTTTTTAGGGGAGGGCTGTCCTGGCTTGGGAATGCTGGACGCTTTGCCCATGGTGGGAGAAGGGACGCTGGACATCAGCGCGGGCTCCACCTTGGTTTGTTTTACCGATGGCTTGGTCGAACAAGAAAATGTCCGGGGAGAGGCATACGGAGAACACCGCCTTCAGCAGCTCGTAGAAAACGAGAGAAAGTCCGGAGCGGAAGGGCTCAACGCGTCCATCATTGTCGATTGGGAGCAGCACCGTGGATTGGCTGAACCCGCTGACGATACGGCACTTCTGACCATCCGTTTTTCTTGATGTTCAAGTCGATGGCGACGAGGATGGCCATGAATCCCCAGAAGGGGGCACTCGCTTTGTCCGTATCCAGGTAGTTGTTCAGCACCCCGTGGATGAAATAGGTCATCAGTCCGAGGTACAAGGACAACGCCCACCAGGAACGCCAGGGATCGCGGTATCTGAGCACGCGGAAGGTCCGGAACCCCAGATGACAGCAGGCAAGGAGCAAACCGGCCACAATCAGCATGCCGGGCAATCCCTGTTCGGCCAAAGGCCCCAGGTATTCGCTGTGCGCATTGCCGCGGTCGGCATTGTTGGTCGAAATGATGGTTCGGTGTTCTGACCGCTGATGGGACGCATAGACGAATTGATAGGTCCCCGGCCCCCAGCCTACGAAAGGACGCTCGCTCCATAGACTCAAAGCACAGGACCATCGATTGATGCGCTCGAGGTTGGAAGCATCACTGGAGACGTTGCTGATGGACTCAACGTGCTCGGTCAGGTCATCGGATGAGTCCTGGTCATTTCGCTCCAGGGCAATCATCAGTTGGTCCCAGGAGAGCAGCAAGAGAGCGGTGCCCAAGACCCCTGTCACCAGCAAGGTCCGAAGTCTGACACCGAGCAGCATGAGGACCCCAAGTCCACCTGCTGCTGCCACCGAAACCCAAGCGGCCCGGGTGAATGAGAGAATCAAGCCCACCGTCAAAATGAAGGCCGCTGTGCCGATGCCAAGTTTGCCGATCGCCGATCGGTTGGGCCTGGCCAACAAGGCGATGACGGGGAAAAAGAACATGGCAAGTACCGCTCCATAGCTGGTGTGGTCTTTGAAAAAAGGGTCCATGACCCAGTGTCCAGCCTGTTTTTCGAATCCATAGCCTGCATGCCTGAACACAGTGTACCCAATCACGGCAAGCAGGGGCAAGAGGTACAACAGGACAAAATCCTCTTGGCGTCGCGCTCGTTTGAAAATGGGCACGAGCAAGAAGAAGAACCCGACCACAAACCAAGCCCTGGCAATGGTGAATTTGAGGGAGACAATCGGGTCCCAAGACAACAAAGTGGTCATGGCCAGCCAGGCAAACATCAGCTGGATCCATCTTGATATGGGGTGCTTTTCGAGTGAGCGTTCCATGCTGATTCCGCGCAATCGGTCCAGTCCGAAAAGGAGCAACAAACCAAACAGAATGGGCTCTGTTGGCAGGTAGAGCCCCACACCACCCACCGCCAGCTGCTCCAGGTTCAAACTCAAAGGGACGGTTGCCACCAGACCGAGCAACAGCAAATCACGACGAGACAGTGCCAACCCCACCACACCGATGGTGAGAGGGAGGGCTGCGATGGCATAATGGCCAAAAGCAATGGCCCCTCCGAGAACAACCGAAAAGCCGATGGCAACCACAGCTGTCCATCCGCCAAACCTCTGTTGCCCAGGGGGGGACTCCGTATGTGCCCCGGCGCTCCCGTTCATCGGATGGCGTCGCGCATCAGGAGGAAGACCAGGCTGGACAACGCCACGGACAGCGCACCCATGACGGTAATCAGCCAACGCACCGGACGGGCTTTTTTGTCGGCTTCCGACGCTCGGTCCACCACAAATGCGGCTGGAATCTGGGACTCGGCATCGAGTTTGTTCAGATCGTAGCGCTTCTTGAGCACAGCTTCCTGCTCATACGCATCTTCCAACTTGGTGGTGAGCTGGTTGTACTCATTGGCAAAAGGAGCGAGTCGTTCCATTTTGCTCATGATGTTCTTGGCGCGGTCTTGCTGCCCTTCTGCCAGCGCTGTGGCATATTGCTCATTCAGGCCCTCAATCTGGATGGGGAAGTCGTAAACGCCTTCCCGGCGCAATTCGGCCAAGCGGCCTTCCATCTCTTCAATTTCGCGCTGGTTTTGACGCAACGAGCGTTCCGCATAATGGAAGGCCTCCTGAGCGCGGTCATTTCGGAGTTGGTTGGCGACCGAGTCCGTCAGTTGAGCGATGTCGTTAGCCATGTCGCGGGCCATTTTGGGGGCCTTGTCAAAGACGTCGATCTGAATCGAACCGTAGCGGGTGAGGTTCGCTCCTACTTTGCCGGAGTACATCTTGGTCATGGCGGCGCGAGACCCCGGCTCGCCTTTCGTGATTTCGTAATGGGACCACAGGTCGTATTTCTCAATTACCCGACGACGGACGCGGTCCGAATTGAGGATTTGCAGCAGTCGCTCGGCATCTTCCGTCTCACCGTACGCCAGGATATCCTCGCGTTTGACATCTTCATAAAACTGGGCGCCAATGGACTGCTGTGGCAGGGCAAACAGCACGACGGAGGATTGAAATTCCGGTTCGATGAGAAAGGAGCCGGCAGCACTGGTCAAGGCTCCGATCAAGCCAGAAATGAACAGGACTTGGCGCCAATTCCAGACCTTTTGGAGCAGGGTGATATCGGGGCCGTATTCGGAGGAAGGAGTGTTTTCCATCGATTGAAATCGTCTCGGTTGCGTTTCGGACGCAAGATGCACCGGACTCTCGGTCCAACGGCATTCGAGGCCCAACAGTATGCGGGGTCGCTTGAGTTTCTTTAGCGGGGTCGTAGTTTCGTCTCATGGCGGTGATGGCCATCAATACGCGTCTCGTCATTCCGGGAAAACTCGATGGCATTGGCTGGTTCACCCTGGAGACGGTGCAACGGATCACGGCCAATCACCCGGAGCACCAATTCCACCTTCTTTTCGACCGAACCCCTCCCGAGGATTTGTTTCCCGGTGACAATGTCCATTGCCATTGGCTTTGGCCACCAGCGCGCCGTCCATTCCTGCAGGATTTGTGGTTCGATTACAGCGTCACAAGGTGCCTTCGCAGCATCGGTGCCGATCTGTTTCTGTCGACCGATGGTTTTCTCAGCACCCGGACCCCGGTCCCCCAAGTGGTCGTTCAGCACGATTTGAACTTTGAGCACCATCCAGAATGGCTTCCAAACGGCGTTGCTCAGCACTACCTGAAACGCTTTCCGGACGCTGCACGCAGGGCCCTTCGCGTGGCCACGGTCAGCGCATTCAGCGCCCAGGACATCCACGAGAGATACGGAGTAGGCCTCGATCGGATTGACGTGGTCCACAACGGGGCGGGAACGGCCTATCACACCTTGCCACTGGGGCTCGATGCAGGTTCCCGCGCGGAGGCGGTCCGAAGCCAATTCACCGACGGCCGGCCTTATTTCGTGTACGTGGGGACCCAGCACCCCCGAAAGAACCTCGACGGGTTGTTGGAGGCGTTCCAGAAGTATCGGGAAAGGGGAGGACAATGGGATTTGCTGCTCGTGGGGACCGCATTGTGGCGCCGACGAGGGTTTGATGCCCGCCGTGCATTGGGACAGTTGAACGATGGCGTCGCGAGCCACGTGCACCAATCGGGTTGGCTGCCGCAGGAAGAGTTGGCTCAAGTCCTGGCCACGGCAGGAGGCTTGGTTTTCATTCCATGGTTTGAAGGCTTCGGCATTCCCATGGTGGAGGCTTTTGCAGCCGGTACTCCTGTCATTCACAGCAACCGGACTTCATTGCCAGAGGTCGCCGATGGAGCGGGCCTGGAGGTGAATCCAGGCGATTCCGCCGCGGTAGCCGAAGCGATGCTCAGGCTTGAAAATGAGCCCGCTTTGCGGCAGGCATTGATTGAGAAGGGACGAAACAGAGCGGAGGACTTCAGTTGGGAAAGGACGTCGCACTTGCTTTGGGAGTGCATGCAAAAAGCAGGAGGCGACATCGGGTTGGACTTGTGTACGACCATTCCCTCCGAAAAAGTCGGGGCGTGAAGAAGTTGCGACGGCACGCCTTGAAAGGCCGCCTCGAAGCAGGGGTGGATGAGGCTGGCAGAGGCTGTCTTGCAGGACCCGTGACGGCAGCAGCCGTGATTCCAGGCAAGGCTGGAGCAAGTTGGCTCAAGGAAGGACTCGATGACAGCAAGAAACTAACGCCAGAGGTGCGTCAACGCTTGCGGACACGGATTGAGCAGGAAGCCCTTGCCTGGGCGGTGGGTTGGGCAACCGTGCAGGAAATTGAGGAGCTCAACATTCTCAATGCCACACATCTGGCCATGCACCGGGCGGTGGATGCACTGACCACAAGGCCCGAATTCCTCCTCATCGATGGCAACCGGTTCAAGCCCCATGAGATCCCGCACAGCTGCGAAATCAAAGGCGACGGGCGATTTCTTTCGATAGCGGCGGCCAGCATACTGGCGAAAACGCACAGGGACGATCACATGCTCGCTCTTTCGGTAAACCACCCCGAGTATGGGTGGCCTCAAAACAAGGGATATCCAACGCGTTCGCATCGGGAAGCCATCCTGCGGTGGGGTTCCACAGCGATGCACCGGCGAACTTTCCGCGGTGCGCAAGGACGGTTATTTCAAGATTAAGGACGAATTATCGCCCCCCATCTATTTATAGCGTTATGCTTCGGTTAATGCTTGGGTTCCGGCCCTTTTGTGGGCGGGAACAAGTCTAATTTCGCCTTACCAAACCCACATGCAATACACCATGCGCGCATTACTTCTGGTCTTCTCGGCCCTCTTGACTTTCTCACTCTCCGCACAGACGGCCTACCTGGCAATGTTGGCGGATCCCACTGATGATGCTTCGGCACGTTTCGTGAAGATTTCCAACAACTCGGGCGCTGACCTCGACCTCACCGGTTGGTACCTGCTGCGCTGGACCAATGCCAACCTCGATCCCACCGCGTCTTCCCAGTTCGATCTGGGCGCCTATGGCACGCTGTACGACACGGGATGCCTGTATGTGGCCGCCTCTGCGACCGGCTTCGAGGCCGCATATGGCTTCGCCCCTGACCTCGTGGCGGGAACCGGCGGTTCAGCAGACGGAAACGGCGACGACCAGCTTGCCCTGTACAATGCTGCGGGTGAAATCGTGGATTTCTTCGGTGTGATTGGAGAAGATGGCACCGATACCTGTCACGAATTCGAAGACGGCTATGCCCTTCGCAACACCACTGCCCCTGACGGAGAATTCTGGAACGGGGACAATTGGACCGTCTACAGCGATGCTTCCGCCGCCACAGGATGCTTCGACCACAATGCCGGGCAAGAGCAGACTGCCGCCCAAATCGCCGCCCTCGTATCCCAATGCGTCCTGGTCGGCGTTGAAATCGGAGGCTGTACCGACGAGACGGCCACCAACTACAACGCCAACGCCACCTTTGACGACGGAAGCTGCACCTACCCCGTTGATGTGACCATCAGTGAGATACAGCAGGACATGGGCGCCGACGACAACGGCACATTCAATGGCCAGGTGGTCAATGTGTACGGCATCGTCACTGGCGTCTATGGCAGCAACACTTCCATCCAAGACGGAACGGGCGCATGGAGCGGCATTTTTGTCTACGTAAATGGTGGCTTGCTCGACGCCAATGGCGTTCAGGTTGCATTGGGAGACAGTGTTTTGGTCAACGGAACCGTCGGCAGTTTCAGTGGGGGCACCCAGCTGACTTCAGCGACCGCAACCATTCTCAACAGCGGCAATGCCTTGCCTGCACCGACTGTGCTTTCTACGGCAGATGCCAACCTCGAAGAATACGAGGGCGTGCTCTGTCAGGTCACCGGTACCATCACGGGTGAACTCAACAACTTCGGCGAGTTCACCATCGACGACGGCAGCGGCAACCACACGGTCGACGACCTCGGCTACGACGGTTACACGGACCAGGGCGCCATGCTCGGCGACAGCTATCGCGTCACCGGTGCCATCAACGGCGGATTCGGCAACAGCATTGAACCCCGTGACGCAGGCGACTTCCAGAAGCTGGGTTGCACCAACCCCGCCGCCGACAACTACGACGTGGCGGCGGTCATTGATGACGACAGCTGCAACATCGTGGACGGCGCGATTGCCATTGCTACCATTCAACAGGGGCAAGCCCTGGATCCCCCGGTGTTCAATGACTCGCTGGTCACCATCAGCGGTATCGTCACCGGTGTTTACGGCAGCCTCTTCAGCGTTCAGCAGGGACAGGGTGCTTACAGCGGCATCTTCGGCTTCAATCCGGAAGTTGCCGTCGCAGAGGGCGACTTCGTGAGCCTGACGGGTGTGATTTCCGAGTACTTCGAGCTCACCCAGATTCAGGGCGTGGGTGGCAATCCGATCGCCACGAGCATTTTGAGCCAAGGCAACGAACTGCCCGCAGCAGAGGTTCTCGGAACGGCTGCAGTCAATATGGAGGAGTGGGAAGGCGTTCTCGTGCAGACCACGGGTGTTGTGTCTTCACCCGATCTCGGAAACGGAGAGTGGGGCATCGACGACGCTTCCGGCGAAGTGCGCGTGGACGACCGCGGCTGGGATCACCAAGCGACCGGCGAGGTCGTCATCAACGCCCAATTCCAGGTCACGGCTCCGCTTCACTACAGCTTCGGCAACTTCAAGTTGATTCCGCGCGCTGAGGCCGATGTGTTGCTATACGGCTGCACCTTGCCCAACGCCGACAACTACACCCCGGGCTCCGACATTGACGACGGATCCTGCACGGGCAGCGAGCCTTGCGACCTCTTCTTCAGCGAGGCCGCCGAGGGTTCCTCAAACAACAAGTACATCGAGGTCTACAACCCGACCAACAGCCCGGTCAGCCTGGCGCTGTACACCATCGCCAACCAGAGCAACGGTGCCAACAATACGGACACCATTGCCCAGGAGTGGGAT
Source organism: Flavobacteriales bacterium (assembly GCA_030828175.1). Taxonomy (GTDB): domain Bacteria; phylum Bacteroidota; class Bacteroidia; order Flavobacteriales_D; family Sanyastnellaceae; genus UBA8752. The sequence continues at coordinate 28,814 of JAURDB010000011.1, forward strand.
TACTGGAACGACATCTTCCCGACCGGTGGTTCCCTCGGCCCGGGTGAGACCTTCCTCATCGTGCACCCCTCGGCCGCACCGGAATTGCTGGACAGTGCAGACGCCACCTGGGCCTTCATGTCCAACGGAGACGATGCTGTAGGCCTGATCTACAGTGCTACCGCTTCCTTCGGCAACGGCGGAGACTGGACCCTCATCGACGCGATCGGTGAGCCCTACGGTCTTGACCCCGGTTCCGCTTGGGACGTCGCTGGAACCACCAACGGTACGCAAGACCACACCATCCGTAGAAAGTCCAATGTCTCTTACGGTAACGGTGGAGACTGGGCCGCTTCCGCCGGCACTTCTCCGGAGGACAGCGAGTGGATTGTGCTCGACAGCGACTACGCCCTGCTCAACGGTTTGGAGGGCTACAACAGCCATGAATTCAACGGACTTTGTGCCGCCGACTCTGAAGGATGTACCGATCCGCTGGCCTTGAACTACGATCCCAATGCCACCGTGGACGACGGCAGCTGTCTGTTCATCCCCAATGTGACCATCCAGGAGATCAACCAGGGCCTTACCTCGGGCATCGTAACGACTTCCGGTATCGTGACCGGAGTCTACCTCACGGATGACGGTTCCTTCGGCAACCAGGCGGCCTTCACCATTCAGAATGGAACCGGTGCCTTCTCCGGTTACTGGGTCCGCGGTTCGAGTGCTACGCTCGAGTCCATCGGCAACGTCATGGTGGGCGATGAAGTGGAAATCACAGGTTCACCGGACAGCTGGTTCGGCAACGATTACTTCCCCAACCCGACCATCAACATCATCTCCTCAGGCAATCCGCTTCCCGCGGCAGAGGTGCTCGCTTCGGGCGATGTCAACCTCGAGGAGTGGGAGGCAGTCCTCGTTTCGGTCACTGCGGAATGCGACAACCCCGACCTCGGATTTGCTGAGTGGTCCATCAACGATGGCAGTGGGGGTGCCCGTGTGAACGACCGTGCCTACGACGCGTTCGGCGCAGGCGTGGTCGAAGCCGGTCGCACCTACCGTGTGACGGCGCCGACGGGCTATGCCTACGGCAACTGGAAGATTGAGCCCCGCGACTCTACGGACGTGGTGCGTCTCGGTTGCACCGACCCGACCTTCCCGAACTATTGGTCCCTCGCCAACGAGGACGATGGCAGCTGTGCCAACATCCCCGGTTGCACGGACCCCGCTGCGGACAACTACAACCCCGCCGCGACCTCCGATGACGGCAGCTGTGTGATCACGGGCTGTACCGACGCTACGGCGTTGAACTACAACCCCAACGCCACGGTGGAAGACAACACCACCTGCTACTACACGTTGCCGAACATCATCGTCAACGAGATCCACTACAATCCTTGTGACAACCAGGGTGGGGACTTCGATTGGGAGTTCGTCGAGTTCTACAATGCCGGTGACGAAGCCGACATCAGCGGATACGAAGTGTGGTTCGCCTTCTCCGACCCCACGTCCATCTCCTTGGCGATGACCTTCCCCGAAGGCACCATCATCCCGGCGGACAGCTACTTCCTTGTGGTGCCGGGCCTCGTTGCCCTGTCCAACTATGAGGCCATGGGCATCACCACCTTCCTCATGGACAACGGCAACTGGGGCAACAGCGCCGGAACGGCCCAGCTCCAGGACGCCTATGGCAACATCGTGGATGCGGTCACCTACGACGATGCAGCACCATGGCCCTCGCAGGAAATCAGCGTGCTCGGCAACGTGCTCGCAGCGAGCCCCGATGGAGGATGTGCTTCCCTCGAGCTCATCATGACCGATTTGAACAACGACGACCCCGACAACTGGCAGGCCAGCTGGGTGGACAACGGCACCCCGGGTGCGGCCAACAGTTCGGCCTTCGGCTGCACGGACGGTGGGGCTTGCAACTACGATGCGGTCGCCCTCTTCGACGACGCCAGCTGCACGTACGACTGCATCGGATGTACCTACGAAGGGGCCAGCAACTATGACGAGACGGCAACCATCGACGATGGCAGTTGCAGCCTCGACCTTGTCAACCCCTGCCCGACCGACCTCAACGGCGACGGCACGACCTCGGTGAGCGACCTGCTCATCCTGCTCGGTGCCTTCGCTACGGACTGCGCAGAGTAATCGAAATCAGCCCAGAATACGGAAAGGCGGTGCACTGTGCATCGCCTTTCTTTTTTCGGAAATTCGCGCACCACGGCCACCTTTTATGATCAGCCTTCTCCAAGTCTTGAACCTCCTGGGCGCATTGGGCCTCTTCATCTACGGCATGGTCGTGATGAGCGAGGCCATCCAGCGCCTCACAGGAGACCGCATGAGAAGGGCGGTGGGAAGGGTGACCCGCAAGCCGGAGCGGGCATACCTCGCGGGGCTTTCCCTTACAGGCATCCTCCAATCGAGCAGCGCCATCTCGGTCATCGCAGTGAGCTTTGTCCAGGTGGGATTGCTGCGGTTGTCCGAGGCTTTCTTCTTCCTTTTGGGCGCCAATGTGGGTACGACGGTCACGGGTTGGCTCGTGGCCCTCACCTTGAGCAAGCCTTCTCTGGGCAGCCTCGCGTTGCCCTTGTTGACCCTGGCGTTGCCACTGTTGTTTTTTCGGCGTCGCAGAACGCGATCGTTGGGAGAAGCCATCATCGGCTTTGCCTTGATGTTCGTGGGACTGGGATTGCTCAAGGCCGGGGTTCCACCGATAACGGAAGCGGGCATGGCGGAGTTCTTGGACTTCATCAACGTGGGAGGCGTTGGAACTGTCCTCGGCGCAGTGGGCATAGGAGTGCTGGCCACCGCGGCATTGCAGAGTTCGTCGGCCGTACTCGCCTTGATCATCACCCTCGCAGCAGGCGGCATCGTCACCGAGACGATAGGAGCGGCCGTGGTTCTGGGGGCCAACATTGGCACCACTTCCACGGCCGTGTTGGCATCGCTCGTGCTCGGTAGGGAAGCGCGCAGGGCAGCGATGGCTCACGTTCTCATCAACCTACTCGGTGCCATCCTGTTTTTGCCAGTGCTGACCCCTGCCTTGCATATGGTGCATTGGTTTCTGGAGCCCGGTGGTGATTTCATTGCGGATGTGGCCATCGTGCTGGCCTTGTTTCATACAATGTTCAACCTATTGGTAACCAGCATTTTTGGACTCTTCCCACGCCCTTTGCTTTGGCTGACCCGAAGGCTGATTCCGGGAGAAGGTGGACGCGAGTTTCGGACCCCCGTGGTGACCGTCAGTGCCATGGATGCCCCTGAATTACAGGTGCTCGAGGCCCAGCGCGAGGCCGAACATCATCACGAGTTGAGCATTCGGATGATCCAAGGTTTGGTGAAAGTCATGAGCATTACAGATGCCATAAAGCGCCAGAGGGAGGAGGAGCGCCTGAAGGAACTGAAGATGTTGAGCGGACGGTATGAATCGGAGGTCAAGACGTTTCTCGAGCGGCTGGCGCGCAGCAAGACATCCGGCGCTACGTATCGTCAAGTGCAGTTTTTGCTTGAGTGGTGCACCGACATAGGGCAAACGGTTGAACTGATGCACGACTTCTTGGAGGTTCAGATGGAGCGGGAGCGCAATGAGGTCTTTTTTGCACCCAAGCAGAGGGCGAGATTGGTAGCCATGCTGGAAGAACTGCGTCAGGGCTTGGATGCCATGGCGGGGATGAATCATCCGGCACAACAGGGCAAGATTGTCATCCGAGAACAGATCAGTCGCGTCGAACGTCACCTTGCAAGCGCCACGATTCTCCGGGAGCAAATGCGGACAAAACACCTCGAGGATTCCAGAAGAGGTCGGTATTCCGTCGAAAGCGGCAGAACATTCAATGAAATGGCCAACTTGTTGGAAGAGATAGGATTGCGAATGGGAATCCTCGTCTCGAAATACGAGATGATTTTCAGGGCTTCGTAACCAGGGCCGTCAGGAGCGTGTCGCTCGATTGGAGGTCCCGGTCCACGATGTGCACCGCAAAGCGAAGTGTATCCCAATCCGAAGTGAGGAAATATCGGGGCTCCAGGGCCACGGTGATGGTTCCACGTTGCGCCTTGTTTTGTCCGGTTGGGGCAATCAGGGGCGCTCGGTAATGGAAAGGGACTTGCCCGAGCTCAGGGTTCAGTTCAATGGTTACCCATTGGTCATCCCTCCATTCTTGGTAGGTACAGAAAACGTTGTGATGGAAAGGACAGGACGGACAGAAGGCCTCGGTGGTATCGGACTGCTCCAATCCGAAGTTTCCATCGCCATCCTCGAATCCCAGCAGAAGTGTTCCGGATTCTCCTTCAGTAATCAGGTCAATGGAGGTGAGTCTCGGTTCGGGTGGCAAGGAGACGGGAGGTTCGCAAGCCGAGAACAGCAAGGCCAACACCAAGACAACAAAACCACCATTGGGTAAGATGCAATTCAAATCCTTGCTCACGGTGGGAAATTAAGCCGCAATTTGCACCGGATGTCAGACCGGGATTTCCCTTTGGATGATGTTGGGAGTCCAATGGGCTCCGAAGCGGGCAAGGCTTTGTGGAACCGGGTGGCGGATTTCATACTCGGCGGAGTCAAGGATTCCTTCGAAGGACTGGCATGGGACGTATTCCGTTTTCAATACGAGAACAACCCTATCTATCGTCAGTGGTGTCTTCACCTGGGTTGGAATGCGGAAAGATTGAGTGCCCCGGCCGATTGGCAGACCATTCCAGCCATGCCCGTCGAGGCGTTCAAATGGACAGACGTGCGCACCGAGGGTGTTGCGGATGTTTCCCCACCGCTTCACTTTCGCACCAGTGGAACCACAGGGGCCCAAGCCGGTATTCACCATGTTTTCACACCTGAATTGTACCGGCTTTCTGTGGTCCAGGGGTTTCGCTCGCAATTCGGTTCGCCAAGTGAGAAGGGGGCAGTGGTGCTCGGGTTGCTGCCTGGATATCTGGAACGACCCGACAGCAGTTTGGTCCACATGGTTCGCATGCTCAGGGAAGCAGGGTGGATGGAAGCAGGTGGAACGCTGGACGGTGGATTTTATCTCCGCGATTTCGAGGGGTTGTTCCGGGCGATGGAAGAGACCATGGAAGCCGGCCGCAAAGTGGTATTGATTGGGGTGACATGGGCGCTGGTGGACGCGGCGGAGGCATGGCGTCAATCCGGGCGCCTTCCCATGGGGAATCGGGCGCAGGTCTGTGTGACCGGTGGAATGAAGGGCAGGCGGGAAGAGTGGGTGGCGGAACGCGTCAGGTACACCTTGAAGACAGGGTTTGGCTTGGAGTCGGTCGGCGGCGAGTACGGCATGACCGAGTTGCTGAGTCAGGCATGGTCCACCGAGAATGGAGTTTATCGGGCTCCCCCGTGGATGCGCATTCGGTTGCGTAGAACAGATGATCCGCTCTCGTTGGAGCCATCAGGGGCCACTGGGGGTGTAGATGTCGTAGACCTTGCGAACCTGGGCAGCTGCGCTTATTTGTCCACCCAGGATTTGGCCCGTCCATGCGGCCCTCATTCCGATGGTACATCCTTTGAATTGCTGGGCAGATTCGACCGATCCGAGGTGAG
>JAURDB010000120.1 GCA_030828175.1 Flavobacteriales bacterium
TCAAGGCATTGCGCCCGGAAACTACAGCGTGACGGCCACTGATGCGGACGATTGCACGAGCGATGCCCTGGCCCTCATCGTCCCCTACGCCCAATGCTGCTTGGGTTGTGGTGTATACGATGCTGACGCCGATGGCATTTGCGACGACAGCGACAACTGCACCGACCGCACCGCCAGCAACTACGCCGATCCGGCTAACGGAACCTGCTCCTTCGACTGATTCCGAGCAGCGCGTCTCGACCTTTTCCTCGTCAGCTCCATGCTGACCTCCGCTGCGTTCGCACAAGACGACCCCACGAACGAGAATGACCAACATCCCCGCCACCGAGCGGGGTTTTGTTCATTGACAAATTGGTATTGGGTTAATATATATTTTAGTCTATGTAATAATTTATTAAGTGGTAAATTACATAAAACCGAACGTGTGTTTGCCGCTTTGAATATCACTGCTGTGCCTCGCCGGGCCCTTGATGTGCTGGTCCGAATTGGGCTCCTCGTACTTGTGGTAGCTGCGGTACATGACCTCGCCGCGCAGACGACGCCGGGCCGCCTGTTCCGCACGGCGGTCAACAACACCCAGCTCGACCCCAACGGTGACGGCTGGGTCTCGGCCACCACCAATGGATTCAGCAACCTTCCAGATATACTCGATGAGTCGCAGGAGTTCGAGACGGAGTGGGAACCCCTGTGGCACTACGAGATGGAGCCCAATTCCGACCTGCAGACGGGAAGCGACTGCGGCCCGACGGAAATCGTGGACAACCCCAACCTCTTGGAACGCGCAGGCTACTGGAAGGTGATCGACCCTGATGGGACCCCCGCCACCGGTGATGAACTCCTTCTGTTCCGGATCCGCATCAACAGCGACCCCAACAATGGGGCATACGGGTACAGTTTCCTGCTCGATACCGACCGGAAATTCGGCACCACCGGCATCGATGCCGATCCCAATGCAATGCCGGGGAATCCGGGCTTCGAGTTCGAGATCCTCTTCGCCTCCGGCAATGCGGGGGGCGTCTACGTCAACAAAGTGGACGGGAGCGCGGCCCACAACCAGATCACGGTGTACCAATCGTATGCGGACGGGGTGAACGACCAGCGGTCTTATGCCCGCTTCTCGAATTGCGCGCCCAGCACCCCCATCTTCATCGACTTCTTTGTCGCCTTTGCGGATTTCGGAGCTGAGGTTCAATCCAATACGCCGCTTCGCTTGCTGTTCGCCACCGCGAGCTCGGCCAACTCAGCCTTGAACGGCTCGGCCAGCGACATCGGAGGAATCAACGATGCCAATTACCCGGATGACGACGCGATTTTCGAAGCGTTCATCTCGGCCGTACCCGTCATCCAGTTCAGCGAAGGGTATGTCGCCCCCAACACCACCCCAAACATCAATGGTTGCACCGACCCGGCCTACGCCGAGTACGATGCCAACGCCAACACGGATGACGGCAGCTGCGCCACCCTCATCGACCCCTGTGATGGCGCCTTGATTCTGGGCAGCATCTCCTTGACGAGCGTCCCCACCGCCATGGATGCCGCCGATGGCGAAATCGCCATTGACATCACCACCGGCACCGCCACCGCACTCGAACTGACCGGCATCAACGGAGCTGGCGATTACAGTTTCAGCTTGCCTGGCGCCACGGACGGCATCTTGCCCGGCACTTACGACGCCAGCGCCTTAGACGCCGGTGGGTGCAACAGCAACACCGTCAGCATCATTGTCCCTTACGCACAATGCTGCAACGGCTGTGGGGTGTACGACGTCGACACCGATGGCATTTGCGATGACAGCGACAACTGCACCGACCGCACGGCGAGCAACTACGCGGACCCGGCCAACGGCGCGTGCATTTTCGACTGAATCCCATGTAACGGGTTTCGAAATCCGTGTTTTGGGCCGTTGGCGGGAGTGGGCGTTTTGGGGCGCGGGGCGCTCCGTACCTTCGCGGCATGCTCGCGTTGCGTGGAATCGAGAAATCTTATCCGCTGGCCGGAGGGTCGTTGCCCGTTTTGAAGGGGATCGACCTCAACATTGTGCAGGGCGAGATGGTGGCCATCATGGGGTCTTCGGGGTCGGGCAAGTCGACCTTGTTGAATGTCCTGGGGCTGCTGGACGGCTTTGATTCCGGAGGGTACGACCTCGACGGGGTGGACATGGCGGGGCTGTCTGAGAAGCAGGCGGCCCGGTACCGCAGCCAGTTTTTGGGCTTTGTCTTCCAGTCGTTCAATCTGATTTCGTTCAAGACGGCGCTGGAGAATGTTGCGTTGCCGCTCTTTTATCAAAAGGTGCCGCGCCGGGAGCGGCAGAAGCGGGCCATGGAGATGCTGGGCAAAATGGGCATGGATGACCGTGCTGACCATTTGCCATCAGAGCTGTCCGGAGGGCAGAAGCAGCGCGTGGCCATTGCCCGGGCACTGATTACTTCACCGCGGGTGATTTTGGCCGACGAGCCGACCGGGGCCCTTGACAGTACGACTTCTTCCGAGGTGATGGAGGTGTTGCGCGAGGTCAATGCTTCGGGGATTACGGTCATCATCGTGACGCACGAGGCGGACATCGCGGCGCAATGCGACCGCACCATCCGGTTGCACGATGGTGTCATCATCGAGGACGGTAAGAGCGGGGAGGTGGTTGAACCTACAGCCCGCGGGGCGCGTTCTCAAGATTGATGTTCAACCGAGAGACCTGGATCGAGATTGCCCACACGGTGACCGCCAACCCTTTGCGGACGGCGTTGACCGGGCTGTCCGTCGGGCTCGGCATCTTCATTCTGGTGGTCATGCAGGGCCTTGGTTTTGGTTTGCAAAACGGGGTGGAGCAGGACTTTGGTGATGAGGCACGCAATACGGTGTGGGTGCGGACAGGGCGGACGACGCTGCCATACCGCGGGCGACAGCCCAATCGCTATGTGCAGATGCGCAACGAGGACGAGCAGCGGATCACAGAGCAAGTGGTCGATGCGCCCGCTTGGTCCGGTCGCCGCATGATGTGGGGCTCCACGGTGGGCTATAAGAATGAGCAGGGAAACTATCCGATCGTGGGGGTGGAACCGGATTTCGATGAATTGGAGCTGTTGCCGCTGAAAGGGGGCAGGTGGTTGCATGCCGATGACCTGGCCAAGGAGAGCAAGGTGTGCGTGGTGGGGGAGAACCTCCTCGATGAACTCTTCAAGCAGGACGAAGCCATCGGGGCGTTCATCACCTTGCGCGGCATCACGTTTCGCGTGGTGGGTCACTTTTCCAAGAATGGCCGATGGGGCAACAGCATGGTATATGTGCCGCTGACGACCATGCAGCGCGTCTTCAACGGCAGCGATGAGGTGGACCAGATGGTGCTGTCCACTGGGGACTTGGACCTCGAAGGGTCGCAGGCCATGGTGGAAGCCGTGGACGGTGATTTGCGGATGCGCCATTCGGTGCACCCCGATGATGTACGCGCGGTACGGGTGCGCGACAACCAGGAGGAATACGCCATGTTCGAGCGGGTCTTCACCGGCATCCGGTTGTTCATATGGGTGATCGGCGGTTTTACGCTGCTGGCCGGCGCCATTGGCGTAGCGAACATCATGGCCATCGTGGTCAAGGAACGCACGGTGGAGATCGGGGTGCGCAAGGCGCTCGGGGCGACGTCGGGCAGCATACTCTCCTTGATTGTCATCGAAGCCATCGCCTTGACTTTGATTTCTGGAGCCTTGGGGCTCATTGCGGGGGTGGCGACGCTCAATGCGGTGGCGCCCTATGCGGAGCACGATTACTTCGCCGACCCGGAGGTGAACCTGCGGGTGACCGTGACCGCGTTGGCGGTATTGGTGGTGGCCGGTGCGATTTCTGGTTTTGTCCCGGCTTTGCGTGCGGTGCGCATCCGTCCCATTGAAGCCCTGCGGTACGAATGATGGGACTGGATCGCGATCGGTTGGTGGAACTCGTGCAGGTGGTGGTGCGCAACCCTTTGCGCGCCTTCTTGTCTGCGCTGGGCGTAGGCTGGGGGCTGTTCATGATCATCATCACGGTGGGGGCTGCGCGGGGCCTCGAGAATGGGGTCAAGGCCGATATGGGCAACGATGTGTCCAACAGCATGTTTGCCTGGACCATGAGCACCAGCTTGCCCTACAAGGGATACCAGCGCGGCCGGTACGTGGAGATGGACATCGACGATGTGCGGTGGATCCAGGCCAATACCCAGCACCTGGACCTGGTGTGTCCAGAGGTGCAGCTCGGAGGGTACCGCGGGACGAACAATGTCACGCGCGGAAAGCAGAGCGGCGCTTTTGATGTACACGGCGCCATTGCGGAGTACCCGCAGGTCAAGCCCATGAACATCACTGAGGGCCGCTTTCTCAACGAGGGTGACTTGGCCGGCGAGCGCAAAGTCTGTGTCATCGGCAGTCGGGTAAAGGACATCCTGTTTGAGATGGGCGAAGAGCCGTTGGGCGAGACGGTGCAGATCCAAGGGGTGATTTTCCGCGTGGTGGGCGTGTATACGCCCAAAGGCAACGACGAGGACGCGCAGAACGAGGCGGAGAGCATCTACATTCCCTTCTCGACGTTTTCCAAGGCGTTCAATACGCGTGGCCGGGTGGGATGGCTTTCCATGCTGATCAGAGACGGGGTCGATGCGGAAGAGGCAGAAGAGGCGACCAAGCAGTTGATCAAGGCGCGGCTGAGCATACACCCGGATGATCCGCGTGCCATCGGGGCGTGGTCCATGGCGGAAGAATTCCAGAAGGCGGAGCTGCTCTTTTCGGGGATGCGCCTGATTTCGCTGCTCTTCGGCTCGCTCGCACTGTTGGCAGGCGTCATCGGCATCACCAACATCATGCTGATTTCCATCAAGGAGCGCACCAAGGAGCTGGGCATTCGCCGCAGCCTGGGTGCAACGCCGGTCCGAATCCTGCAGCAGATCATTGGCGAGACGCTGTTTCTGACCTTGCTGGCTGGGTTGTGCGGCTTGGTCTTGGGCGTTGGATTGCTCGAGGCGGTGGACGGCTTCATCGAGGATGGAGTCGATGCCGGTGTTTTCCGCCATCCTGAAATTGATTTTGGAACCATTATGACCGTGTTGTGCATCCTGCTTGGGATGTCCATCTTCGCGGGCGTCCTGCCCGCATTGCGGGCGCTGGCCATCAAGCCGGTGGAAGCCTTGCGCTCGGAGGGTTGATTGATATAGAAACATGAAGAAAGGCCGCGTTACGCTCCTCCTCATTTTTGTCCTGCTGGTTGTTGCCGGGGCAGCTTACACCTTGAATCACCTGTACCAAAAGGAACAGGCGCCCGAGGCCCGATTTGGGGTGGAAACACCCCGCATTGCCGACATCATCAAAAAGTCGGTATCGTCGGGTACCATTGGGCCGCGCAAGGAAATCCTCATCAAGCCGCAGATCAGCGGCATCGTCGATGAGCTCTTTGTGGAAGCCGGCGATACGGTGACGGCCGGGGCGGTGCTTGCCCGCGTGCGGGTGGTGCCGGATATGGCGGCGTTGGCCTCGGCCCAAAGCCGTGTGGAGCGGAGCCGCATTTCGTTGGAGAACAGCCGCCGCGATTTTGAGCGGCAGGAGGCCTTGCTCGCCTCGGGTGTCGTGTCGCAGCAGGACTTCCAGCAGTCCGAGACGTCCTACCTGCAGGCGCAGGAGGAAAAGCTCGCAGCGGAGGACAATCTGCGCATCGTCAAGGAAGGCGCAGCCAGTCGCGCGGGAGAGGCGTCCAACACCATGATCACCAGCACGGTGGACGGCATGGTGCTGGACGTTCCGGTCGAGGTCGGA
>JAURDB010000121.1 GCA_030828175.1 Flavobacteriales bacterium
GAGCTCCGAAGGGATCCACAACACGACGCGCAGGCCGTCGGTAAACCACGGATCACCCGTGAGGTTTGGCCGCGGCGCGTCTATGGGCGTCTCCCCGACACCGCCAACGTAGGCGAATTTCCTGAGTACCTGGTTGTAGGCGAGGTTTTCGACGAGGAACTCGCGAGTCTCGTCGACGTCCGGGTCGATCTTGTGCGTGGTGATCGTCTTTCTCGTGAAGCGCACGCCGATGTCGCGGCTGATCTGCCCGATCCACACCGGCTTGCCCTGGTAGCGTGCGGGCGTGAGCCAGAGGCGAAGATGGTTGCGCTCGTGGATGTTGCTTCGTGCCTTCTGGAAGGCGACGTCCTGCTTTCGACCGAACGCATAGAGTGAGCTGACTGGAGAGTACCTGTACTCGCCGCCGGTGAGGAAGGACAACGAACCCTGCCCCTCCTTCTTGGGGTTGCTGTCCCAACAAGCCTGCATGGGGCCGTCGGACAGCACGTCACCGTTGGAGCCCGCATCGCGCCAGGGGGTCGAGTCGAAACCGGCGATCACCTTTGAATGGGTCCCCATGACGGAGTTGGAGATGTAGTTCGTGAGGCGATCCGGCAGGTCGAATGTGAACTCTACATCGGCCAGGGCCTTGAGGGGCATGGCGATCAGCATGGCGTCCACGGTACGGTAAGCTTTGCCTTCACAATAGAAGCCCAATTCGCTCCCATCGCTCCACACCCGCTTGAGGCGATGCCAGCGGAACATGTATTCCCCGTTCAGCCCTCCGAGCTCCTCCACCATGGCGTCCACGAGGGCCTGATTGCCGTCGCGCAGGATATAGCGCTCGGCGCCGTCCGATGCCGTGCTCCCGTCCTCCACGCCCGGCAGGTCTTCCACGAAGTGCAAGGCGGACACATGGGCCGGTTCGCGTCCGAACTCCGACACGACGGCCGCTTCCAGCACGGCGCGGCACACCCCTGCTATGCCCATCATGTCCCAGTAATCCGCGCACGTGAGCGCATCGAGCTGGGCCGATTTGGACGCATAGTCCTCCTCCAGCGCCGCCACATCCGCTTCGAATGCCGGCAAGTATGGCGCGGTGGCCTCTACGAGTTCCTCGGTGGTGACTTCGGCCCCATTGAATGCGTAGCGCATGCCATCGAGGTCGGTGTCGTCGAGATCGTCCAGCGGAAGGCTGTAGCGCTCCGCGAGGCTGCGCATGTAGGTGTGGTCCTCATCGATGAACTCGCCGCCGGCCTCGAACGTCTTGCCTTCCGGAAGCACGCCGCCGATGGAGCGCACCCGCCCACCGAAGCGTTCGGTAGCCTCGAACAACAAGGGGGTCACCCCCATGTCCTTGAGGCGCACTGCAGCCGTCAGTCCGGCCAGGCCGCCGCCTATGATCGCTACGCGCGCATTCGCGAGTCTGCGCTCCTTGCTGCACCCTGCGGACATGAGCGGAAGGGCCGCCAAGGTCCCCATGGTCTTGAGGGCAGCGCGCCGGGGCATGGTGCCTTGGGACGAGACCGATTGCGCCAGCGCATCGGCCAACCGGACACCTTGTTCCACATCGTCTGTCCGTCCCGTCAGCTGCGCAGCGCGGGCGAATGCGCGGTGGAACCACCGCATGTGCTTGCTCTTGGCCATGCAGCAAGGTAACCCTTTGAAGCCGCAGAGTCGGATCAGCGCACGAGCATGATGGTGCCCATCAAGCGCTCGTAGTCATCACAAAGTCCGGTAGCTTCGATCATGTAAACAAAAAGGTCATTGATGTGGGATAGACCTTCTCCGCGAGGGCTTCCGTTCCACCACCGTCCGGGGTCATCGGATTCGAACAACGTCTCACCCCACCGATCGGAAATGACCAAATGATACCGCTTGATACCGGACCCCACTGCCCGCCAGCCATCGTTGAATCCATCGTTCCCCGGGGTAAATGCATTGGGGGCAAAAATGGTCAGGCCCTCTTGCACCGACACCGGTGCCTCCACTTGATCCAAGCAGCCATCCTCATTCAGGACCTGAACCTGGACCAGGTATTCACCGGGTTGGGTATACACGTGTCTGCGCTGTCTGACTTGATGTCCTTCATCCCCAAAGGAGATCTCCAACGGGCCCTCACCAAAATCATACAACCGTTGTACGACCTCATCCGCGCCGATCTCCTCCACCGTCACCTCCAAGTCAGGAAGGCAACCTGAGCTGGGATTCACGACCAGACTGGGCTGTGGCATGCTCGTCTGCTCAACGGTGATGAATTGTACTGATGTGCAGCCATTTCCATCCATTACGGCAATCTCGTAGTCTCCGGCCGCGAGGCCATCCAGGCGCTCTGTCAGCGCATTCAATACCGTCAGCGCCCCCACGCTTTCCGGCCAAATCAGCGAACACGGTGGCACACCGCACGCATAAACGGCGTCGATTCGTCCATTGCCCGACTCACAGCTGTCCAGCTGACTTGCGAGATTCACACTTGGCGGCGGAGGGGCTACGAGCAAAACAGAATCCAACACGGTACAACCATTGGCGTCTATCGTCTCGACCATGTAGCTCCCTGCAGAAAGCCCTTCCAGGGGGAGCAGAGCATCGGATTCGGCAACGACATGTGTCACATACCCTCCTACGCCACCACTGGCCATGACCACCTCCACGGCACCATCGGATGCGTCCTCACAGCTCACAGCAAATCCATTGTATTGGTTGACTGGACTTACCTCCGTCGACAAGGGCGGAGGTTCTTGCAATTGCACCACAAGGGTGTCGCTGCATCCGAGGTAATCAAAAACAACCCCCTGCAATTCGCCCGCTGTCAATCCATCAAGAACATCATCTTCGGGAAGCAGCAGCTGCCCATCCAACATCCATTCCCAATTGTAATTTCCCTCGGAGGATCCACCTGACGCCTGCCCCTCGGCCGCTCCGTCTGCCGAACCAGGACAGCTGACCTCAAAGCCATTGTAGTCGGAGAGCAGGACCTCATCCAGGTAAACCTCGTGGACAAAGAGGGGAATGATGAAGTATTCATCGGAAGAGTCACAGGTGCTGCGCAAGGTCATGGTATAGTCGCCCGGCGTATTGAAGACATAGCTGATGGTGTCCGCGCTACCAGGAAACACAATGCCCCCAGGAATTTCCGGCCCTTCCAGCTCCCACTCCTGGAAACAGATGAGCCCTACCTGGGTGGTGTTATAGAACTCTACGGGTTCCCCAACGCAAACCTGATTCGTGCTCCACTCGAAAAGAGGCTCGGTATAGCAGGTTTGACATTGGTATACATCATCGGGCACAATTTCATTGACGCTGGGATTGATCCCCGATGCCGAAACAGAGATATCCGTGGCCGACCCTGCCGAAACCGGGTTCACATCCACCTCCTCAACCGAAAGCAGCACAGGAACAGACTGACAGTTTACCTGACCGACGGAATCCGTGCGGATGAACAGGGGATCCATGGATCCATCCGTGTTTCCGAAAACACTGGAACTGGTGTATGCACTGATGGTGAAACCATCCTCTTCGTCAAATCGCACACCAATGCCCTTGTCCCGCTCATTGCCCCCATAGGTCTGTGCCCAATCGAGGTTTCCGTCCCCGTCGATGTGGAACATCAATACATCCCGCTCGCCCATATCCTGCTCGAGCATGTCGGGGTTGGACGCAGCAGATTGTGGGTAACCCGAGGTGTTGCCTACGATGGCAATGCCTGTTGAAGTGATGGTCATGTCCCGGCTTTGGTCCCCTCCATTGGACCCATAGGATTTGGACCAAATAGGCTCACCGTCTTCCAGATCGAGCTTCATCAAGAGGATGTTCTCGTTGCCCATGCTACCCAAAGTCGTGGGAGCCGTTACGTAGACCGCATCACCTTCAGCATCGAGCAACGCATTGCACCCCCAAGTCGTGTGGTCAAAATCGTTGAACCCACCCCCGTAACGCTTCATCCAAACGGCCGCCCCCTCATTGTCCACACGGGCCACATCCACATCTCGACCAACCCCAGCCTGATTGGCCACGAAGATGTAGTCTCCATTGTCCAATTGTGCCAGACTCAAAGGCATCTCATGGAATCCGGGATACCGTTTGGCCCACTCGACGATGCCATCTTCGTCCACCTTGAGCAAGACAGGGGCGCCCGACTGCCTGCCGAGGGCGGCGTAGCCACCGTCCTGGGCAGGAATGGCGTCGAAAATCCAATCCAGGGCGTTGTAGTGGTGGTACCATTCTGCTTCGCCTTCACTGTCGAGCTTCAGCAGGAGGCCAGCACTGCCGTGTCCCCCAATGATGAAACCGCCATCAGGGGTCGCCTCGATGGATTTGCCCCCCTCACTGCTGCCGGTACCAAAAAGCCGAAACCACAGATTGTTGCCGCAGGCATCCACCCTGTACACATAGACGTCGCATCCGCCTGCAGATCCGTTTCCCTCGTGCTGACCGGTCGCCACGAACCCCCCGTCCTCGGTGGTTGCCAGTGCCAACCCACCCTGCATCCCTCCGTAGTTATAACGACGGAGAAACGTCCGGTCGATTTCTTCCTGACCGTGAAGTGCCGCAAACGAGCACCCGATCCAAGCGGCCACAATCCCGATTTTCAATTTCATGGCTGCGGGGGATGTGGCGCTGTGGCCGTCGTGTCAAACCTGGCATAGTTCACCTGTTCCTCTTGGTATCCAATCAGGACCAGACGCTCGGTGAATTCATCTGCTGACGCAAGTGAATCAAGGGGCAAGGCAAAGGACACCAGACTGGCGTCAGGATCATGGTGTACCCATATTGCCCCCTTGTCTTCCACATAGCCCAGGAACATGGGGGTCAGGAAGGGGCACATGAATCCGTGGGAGTCCACATTCACCTCTACATGAACGAACATGGGCTCTTGCCCCTTCGAGGAGACAGCAAGGCCCATGAAGAGGAAAACCAATAAAGATTGTGGCCTCATGACAAGCGATTTAAGAGCGGTAAATATCGAGATAAACCCGATATCCCCTCCGTAACCGCTTTATGGCACTCAGTAGCTCACTTTCGCTTGCGGCGGTTGTAGATGACCAGCACGGGCAACAACACCGCCATCACAGCGAAAATCATCATCGAATTCATGGAGGCAAGGTCTTCCACCACCGCTCTTGTTTCGCCCACCCGGTGAAAGGTTCATGAGCTTCAGGTTGAGGAAAAAATGAATTCTTCCATTTCCATTCTATCCGCTGAACAACCACCAACTCATTTCCGAACAAGCAGCCTGAATCATGGCCCTACCTGATGCTTGTGGCTGAACAAACGACTGATTATGAGTCACAAAAATTAACCGGGACAAACATTACCTTCGAAAGAAAATTTCCCTAATGAACTTACGCTACATCATGATTGCCAGCGCGATCAGCTCCGCTTTGGTTGGCTGCTCAGTGGATGGCTGTACCGATGCTAACGCCACCAATTTTGACCCATCAGCAGACAACTTTGATGGTAGCTGCACCTATGAAGGACAGGTCGTCTTTTGGTATGGCGAAGCCACCTCACAAGCGCTAATTGACATCTACTCGAACTCTTTGAGTTTCTATGTGGATGGTCAAATTCAAGGCAGTACAGCGACCACTCAGTTTTGGACAGCTGCACCAGAATGCGGGCAGAACGCTTCGATTACCATTACCAAAGACCTCGGAAATAGCACGGCACTTGCAAGCACCTACGAAGTAATTGATGATTACGGC
>JAURDB010000122.1 GCA_030828175.1 Flavobacteriales bacterium
AGGTGAACGGCGGCGATGACGGTGGCGACCCTGCGGGCTTCGGAGAGGGCTTTGGGGTAGGCAGTGGATTTGGCGCCCCAGCGTATGCGTTGGTCCAACAGGGTTCCCAAGGTGGGCATCGGGGCGGCCGAGGCCATGGCTTCGGGATGGCCGCACCAACCGACGCGAGGGCCGTCGCCCCGCTGGATCAATGCCGCGAGTGAAAACACGTCGTCGCCGCTGGCCAGCTCCGGTCGGAGGTGGTCGTGGGGAAAGGCCGATCGCCGCCAGATCCAGGCGCCGCCGCTGGCCATGGCCGGTTGGTTTCGGCGCACGGCGGCGACCGCCCAACCTTGCATCGCCGCGAAGTCGAGGGCCTGCAACAGGTCAAAGGTCCGCGACGGGGCACCCGCTGCGGTATCGGCCAACCGGAGCGGCAGCAACAGCATGTCCGACGCTGCTCCATCCCGCGCCAGGTGCTTGCCTATGGCGTCCAGAAATCCCGGCTGAACCCGCACATCCGCATCGACCTGGACCACCCATTCCGTTTCCGCCATTCGCATTCCGGCAGACAATCCGGCCTTCTTTCCGCGGCCGGGATTGGCCATCCACCGCACCGGAAATGGCCACTGGCTGAGCGGCGCAAGGGCTTCGGCTGTTCCGTCATCGGAGGCATCGTCGATCACAATGACCGCTGTGGGATGAACTGCACCTGACGCCAGGTCTCCGAGCAATCGGGGCAGGGTCTGTGCCTCGTTCCTGACCGGCAGCACCACGGTCACGCCTGGAGGCGGGGGATCGGAATGGGAATGTGAATGGGCGCCTTGTCCGGTTTGAACCGCGACATGTTCCGTTTCCAGGGCACCCTTGAAATGGCGCGACCACCTCCGTATTTGCCCGAGGTGGGCAAGCAAGGGCAAGAAAAGCAGGGAAATCGTCCAAGGGGTCACGCCCCGAAGTTCGCGCCCAAACCGCTCTCCCGGCGCTGGGCATTCCAATGCCACACCAATCCCACAATGGACGGGATGAAGAGGTTGATCACCCACAAGGTGAGGGTAGCCGCCACAACAGCGGTGACGTCAGCGGGGGTGGGGGTTGCGATGGCGAGGAGGGCGGCAGCTTCGCGCAATCCCAGGTCGCCAAACGCGGGCATGGGAGCCAGGCTCGTCAAGCCCCACGTCAAAGCCACGCCTTGTCCTTGCGCGAAAAATCGGTCGATGTAATGTGTCCATCCCGACAGGTGACCAAAGGCGTTCAACAACAACGCGAATTGGCTCATCATGACAAAGAAGCGGGCGATGCTGATTGTCAGGGCGCGGCGCCTGCGCACCGTTGCGATTTTCCGGCTCAATCCCCAATGACCGCACAGGGGAGACTTTTTGATGGCATTCCAAAAAGAGGGGGTCCATCCAAAATACAGGCCCAAGGTGATCCCGGAGATGAGGGCAACCGACACCCCTGCGCCCCAAAACCCCGCGCACAAGAGTCCGATGGCGGCTGCGGTGATGGTGCACCACCATTGGGATACGCATGCGGTGGCGAAGGCCCGCACAGCCATGTTGCGTTCCCTTTTATTGACGGCGGCGACCCGGCCCACGGCCGCACCGAGGCGGAAGGGGCCGATCATGCTCCAAGCTGTGCCGTACAGGACTTCTCGGGTCCGGCGGGCCATGCGCGCCCAAGGCAACAGCTCGGCCCATTTCAAGGATTCAAGCCACCAGTTTACCGGGACGAGCAATACGGCGCCCAGCAAAGCAAGTGGATAGATCGTGAGCTGCCAGGCTTCGGCAGGCAATGCGGCCAACCGGGTGTACAGCCAATACCCCGACGCGGCCATTGGCAGCAGGAACAGCACGCCCCATTGGATGGTGCGAGGGAGCTTCAACGAAACGGGCCCTATGCGCCCATTCGATGAGGTCCAAGCCGAGCTGCGGACGGCGGAGGTTTTGGAGTGAGGTGTCACACGGGAAAGATAGGAATTGCCAATGAGATGATATCTGTTCCCAAGCAGATACATATGTATAATTTGTAGATGTAATTGGAATGAATGTCTTTGGGGGAGGCGAAAGGTGAAGCGTCAATGCACTGTGGATAGCCTCGTGCCCCTGGTGGGCGATTTTGCCCCTGTTCTATGCCAACTTGTGCCTGTGCAGGAAGGTCCGACCATCATCCTCGGGATCGACCCCGGAACCACCATCATGGGGTACGGTGTGATCCGCGCTTGGTCCCGCCAGCGGGTGGAGCTCTTGGAAATGGGCGCCCTGCATCTCGCCAAGGTCAAGGACCCCGCGGCCAAGCTCAAGCGCATCCACGACCGCTGTGCCGGCTTGATTGAGGCGCATGCTCCAGACTACTTTGCCGTGGAAGCCCCCTTTTTCGGCAAGAATGTCCAGTCCATGTTGAAGCTGGGCCGGGCCCAGGGTGTTGCCCTTGCGGCCGCCTTGGTCCGCGAGGTTCCGGTCGCCGAATACGCCCCGCGCCGTGTCAAGCAGGCCATCACCGGAACAGGCACGGCCTCAAAGGAACAGGTGGCCGCGATGGTGCAGCGCACGTTGTCCATCCCAGATGCGGACATGCCGCGCGACCTCGATGCCACGGACGGGCTGGCCGTGGCGCTCTGCCACCATTACGAAATGGGCACCCCAACCTTGGGCGGCAAGGGCGGCGGCTGGGCGGCCTTCGTCCGCGAGAACCCCGAGCGCACCCGCTGATCAGCTCGCCGAGACGTCGGGCGTGAGCAGGGTCTGCGTTGGGAAGGCGAAGTCGAGCCCGGCTGCGTTGAAGCGCTTCAGGATTTCGAGGTGGATGGCACCGGGGTCGTGGGCGACGTGCCCCTCTTTGTTGATGTAGTAGATCATCTTGATGTTCAGCGAGAAATCGCCGAAACTCTCGAACCAGATGGTGGGATTGGGCTCGATCGTGGCGCTGCGCCCCTCGATGATCTGGCGGAGGATGTCCATGGCCTCTTCCACCCGCTCGGGTGTCGTGTCGTAGGTCAGACCGAGGGTGAGCGACATTTTGCGCGAAGGCTCGATGGTGACGTTCTCGACGAAGCTGTCGGTGAATTTGAAGTTGGGAATGATGACGAGGCGCCCAGCCAAGGTGCGGAGCCTTGTGGAGCGGATGCCGATTTCCTCGATCGTGCCGTCGTAGCCGCCGATTTGGACGCGGTCGCCTACCTGGAAGGGCTTGTCCACGAAGACCGTGATGCCGCCGAAGATGTTCGCCACGAAGTCTTTGGCCGCCATGGCCATGGCCAAACCGCCAATGCCGACACCGGCGATGAGCGCGCCCACATCGTAGCCCGCGTTGTTCAGCGCCATGATGAGACCGAAGATCCAGATGCCGGACCGCAGGCCCTTGCGCAGGATGGGCCCGAATTGGTCCATCATCGCGCTCTCCTTGCTCAAGGTGTAGGGCACGAAGAAATTCATGATGACCGCGTCTACCAGACGCGCAATGCCCCAAGTGATGTTCAGTGCGTATGCCACCTTCATCGCCGCGTCCACGAAGGAATCGACCCCATCGCCAAAGGTCAGTTCGCCATAACCGGTGCGCAGGGCGATGATGGTGAGCGCGAGCACCAAAGGCTCCTCGAGTTTGTCAACGATGAGGTTGTCGAGGTTGGTGCTTGTCTTGGAAGTGATGCGGCGGGCCAATCCACCCACCACCTTGTAGAGGATGCGCGCGACAATGATGCCACCAATGGCCCAAGCGAGGGCGAAGAGCCAATGCTCCAGGGTGTTGCCGAGAAAGGTGTTCTGAAGTACGTCCATGGCGAATGAAATGCAGGCGCAAGTTGCGCTTTTTCAGGAAAAGGGTGCTTGTTGAGGAACCGTCAGAAGCCGAAGCTCAACCCGCCCCGGATTGTCGGGTTCTGATAAGGGTACCCTTGGTTTTCCGAGATGTCGTAGAGCAGGGTGAATCCTGCGCCCAATCGGTCGCTGAGTCCGGTGTAGTATCCGCCTCCGACCCAAAGGAGGGAGAACCAACTGCGGGCATTGGGGTCAAAGGCCTGAGCCGATTGGACGTTGACCTGTTCCCATTCGGCGTGGGCGAAAATGCGGTCGAGCAACTTGTGGCGGGCGAAGAGGTTGGCGCCGAAAAGGTGGTTGTCCACGTTGCCGTAGTCCGCTTTGAAGCGCTGGAAGTAATAGGTCCCTCCGAGTCCTGCCATGAGGTCCTGATTGATGCGGTATCCTATCTGGGGTGCGCCGCCGATGAGGGTGTTGGTGCCCAATTGAAGGGCGGCCCCGCCACCGAAGGTGAGGCGCTCCTTGAAGCTGCGTTCGGACATGGAACGCTTGTCGACGCCGGTGATGTCACGCTCCCGTTCTTCGGAATCGAACCACCAGTCGCCCTGTGCCTTGAGGTTGCCGGACAGTGTTGCCAGAAGGGTCAAGAGGAGAATGCCTTTGTTCATGACGCTCCGAAAATACCCCGGTATCTTCGCGCCCATGCAAGGAGAATCGGCAACCTTTCGCAATGGCGCGGACCTGCGCATCGGCTTTCTCGGTGGCGGTCAGCTCGGCCGCATGACGATTCAGGCGGCGCTGGACTTTGATTTCCGCATTGAGGTGCTCGATCCGGATCCGCAGTGCCCTTGCGCCCGGATTGCCCACCGGTTCACGCAGGGCGATCTCAACGACGCCGAGGCGGTCATCGCCTGGGGCCGCAGCCTCGATGTCGTGACGGTGGAGATTGAAAACGTGAGTACCGAAGGGCTGACGGCGCTCAAGGCGATGGGCGTGCAAGTGTTGCCTGACCCCGCGCACCTCGCGCTCATCCGCGACAAGGGTACGCAGAAGCAATTCTACGCCGACCACGGCATCCCGACGTCGGACTTCGCGTTGGTGGAGGACGGCAGGGCCGAGGTCTTGTCGCGGGGCCTGCCGGTGGTGCAAAAGCTGCGCACGGGTGGCTACGACGGCCGCGGCGTGCAGGTCATCCGCACGGAGGACGAGGCGCGCTATGCCTTTGACGCCCCATCCGTTCTCGAAGACGCTGTGGACATCGAGAAGGAGCTGAGCGTCATTGTCGCCCGTTCGACGACCGGTGAGGTGAAGACGTATCCGGTGGTGGAGTCGGTGTTCAACGAGCTGAACCTGGTCGACTACCTCGTCGCACCGGCCCGCATCTCCGAGGCGGTGGAAGCCGAGGCCCGCCGGGTGGCCCTGTCCGTGGTGGAGGCCATGGATTTCGTGGGCCTGCTCGCCATTGAGCTCTTCCTCGACAAGGGGGGGCGCATCCTGGTCAATGAGGTCGCCCCGCGCGCCCACAACTCCGGCCACCACACCATCGAAGCCTGCGGCACGTCGCAATTCGAGCAGCACCTTCGCGCCATCCTCGGTCTGCCTTTGGGCGACACCGCCCAGCGCTCCGCCGCCGCCATGCTCAATCTGATCGGCGCTCCGGGCGCCAATGGCACTCCGCTCTACCCGGCGCTGGGGGCCGCCCTTTCCGAACCGGGCCTGCACCCGCATCTGTACGGCAAGGCGGCCGTCCGCGAAGGGCGGAAGATGGGCCACGTCACCGTGCTCGCCGACTCCGCCGACTCCGCCGAGCAGCGCGTCCTCGCCCTGCGCGACCACATTTCCACAGTCCACGCACATTGAGCGGAATCGGCCGCTCTCCGGCCTAATTTCGGTTCATGCGCCAGTACCTCGACTTGTTGCAAAAGCTCCT
>JAURDB010000123.1 GCA_030828175.1 Flavobacteriales bacterium
CGGCATGTCCCTCGCCTTGCAGCGACCGGTGGCCGTATGCTGCACAAGCGGCACGGCAGCATTGAATCACGGTCCCGCCCTCGCAGAGGCGGACCGATCAGGTTTGCCCCTCATCAGTTTGACCGCTGACCGTCCTGCGGGCGCCCACCTCGAATGGCAAAGCCAGACCTTGTTGCAGGATGGATTGCACGCCCTGCATACCCGTGCGCATTTCACCTGGTCTCCGGCCAACAAGCAGGAAGCGAAAGCGCAACTCGACGCCATGGCTGCTGCGCTCGGCAAGGGGCCCATCCATGTGAACTGCCCTTTCGAAGAGCCACTTTACGGGGAGGGCACGGAGGGGGCTGGTCATCCCTTGGGAACACCCCCTGTCCCCGCAGATCCGAATGGGGACTCTGCGTCTGATCGTCTGTCCTATCAGGAGGCGGCCCATGCCTTTGGCAGCCGCATGCGGCGGGCGGCAGAAAACCAAGAACGCATCCTTCTCTTGGGAGGAACCCAGTCCCTTTCTCTGTCCGGCGCCTCCCTCTCGACCTGGGCTGAACATGCTGTCATCGCAGGAGATCCGACCAGCGGATTGGCCCAAAAGGATGTGCCCGTCATCACCGCCTGTGACCGATGGCTGTCCGCTTGGAATTCGGAAGGGCTCCCATGGGCAGAAGTTCAACCCGATCTGATTGTCACCTTCGGCGCTCCCCTGTTGTCGCGCAGATTGCGCGCTGCGCTCAGCCAAGGTGTTGCTGAACACATCCACCTCGACCGCTCAGGACAATCGCCAAATGCCTTCGGAACTTCGTGCCGGGGCGCAGCTTGCCCGGTGGACATGGCATTGGAGGCGGGCGCCGCTTCCTTGGCAGCCACCCCGGCCCCTGGTCCGTCCCACTCGACATCCATGGAATGGCGGAACCGTTGGTGGGCGCTTGAGAAAAAGCTCCGCCATGCGCACGGGGACGCCATGGCCGCTGTCGCTTGGAGCGACCTCAAGGCCCATGAATGTCTGCACGACATGCTCCCGGAAGACTGGGATCTGCACCTGGGGAATTCCACTCCGGTCCGTTATGCGGCCCTGTTCAGCCCAACGAAGGGTCCCATGGCCTGGTCCAACCGCGGCGCGGCGGGCATCGATGGCTGCTCCTCCACGGCGGTTGGCGCTTCCCTCGCCGGCAGACGCGTGACCTTGATCACGGGGGAGCTGGGCTTTCTCTACGACGCCAACGCTTTCCATTTGCACCCCCTGCCCACGGACCTGCGCATCGCTGTCATCCACAACGGCGGAGGGGGGATTTTCCGCTGGTTGGATGGACCGGATCGCACCCGCATGGCAACCTCACACTTTGAATGGCAGCACGACACAGAGTTGCGCCCGCTGTGCGATCTGCACGGGCTGGAGCACGAGCGCGTGACGGACGAGACAGCCCTCCGGTTGGCCCTCCGGGATTGGTGGACACCCTCTGACGCACCCAAGGTGTTGGAAATTGTCACGCCCGGTGAGCAAAGTGCCGCAGAATATTTGCGCTATATGGAATTCGTCCGGCATTAGTTTTGCGACCCCTTCTGACCCTTCAGGACCGCACATCGAACAAGGCACGGGTCGGCATTGTCAATCCTTCAAAGCACATCCATGTCGCAAGTGAGAAACTGGGAATCCATCAAGTCCTACGAGGACATCCGGTTCGAATTCTTCGAGGGCATCGCCCGCATTACCATTGACCGGCAAAAAGTCTACAATGCGTTCCGGCCTGAGACCAATATTGAAATGCTCGATGCCATGGACATTGCCAGGGAGCGGCAAGACATCGGGGTCGTGGTCCTCACCGGCGCGGGTGACAAGGCATTCTGCAGTGGCGGAGACCAAAATGTCAAGGGTGTTGGCGGCTATGTAGGTGGGGACGGTGTTCCCCGGCTCAATGTGCTTGACCTGCACCGCAAAATCAGATCCCTGCCCAAGCCTGTCATTGCCGCCGTCAACGGCTATGCCATCGGCGGCGGCCACGTTCTCCATGTCGTCTGCGACCTGACCATTGCTTCGGAAAACGCCATCTTCGGTCAAACCGGGCCCAAAGTCGGCAGTTTTGACGCCGGATTCGGGTCCAGCTACCTCGCCCGCCACGTGGGCCAGAAAAAGGCCCGTGAAATTTGGTTTCTCTGCGAACAGTACTCGGCTCGCGAGGCAGAAGGCATGGGCCTGGTAAATACGGTCGTGCCGCTGGAGAAGCTGGAAGACACCTACGTGAAGTGGTGCCAGACCATCATGAAACGCTCGCCCATGGCCATCCGGATGATCAAGCGCGGCCTCAACGCAGAACTGGACGGACAGGCAGGCTTGATGGAGTTTGCAGGCGATGCGACCATGATGTATTACCTGATGGAAGAAGCCCAGGAGGGCAAGAATGCATTCTTGGAGAAGCGCGACCCCAACTTCCAGCAATACCCAAAGTTCCCCTGAGTCCATGCTAGGGGACTTCATCGGTGCGGCCCGCCTGCGGACCTTGCCTCTCGCCAGTGCCTGCGTGCTTACCGGGGGAGCTTTGGCTGCAGCCAAGGGCGTGCCGGATGACAGGTTCCTGGCCCTGTTCGCAGGCTGCCTCATCACGGTCTTGCTGCTTCAGGTACTGGCGAACTTCGCCAACGACCTCGGCGATTTCGAGAACGGCGCCGATCGTGCCGAAGGCGCGCAAAGACAGGATCGCGCAGTGGCTTCGGGCCGCATTACCGCCAGGCAAATGAAGCGCGCAGTCGCGGCCACCGCAGCGCTGGCATTTGCCAGTGGCTTGGCTACCGTGCTTCTCTCGGTTGAAGGCGACCTGATCCAACTGGTCCAATGGGTGGGGATTGGCATGGTCGCCATCGCGGCTGCCTACGCGTACACCGCCGGCAAACGGCCCTACGGATACAGCGGCTTGGGCGACATCAGCGTCTTGCTCTTCTTTGGCGTCGCCGGAGTGGCGGGGACCGCCGCCCTCATTTCTGGCACCTTCGACCCGCGCTGGCTGTTGCCTTCGATGGCCATTGGGCTTTTCAGTGTGGCCGTGCTCAACCTGAACAACCTTCGTGATCACGCCTCGGATGCAGCCACGGGAAAGCGCACCCTCATCGTGCGCCGTGGATTCCATTGGGGGAAGAAGTACCACGCCCTGCTGCTCATCTGTGGTTGGGCCGCCCTCCTCTCCTTCTGGGCTTTGGATCCAGGGGGTCCCTGGCGGGGGCAACTGTGGTACGGACTGTTCGCCCTGGTCCATGCCAAACACCTCGCCTTTGTGTGGCGGACCGATGCCCCCCACGAGCTGGATGGAGAACTCAAGAAAATCGCCTTGAGCACGTTTGCCATCGCCCTGTTCCTTTTTCTCAGCCCCTTGGCATGACCGGTCTGGAAATCACCATCGTGGAGCGAATGCTCCATTTCAAACAGCCGGCAGGCACCTCCCGCGGCGTGTTGACGGAGAAGCCCAGCTTCTTCGTGGTGGCACGTGACCTGGAAGAGGACGGCCGGATCGGCATCGGCGAATGCAGTCTGATTCCCGGTCTCAGTCCCGAGTCTGCCCCCCGGGCGCGGATGGAACTGAAGAAGTTGGCCACTTCGGGCGCCTTGGACCCAAGGTCGATGAGCCTGCAATACCCTGCGGTCCGTTTCGCTGCGGAAACGGCCCTCATCGACTTGCTGACCGAAGGGGACCGCACCCTCTTTCCCGGCCCCTTCACGCAGGGCCATCCCGTGCCCATCAACGGGCTCATCTGGATGGGCACTCCTGAATCCATGGTGGAACAAGCCCAGGATTTGCTCGACCGCGGATTCACTACTTTGAAAATGAAGGTGGGCGCACTGGACTTCGACCAGGAATGTGCTTGTATTGAGGCGATTCGATCGGTAGCTCCCGTTGACAAGGTCACCTTGCGTCTCGATGCCAATGGGGGACTGGACGATGCAGACCCTGCGGTTACGTTGCGCAAAATGGACCGTTTGGCAGGGTATGACATCCACAGCATGGAGCAGCCCATTCGCCCCGGTCAGTGGAAGAAAATGGAGTACATCTGTGCGGAATCCCCCATTCCGGTGGCCTTGGATGAAGAGCTCATCGGCATACAGGACACCGCACTGAGGAGAAACCTCCTGCACCTCATCAAACCCGCATTCATCATCCTGAAGCCCAGTTTGATTGGCGGCTTTGTGGAAGCCAACCATTGGATTGACCTGGCCGCTGAAGTGGAGGCAGGTTGGTGGGCCACGAGTGCGCTGGAAAGCAACATTGGCCTAAACGCCATCGCACAGTGGGCTGCGGACGCCATTGCGGAAGATCCCCGCCCCCTGCCACAGGGACTGGGCACGGGCAGCCTTTTTACAGACAACATTCCTTCTCCTCTCGTCGTATCCGGCGGCACTTTGAGGATGGACCACCCTTTGGCTCGGGCCAATGGAAAACGCCACACCTGGGATTTGACCGACATCCTGCCATGACTGCCCCCTGGCGCATCACCGCGGGAAACGCCCCTTCCACTCCCCCCCCGCATCCTTGGATGGCGGCATTTGACGCAGTCGTTGCGGAGTGGGAGAACGGTCAACCAACCGCCCACACTTCGGGCAGCACAGGTCCACCCTTGACCCATCGCTTCCATCCGGATGCCGTCCGGGCATCCGCGCACGCCACCGCCGCTCATTTCGGCTTGAATGGCAACAGCATCCGCACATGGTCGGCATTGCCGGCGGCTGGAACCGGGGGGCGAATGGCCGTTTGGCGCGCGCTGATCCTCGGCTGGGAGCTGACCGTAAATCTCCCCAGTTCCACTCCGGATGTTGCCATTCCCTCGGGGCCCAACAGTAACCGATTCGATTTCGGCGTGGCCACACCCATGCAAGCGCAGCACCTGATGGAATCGGGCCAATTGGGACGCTTTCAACAGCTGCTCCTCGGCGGCGCCCCCCTTGGACCTGCCTTGGAAGACGCACTGCTCGAAGCGGGACGGGAATCGGCGTGCCGCATCCATGTGGGATTCGGAATGACCGAGACTTTGACCCACATCGCGACCCGTTCCTTGGGTTCGGAAGCCTACCGCCCCTTGCCCGGGGTCACCGTTCACATTGGAGCGGACCAGGCACTGATTGTCGATTCGCCCCTGCGAGGTGTGCAGCAACTCCATACCCGGGATGCTGCGCAATGGATGTCAGCAAACGACACCTCGGCCTTCCGGTGGCTGGGGCGACTGGATGATGTGCTGAATTCCGGTGGGATCAAGGTCCACCCGCACAACGTAGAACGCCTCCTGTCTCCGCTTGTTCAGGGAATGCTGGACGCGCGGCGCTGGTACGTTTGCGGACGAGCGGACGAAACACTGGGAGACCGGATCACCCTTGTCCTGGAAGGGGCGCCACAGGAAGGCCTGACGGAAACGCTGCTCGAAGCATGCAAAGACCTCGGCAACATCCGCCCGCGATCGGTAGAATTCCTTGGCGTGTTTGAAGAAACCATTCCAACCCACAAAGATGTTCCTGAACATCTGCACATCGACTTTTTGTATTTGCTCAAAGCTGATGCTGAACACATCTCCCCTGCTGTCAGAGAGGTGAGTGATGCTCGTTGGTTTGGACCGCAAGAAATTTTGGAACTTGATACCACACAAGGTGTCAAAGAATT
>JAURDB010000124.1 GCA_030828175.1 Flavobacteriales bacterium
GGTGAGGACACGGTCTTCGTGCGGTTCCTCGACTACGGTTTCTTCGTTTCTACGGAAGGTGTAGAAGGCAAACGCACGGTCATGGAAGGGGAGGCCTTCTTCGATACGCTGACCGTGGACATGCGCCGTCATTATGCAGAAGATGCCGGCGCTACTGAGGAGGAGATTGCCGCCATAACAGAGCCTGAGTTGAAGCTTGCCTTCACTGCGACAGGCGTGATGATCGAAGATTGATGAGCAGCTTATGGGCGGGTTCCTTGAAGCGTCCAACCGCAGCAGTGGGATTGTTGCTGGGCGTTCTGGTTTTGGCTCAATGCACGCCGGGCGAAGGCGAACCCCAAAAGAAATTGGCGCCGGTTCAGCCCAACCGCACATCGGAATTGGCCAATGCCATGCGCCAACTGGATGCAGAGTTGGTGGTCTTCCGCGACCGATTTCTGGAAGGAGACAAGCGCTGGTCCGAGGCTGCCTTCACGGAATATGACCTCAACGATTTGGCCCCAACGGATTCAAGCATGTTCGTGGATGGCTATACGGCCTATGCCATGGCCTTCCACAAAAGGGTTTCGGATTTCAATCGGGCGCCAGGTCCTGAAACATATACGGGTGTGGTTTCCGGCTGTGAGTCCTGTCACCAAAAGGCTTGCCCGGGACCGCTCGAGCGCATTGCGAAGCGCCAACTTCCTGAATGATGAGGGGCATTTCCCGCTTTCGCATCATGCTCTCCTGCCCGGACCGAAGAGGCATCGTGGCGGAGGTCAGTCAGGCCATCGCTGCCCAGGGAGGTACTGTGGTCACGGCGGCACAATTCACGGACCCTGCTTCGCATCAGTTTTTCATGCGGTACGAAGTAGAGGAGGACGGAGTGGAGCTGACGGAGGAAGGGCTGCGGAAGGGTTTGGAATCGGGGTTGGCACAGCTACTGGACGGTCCGAATACCGAACTCACCGTCAAACAGGATGTCCAAAGACCTCGGGTGGCTTTGCTTGCATCGAAAGCCAGTCACTGCTTGGTGGATGTCCTCCAGCGCTGGCGCACACGCGAGTTGCCTTGTGACATTGTCTGTGTCATCGCGAACCACGCGCACATGGAGGAGTATGCAGGTTGGTTCAAGGTGCCTTTTCACCATGTGGATTTTACGGGAGACAAAGCGGCGGCTTTTGCTCAAGTGGACAAGCTGCTCGACGACTACACTGTGGATTTGACGGTTCTCGCCCGCTTCATGCAAGTCTTTCCCGATTCCATCTCTGCCAAAAGGGCTGGGGCCATGATCAACATCCACCACAGTTTCCTGCCCTCCTTTGCGGGCGCTCGCCCTTACGATCAGGCACATGCCCGGGGGGTGAAATTGGTGGGGGCTACGTGTCACTACGTTACCGCAGACTTGGACGAAGGGCCCATCATTGACCAGGAGGTGGTGCGGATTTCGCACCGCGATACGCCGGCGGATCTTCGGCGTAAGGGACGCATATGCGAACGAGAGGCCCTGGCCCGTGGATTGCGTCTGCACCTGGAGGACCGGGTGTTCGTCTACGGCAACCGAACGGTCATTTTTGACTGACCCTGAGAGGAGGGGCTGACCTTACGTGTTCCTTCGATGGGTTGGGCCAAATCAAAATCAGGGCAAAAAAGAAATCCGCACCTTCCGCTTCGGGTCGAGACCCTCTGCATCTGATGCGGATTCTTCCGGGCACGGCCCACCCTGGGGTGTCCTGCTCATGGAGTAACGGGGGGTTCTCCATGCGTCGCCATTTTACCGGCGATCCGGACCTCTGAGCATTGGAAGAGGCGTGGTCTTGCGACCGTCTACTTGTCCTGGGTGCACCCGGCCCTCCTTGCGGCTGGCTCGGTCCGAGACGCGAGCGTCGCGGGTCGACCTGTCGAGTTGCCTCGGCGGGTCCAAGCACCCCGGGGTACACTGCCTTGCGGCGCGCCATTCCCTGGGCTCTTCGGCACATCGCACCCCGAGGGGTCCGACGTCGGCCCTTCCGCCTTTCGGCTTCCGGCCCTTCCACAGCACCCGCGGACGAATCCGTGTCGTGCTCACCGCGCTTTCCTCCGAAGAGTTGACCTTGACTCGCGTCTCGGTCCCCCGCTGCCGAAGCAGCTCCGGTTGCCCGGTGGGGTGCGATGCCTCCTTTGGTTGGGTCCGGGATTGCTCCCGGTTAGCTGGGCTCCATCCATTCTCAGGATGCCTTTCCGCTGGAGGGCGGCTTCTCCAACGCCTTCGCGTCGAAGGTCAACAGATCCCGAAGGTTCTTCCCGCTTCCCGGCCGAAGCCGTTCATCGGGGGTCCGACAGAAGGTTGCCCTTCCCCCCGGAGGGGTCACATCACCGGAGTGCTGCGTTGTCGTTGCTGACAGGACAATAGTGGGGCATAAAAACGAAACGGGCCCCATCCAGGGACCCGTTCTCGTTAACACTGTGGTAACAATGGTTATCCACAATTGTTGATAGCTCTAGCGCTATTCTGCGCGAAGGTATTTTCTCTGTTTGTTCCCCCTGCAACAGGGGATAGGAAATTTGTCAGCGCAACGATCAGTGGGAAACCATGACCTTGCCTGTTGCGACCTTTTCACCTTGTACACCCTCGGCCGTGTAGATGCCGGCGGGCCAATCGCGGACGTCAAATTGCCAAGCAGCCGGTCCTTCGGATGGGAGGATCGAACGCTCAGCCACCAGCTTGCCCATCATGTCCTTGATGCGCACCACCACAGGTGACTCATTGTCAAATCCATCGCCGAGGATGTTCACGATCTCTCCGGTCGGGGTGGGGTAGATGCTGAAGTCCACCGTAGCATCCCAGCCGCTCATGCCGGCGTTGGTCGTTCCCCCCGTGGCCCCCGGCTCGTCGCCGCAGTCCATGCCAATGCCCATGCTCATTGCATTCTCGCCGGCCGGGTCATATGTCGCCGAAGCCATCAGCTCTCCATCTGCCCAGATTTCAACCCAGCCTTCCCAGCCGGCGGCGGCGGTGCTTTGCATCTCCATACCGTAACAGCCCGGTGCCAGACAAAGTGTGTGGTTCTGGACTCCGAAGTCGACAAGTCCCGTGCCGGATACCCATGTGGAGTCGCCATCAGCGGAGAAACCGGTAAAATCCCAAGACATGTCGTCACTGCCCGAGAGCGAGAAAATCACGATGGTCACATCGATGAGTTCGCAGAAGAGGTAATTGCAGGAGCCGTCCTCTGCGTTGGCGTCGGGGTTGAAGTTGGTGGCACCCGGGTCGGTGCAACCCCAGATGGTAAGAGGGGATCCGCCACATCCTTCACCCACTTCGAAGGGGAAGGAGGCAAAGTCGCCGTCGTCCAAGGTGAAAGTCAAGGCCAAGGGGTCGGCCGTCAAAATGAGCAATCCGCCTCCCCAGCCATCGCCAAAGGAGTCATACAATTCCACCGTGTAGCAACCGTCGGGCAGACATCCTTGGGCAACGCCGTCGAACGTGCCGTTGCCTGTGCTACCGCCGTCTCCGGTCAATACCACATTGCCGAGGGAGTCCAGGACCGCCCAGCTGACCTCATTCACAAAGGGGTCTCCCGGGAAGAAGATCCCGGTGACCAGATTGTCCCCACCGCAATCGAGGGAGTCGGTGCCCCCGTTGTCGTAGATGCAGGAACCGTCATTGAGTGTGGCCATCGGGTCGTAGTTGAGGGCCGCGGGATCCGTACATCCAAACA
This sequence comes from Flavobacteriales bacterium, assembly GCA_030828175.1. GTDB lineage: Bacteria > Bacteroidota > Bacteroidia > Flavobacteriales_D > Sanyastnellaceae > UBA8752. Next base: position 3,681 of record JAURDB010000124.1, read on the forward strand.
CGTTGCCTCCAATGTCGTCACCGCAGTCGTCGGCCATGCCGAACTCGATGCTGTCCGAGGAAGCACCTTGCAGGCTTCCATTGACCCACTCGTCCCAACCCGCCTGAATCCAGAAATATCCGCCATTCCAAGAGTCGCCTCCGGCATTGTTGGTCATGATGGCCGTGTAGCACTCCTCGGGGTCCAGGCAGACGTCGATGTAGTCAATGGTAAAGTCGGGATAGCCGTCTTGGCTGTAGAGGACTTCGCCCTGGCTGTCGACGATGGTCAGGCTGACCTGGTTGCCTTGGGAGAAAGTGCACACATAAAGTTGCCCTGCGATTTGATCGTCTGGACAAGAGAAGGGATACACGCAGCTGCCATCGTCTTCGGTGGCACTGGGGTTGTAGTTCTGGGCTTCGGGATCGGTACAACCCGGAATGAAGACTTCACAGCCTGTCTCGTTCACGCCGAAAGGGAACACGGCCTGGAAGGCGTCGTCAGGGATGATGTAGGTCATCGGGTCGCCCTCATCGATTGTAACCTCAATGGATCCACCGGTAGACCAACCTGAATACACGTAGAAATTGTAGCATCCGTCTTCGAGGCACCCGTAGGATACATTGTTGCCATCGTCGTCCGTCCAAAACACAAAGCTGTTGATGGCGCCATTGATGCCATGGAAGTAGCCAGAGGTGCCACTCAATACGTTGCCCCATTCATCCGGGCCATCGGCCGCACTGGACAAGGACACCAAACTGGAACCGCTGCAATCGGGCATGTAGATGCACCAGCCGCTGTCCGCAGTGGCGTTGGGGTCGTAGTTCAAAGCCTCTGCATCCATGCAACCGTAGACGGGTTGGTCGGAGCAATCGCCTTCCCATTGCAGGTAGGCTCCGGCGCATTCCAGTTCGCACAGGTTGTCGAAGGTCAGGGTCTGGCCCGTGAAGAAGTCATAGCCGCAGACAGGATCGTACACCTCCGGACAATCGCAGGGTTCGAGGCAGGAGCCGTTGTCGATGGTCGCGTCCGGATTGTAGTTCGGAGCGTCGGAATCAGTGCAGCCATATACGTTGAATGCGCAGCCGTCCTCGTTGATGCCCAGGCCGTCATTGACCACCGCTTGGTCGGCGGACAGGGAATAGGTGTCCTGAAGCGCACCATTGACGTAAATGTCGACCGTGCTGACCCCTGTGAAGTTGGTGTTGTACAGGGAGAGGTTGTAACAGCCATCGGGGATGCACCCTTCCTGAATCCATTGACCTGCATCATCAATGCCATTGTAGGTGGGGTACCAGGCATATCCGTTCTCGTCAGTGATGGTCAATTGTGCAAAACCAATACCGCCCCACAGGCTGTCATTTTGAGCAAAAGGCTGGACAATGGTCAGCGTGTTGGTCGTGCTGCAATCCGCAGGATACTGGCAGCAGCAATTCAAGGTGGCGGTCGCGTCAAAGTTCATCGCGGCAGGATCCATGCAACCCCACACATCCGCGTTTCCGCCTCCATTTCCGCCTCCGTTGCCATCGATGGATACACCATTGCATTCGGGCGCAACGCCGACCGAGAAGGCCGCATATTCACCGGAGCCCATCGTCAAGGGACCTACCATGATGCCGAGTGCAGCAAAATTCACGGAGATGGAAGCGCCGTTCCAACCATCGCCAAAGCTGTCCAGCAATTCCAGTGTGTAGCAGGAATCTTCGAGACAGGCGGTGGATACGTAGCTGCCGTAGCTCTCGAAATTGCCCCCGGCAACCACAAGGTTGCCGGCCGAATCATAGATGTTCCATGCAATTTCTTCTCCCCACATTTCCGTGTTGGTGGCGATTTCTGCTTCGAAAAGGCAATCGGTTTGAGCGACTCCCACCAAGGGAAGGAAGAACAA
>JAURDB010000125.1 GCA_030828175.1 Flavobacteriales bacterium
CTCCGCCAAGGGTCAGATAGCCTTTGACTTCGTATTCCAGTGGGTCAATCTCGTCACCTTCCCCCATCCAGTCGTAGGTGAAGGCCGGATGCTCCATCACTTCGTTGAAGATGCTGAACCAGTGACCTGGAGGGGTTTCGCTATCCGGGCCATCCGCCCAGAACTCAGCCAGGATGCGCGTGTAGTCGCCAAGGGGGACCCATTGCTCTTCATAGGGAAGACCCGTTATGGGGTTGAGGTCGTGGCCCATACCGGCATCACCTCCACCGAAGTAGTTGTAGAAGTTGCCGTATTCCTCAAAACTCTCCGGAAACGCGGGACTGTTTCCAATGTTGGCGGGACTGGCGTCAATCATCACGCCATTGTATGGGTCATGCTGGGACTGCCAGATACTGACCATCGAGAAGTGGTGTTTGTACATGCTGTCCGCAGCAGCAGGCTGGTCTCCTCCCGTGTAAACGGGTGGTCCTGGATCGAGCCAAGTAGGCCACAATTCCCCATCGCGCTCGTACATGGTCATTTGACCATCCTCCAGTGCAAAGGGTGCGACCCATCCCCATTCAGGGCTTTGGAATGGCGGAGAACTGTTCAGTACTTGCCCCGACTGGTCCACAAATCCATTGATGGCCAGCGGTTGCCAACGGTTCGGGTCCGCAATGGTGGGGTTTCCCGGGTCGTCCATGACCAATTGGTCATTGAACGGTTCGTAATAGAGGTTGGTGTAGTCAAAGGCTTCATTCGCACCGTCCTGCATTCCAAATGCAATCACTTGATCCGCGATGTAATTGCCCAAAGCAGCGGGTGAGCCACCGAAGTAATTGGTCGAGGTCAGGCTGGGGTCGTATCCCTTCGCGGTGAAAAGAGAGTCAAAACGCCCCAAAGCAATGACAGATCCGGGAGAGTCCTCGTAACGATGGGTCAGGATGCGATAGGCGGCGTAAGAGACCGCTTCACGACGGGCCGTAGGGATGTCCAAGAAGGGTAGGATGTTCTCAGGTATGCCTTCAAAGTCAGATGTATAGCCTCCAACAGTGTTTCCCAGCAATACAGTCTCGGCCACGTCGTCGTACGCTGCCCAGGCATCGTACATGCCGAGCGAAACGTGGTACAGGTTTCGGGCATGGACGGGCGGACGAGCAAAGTCGGTCCGAATTCCTTTCAGTTGGACATCAATCCACTCGTAGGCAACTCCATGCCCGTCTTCTTGTCCTTGGGATACCGATGGCGCCGCGAACAGAAAGACCGAGAGAGAGATGAACAGATTTCTCCAGCCTACAAGGGGTGTTTGGATTTCCATCAAGGGATTTCTCATGGCGCCCATTCCTTAACCTACTTAAAGATACGAAACTCACGGGGAGCGGGGGAGGTGCTAAACCGCTCGGACCTCCCGTTGCGCTCAATTTAAGGGGAGTGGTGGGCGGTGAGGGACTCGAACCCCCGACCCCCTCGGTGTAAACGAGGTGCTCTGAACCAGCTGAGCTAACCGCCCTATCGAGGTGCGAAAATAGGTCATGGAAGCCCGAAATTTCCACCATGGAAAGAACCCGGGGTTTGATAGGGTGGTCAAGGTGGATTTTGGGATGGTGGAAATTGCCGCTTTTGGACCCAACATCCCGGGTCTTTGGGTCGCTATGCAAATCGCGAAAAGAGGTCCTTCAGACTTCGGTGAAGGCTGTAAGAATGCGGGATCGGACATTGGAAAGGAATCAAAGCTGGCTTGAGTGGCGCGATTTTGGCGCATCTCAACCCGAAGGAGGCGGCATACGCAGGAGTCGCATTTCAGGTCTGGCTCGGACCGCTTCCTCTGACGTTCGAAAAGGGGGGTGGCTGGCGGCAGTATCCAGGAGTTTTGCGCATTCGGGTTCGCCCATTCGCATCCTGGAATTGGGCACTTGCTTGGGTTCAGGGGGAGACTATCTGTTGGCTGGGGCCCCGGATGGGTCGCACTACGTAGGAATGGAAGGCAGCCGAGAATTGGCTGGCTGGACGGCAGAGCGGCTCGCGGTCCATGCTGTCGCCGAAAAGACCGTCGAGATGCACCCGGGACCCTTTGAGAAGACATTGCCCGTTTTGATCTCTGAGGCCCAGCCGTTCGATGTGGTTTTTCTGGACGGATTTCACGAAGGAAAACAGTTGGAAGAACAGTGGGATGCGCTTCAGCCTCTGTTGAATCCTCAAACTTGGGTGGTGGTGGATGACATCCGGTGGTCGCGGGACATGCATGCTTCATGGCTTCGTCTGACCCAAAAGGAAGGCGTCTTGGCCTTGGATCTGTTCCGCATGGGGGTATTGAAGAGCGGCGCTCGAAGACCACAACACGAACCGCTGCGGACCAAGTGGCGGGAAAGGGCTTGAGCCGCAGGACCATGCCTACCCTGATGGGTACCTTCGCGCCGCGATGAACAAAACGGCACTGATCATTCTCGACGGGTGGGGATTGGGTACACCTGATGGCAACAACGCGGTCCACATGGCTGAAACGCCTTGCTTTGATGGCATCATGGACCGGCATCCCCATGCCCGACTGACTACGCACGGCGAGGATGTAGGACTTCCGGAGGGTCAAATGGGCAACAGTGAGGTAGGCCACCTCAACATCGGAGCGGGCCGCATCGTTTACCAGGATCTGCTCAGGATTGATCGGGCCGTAGCAGACGGATCATTGGGGTCGGAACCGACCCTGCAGGAGGCATTCTCGCGCGCCAAGGAGCAGGGAAAAAGACTGCATTTCATGGGGCTCGTAAGCCAAGGCGGGGTCCACAGCCAACAGGCGCATCTGCACGCTTTGCTGAGGCTGGCCCAGGACGCCGGTGTTCCCGAGGTGGTGGTGCACGCTTTCACGGATGGGCGGGATACTGCACCTCAATTGGGCAAAGGATATCTCGCGGAGTTGCAGCAGGTCTGTGACGAGACCGGTGCGCGCATTGCCACGGTGTGCGGTCGATACTGGGCAATGGATCGCGACCGCCGATGGGAGCGGATTTCCAAGGCCTACCATGCCATGGTCAATGGGGAGGCCCAGCGTTTTGAGAATGCGGCAGCCGTCATGGAAGCGGCATATTCGGGAGGAACCACCGACGAATTCGTGGAGCCGGCCGTCATTGGAGATACAGACGGCCGAATTCGAGAAGGCGATGTTGTCTTCTGTTTCAATTTCCGCACAGATCGATGCCGTCAAATCACCACGGCCCTGACGCAGGAGGACTTTCCGGACCACGGCATGAAAACCCTGGACCTGCATTACGTGACGATGACCAACTACGACGATCGGTTCCAAGGCGTCCACGTGGTGTATGACAAGCCAAACCTGAAGATGACATTGGGAGAAGCAGTTTCCGTCTCAGGAGGTACCCAATTGCGTCTCGCGGAAACAGAAAAGTACCCCCATGTGACCTTCTTCTTCAGTGGAGGAAGGGAGGCCGTCTTTGAAGGTGAACAGCGAGCCGTAGCACCATCGCCCAAGGTTGCAACCTATGACCTTCAGCCCGAAATGAGCGCAGCCGGTGTGGCCGATGCGGCCATCGAGGCCATGGCCTCCGATGCCCCTCCTGATTTCGTTTGCTTGAATTTCGCCAACCCCGACATGGTGGGGCACACGGGTGTATTCGAAGCCGTCGTGGCCGCCTGCAACGAAACCGACAGGCAGCTGGCAAGGGTATTGGAAACGGGAGCCGCTGCAGGTTATCGCTTCGTGGTCATCGCCGACCATGGAAACGCGGAGCGCGCAAGGAATGCCGACGGTTCGCCCCACACTGCCCACACGACCAACCTCGTTCCCGTTGTGGTCATGGAGCCCGATGGGCGTCCCCTTCGCGATGGCATCCTGGCAGATGTGGCACCCACCGTGCTGGACCTCATGGGGCTGGATGTTCCTGCCGAAATGACGGGAAAGAGCCTGTTGGTCTAAAGGGAATTCCCTTTCCCTTACTGCCGCTCTCTCAGGATTTGCAAGGAGCCTCGGAAGGACTCACCGTCGCTGCGGTCAAATATGTAGAAATACGTACCGTCCGAGCAGCCATCGGCGTCCCACGTGGAGTCGTAGTTCGGATCAAAGTAGACCTCTCCTCCCCAGCGGTTGAAGATGCGGATGCTGCTGCCGGGATAGCCGCCAATTCCGTCGATGACAAAGCGGTCATTCTCCCCGTCATTGTTGGGCGTGAAAATGTTGGGCACGGTGGTTTCGCAGAATTCCACCACCACTTCAACTTCGATGCTTGTATTGCACTCGTCGGTGATGACGACAGTCGCAATGGCGGGGAAGAGGCCCACGTACATGCTTCCGGTTTCGTTGGTGAAAACCACACTGGAATCGGTTTCCTGATTCAGCGGAACCCCATCCAGTCCGCTGAACGTGTAAACAAAGGTTCCCCCTTGCACACCGAGGACACCGGCTTGATTTGTGCAGAACGTGACATCTTCACTCACGATGGGGTCGTAGAGTGGCATTTGGACCGTCCAGGCGGCTTCGTCGGTCTGGCCGCAAGCATCTTCCGCATTCACGTAGAAAGTCTCACTGGTCGGAGGGCTGACCGTAGCTGACCCACCGTTGCTGTTGTCGATGTTGGCATTGGGTTGCCAGTTCCAGGTCACGGTGCCGCTTCCGGTGATCACCTCCGTGGTCAGTTGCACGGGATCCCCTGGGCAATAGGGGTCGTCTTGTTGCACGATGGCCACCTCGAGGGGCGTCGGATTGACCAGGTCAATGGGGATGACAATGGAATCGTTGCAGACGTCGGTGACGGTCAGGAATATCGTGGTAGGATCCAGTTCCCCGTAGTCAATGGTGGAGGTGGAGTCTCCGGTACTCCAGCCGAATGTGAAGGGAGCATAGCCTTGGGTCACCAAGGCAGAAATCTGAACGGGCGGACACAAAGCCACCTCTTCTGGAGCCTGCACCACGATCGGGTCGGGATCCTGAATGACCAGGGTCGCAGAAGCGATGGTTGTATCCCCGCAGAGGTTGACGTACAGGTATTCGAGGGTCACGGTCTCGGGTCCTTCTGCGATGTTGTCATCAATGACTTCCAGGACAATCTGTTGCTCGGAAACGCCGGCTTCCATGATGATGGCCGTATCGAGGGGAACGAAATCCACCCCCGACTCCGCAGTCCCGTATACCGTGAGCTCCAAGGTGTCTGCAGTGGCATCCACAGGACGGATGACGGTGAATGCCGCTTCATTGCACCCTTCGACCACCACGGTGTCTCCCAAGAAGACAGGAGCACCACCAATGCTGGCGGAAGCCTCGATGTTGGCACCATTGGATTGGAACGAACCGGCTTCGAGGATCACGATGGACTCCAGCGCGGTATCCGTGCCATCTGCAATGGCGAGACGGATGTGGTAGGTCTCTCCGCATTGCACTGCGCTTTTGGCCGTGAGCTTCACGGTATATCCATCCTGGCACAGCACGTTGTTGCCCACGTTGTCGATGTAGTAAGCACCGTTGGTGATGTTGTTTACCGAGCTGATGGTGATGGGGAGCTGGGGGTCCGAATCCGGGACCT
>JAURDB010000126.1 GCA_030828175.1 Flavobacteriales bacterium
TCCCACCCCTACGGTGAGAGTTCCAACGAAACCACGGTGAAGGCCATCACCCGCGCCGACCTGATGGAGCACTATGCCTCCATCTGGAAGCCCAACGTGGCCTACCTCGTGGTCGTGGGTGACATCACACCCGAGAAGGCCAAGGCCCAAGCCGAGCAGTACTTCGGCGAATGGCGGCCCAATGAGGTCGAGAAGCAACGCTACGCCCGGCCGGTGCCGCCCCCTGGAAACCGCGTCTGTTTCTCTCCCGTCCCGGGAGCCGTCCAAAGTGTGATCAACATCACCTTCCCCGTTTACCTCAAGCCCGGTCATCCCGATGTGGTGGCGGTGAGCGTGATGAACACCATGCTCGGCGGGTTCTTCGGCAGCCGTCTCAACCAGAACCTGCGCGAGGACAAGGCCTATACTTATGGTGCACGCAGCTCCATCGGTCCCGACGAACTCGTCGCCAACTTCAGCGCCCGCGCGAGCGTCCGCAATGAAGTCACCGACAGCTCATTGGTGGAATTCCTGTCCGAAATCCGCACGATGGTGGAAAGCCCCGCTCCGGACAGCACGCTCCAGTTCGTCAAGAACTACCTCAACGGCAGCTTCGCCCTGTCCCTCGAGCGTCCCGAGACCATTGCGCGTTTCGCCCTCAACATCGAGCGCTACGGCTTCCCCGCCGATTACTACGCAACCTACCTGGCCCGCCTCGATGCGGTCACCGTGGAGGACGTCCAGCGCGTGGCCCGCACCTACCTGCGCCCGGACAACATGAACATCACCATCGCCGGCAACCGCGACATCGCCGACGGGCTGGCCCAGTTTGCCGCTTCCGGACAAGTCGAATTCTTCGACGCCTTTGGTGAGCCCTTGAAAGACCTCGAGCCCGCGCCGGAAGGCATGACGGCCATGGACGTCTTCAACGCCTACTACACCGCCCGCGGTGGAGCCGGCAAATTCGATAAAGTAAAAGGCCTCAAAACCGTCGGGAACATGGCCGCCGGTGCCATGGTACTCGTCATGGAACAAGCCCACGAAAACGGGGGTGCGGGCTACAGCCGCATTACTGCAGGTGGAAACATGATGCAGGAAACCCGATTCGACGGGGAGAAAGGCGTGGAAAATGCCATGGGACAATCCATGCCCATGGACGCAGCCAAGGTGCTCGACACCCGCCGCAACCACGACCTGCTCGAATTCCTGCACCTCGCCGATTACGGCATCTCCGCCGAGCTCCTCGGAGTGGAGAAGATCAACGAGCTTCCTCAGTATGTGGTGGAATTGCGGCGCGATGGAGGTGTCATCGAGACCCATTGGTTTGACACCGAAACCGGACTGCGCACCCGCACCGTTCGCTCCGAGAGCACGCCCCGTGGCGACATGACGGTGACCTTGGACTACGGCGCCACGCAAGAGGCCAAAGGCTTGTTGTTTGAAGGAGAGGTCAGCATGACCAACCAGGGCCAGACCATGAAGATGACCATCAACGAAGTTGTCGTCAATCCCAAGATCGACGCCAAAGACTACGCAGTGGACTGAGTGCCTGTGGAAGATTCCGTCCTCATTTCACTCTCGGAAGCCGACCTGCTGCAGGAAGAGCACGTCGTCCTGCGCGGCGTTTCGCTCGAAGCGAAAGCCGGTGAGTTCATCTATCTCATCGGGCGGACGGGATCCGGTAAAAGCAGCCTGCTCAAAACGCTCTACGGAGAACTTCCCCTCACCAAGGGCGAGGGGTCGGTCTGCGGAACGGATCTTCGAACACTGAAACAACGGAATGTCCACCTGCTCAGGCGCAAGCTGGGCATCGTATTTCAGGATTTCGAGTTGCTCACGGACCGCACGGCAGAAGAAAACCTCCAGTTCGTCCTGAAAGTGACGGATTGGAAAGACGCCGGAGACCGTGAGCGGCGCATTGCCGAAGTCCTGGAATCGGTAGGGCTGGAAAACAAAGGCTACAAGCGTCCCATGGAATTAAGCGGCGGCGAACGCCAGCGCCTGGCCATCGCCCGGGCCCTGTTGAATTCGCCGGAACTCATCCTGGCCGATGAACCAACCGGCAACCTCGATCCCGAGACAGCCGAAGGAATTCTTGAACTCTTGCACGATTTGGCGCGCGGTGGACGTTGCGTTCTCATGGCCACACACAACCACGGCATTCTAAAGCGCCACCCGGGAAGGATCCTGCGGTGCAGGGAAGGCAAGTTGGAAGAGGTATCATCCGTGACCACCCCGGCATGAGCCAAAAACCCATGCTGACCTTGGCCATTCCCGTATCCGGGAAGCAACAAGCGGCTGCTTTGGAGCGGACTTTGGTTGCCATACACCAAGTGCTGTCGGCCCGAAATCCAGAAGTCCTCATACAAATCGGAGATTCCGAAGCAGGGGATTGGGCACTGGAATTGCAGGAACACGCCTCTTCTCCCAGCGCAGAAGCGCGCACGGACCGGGGCATCTACGACGCAATGAACCGGCTGACGGAAAGGGCGAACGGCGAGCGCATCTTGTTTCTTGGTGCCGGTGACATTCCGCTGGCCGGTTTGGACCGTGCATTGGATCGTTGGAGGGAAGTCGACGATGTACTTGAGTTGGGTGGTGTTCGGATTCCCAATGCGGAACCGCGCGTTCCTCGTCACTACGCTCCCCAATGGGACCGCGGATTGTGCTGGCGAAACGTGGCCCATCACCAGGGAATCGCCTACCCCCTGCAATTGCTTCGGACATTTGGCGGATTTGCATTGGAATACCCCGTCCTTGCCGACTACGCGCTGAACCTTGAAATGTGGCAAGAGGGGGTCAAGGCCCGTTGGAATCCAGGAGAAGACTGGACCAGCGCGGCTCCGGGCGGGGTTTCGCGAAAGTTCAATGCAGCCCTCTACTCGGAAGAACGTTTACTCAAACAGGCCGTGATGCGCCCTGGGTTGAACAAGGCCCTGCAACCTCTATGGATCCGATTCAAGTCACGCTGGAAGCGCAGTTGACATCACCGGAATCCGAGACGACTCATCCAAGAGCACGGAGCGGATGCAGCGCATTCCGCAACTTTGTCTCATACGAGCCCCAATGATGGCGCGAAGCGACCTGGGCCAAATGCGCTTGCGTCGGCGGAGTGGCCACAAGCTTTCCGACAGCATCGGCCACCGATCGGGCAATCGCTTCATCCCCCTCAGCAGCTGACGCCACCTCACCGATGGCTTCTTCCTTGACAAACTTCCCGGCCACCGGCAAATCCGAGCAAACCACGGGCAATCCGGCATGCAAGTAATCAAAGAGCTTGTTGGGCAAGCTGAATCTGAAATTCTCGACCGTCGGCCGATCCAGTGACAATCCCACATCGGCAGCCGCCGTGCAACGCCGCAGCACTTCGAAAGGCTTTCGGTCGTGCAAATGCAAGCGGCTCCTCACCCCCAGACGTTCCGCGACCTTCGCCGCCGCATCAAACTCCGGTCCCGATCCTATCAATGCCAGATGACAATCGGGCAAGTGCACCAGGGCCCTGACCGCATCCAACGCTCCGCGGTCGCGGTCCATGAAGGCACCTTGCATCAAGAGAACCTTGCGGTCTTCCGGCCAGCCCAAATCAGACCTCAACATCGGCTCAGCCGGCTCACTTCGTTCGGAAACATTGGGCACGACCTCCACCTTCAAGCCATAGCGACTCCGATAAGCATCCGCAATGGCTCCATTGACGGTCAGCATGCATTCAAGGTGCCGGAAACACCGCCTTTCCCACCACAGCCACAGTGCCTTGCGCAAAGGTCTTCCCTTCAACCCCTCTGCTTCCGTGAACCATTCATGGCTGTCATACGCCACCTTCCACCCCCATCGGCGTGCCGCCCATATCGCCGGCCACAAGGTGTCGAGGTCATTGGCCCACACCGCCTGCACGCCACCTTCCCGGTGGCAGCGGCGAAGTGCCCTCAACATTCCCAATTGGAGGAGCAAGTAAAAAACCGGCCCCGATTGCACGCCCAGCCACATCCTGAAGCTGGGGTACGGCCGATCAATCGACCGAGCATCGCTTCTCTTCCAACGGCGTCCAATCAAAAGGGGTTCCCATCCCGCCTTGGTCAAGGAATGACAGGTCTTTCTGACCCGCTGATCGAATTCGAGGTCGTTGGAAACCAGGACCGCAATCCGCCCTAGGCTCATTGTGCCGCCTTGAGGGCCGCCATTTCCTCCTGAAGTACCAGCTTGGTGTAACGCGGAAAATCACCGTTCATCATCCACCCGTAGTAACCGGGATCACGCTTGAGCACATCGCGCAGCAAGACCCCACGGTACTTGCCGAAATTGAAGACGACTTCATCTTCGTCGTTGTACACGAATCGCCCAGCGAGATCCACATTTCGACCTCGGCTCGCAAAAGACGCAATGCCCGGAATGTCAGAGGGCAAAGGACCAACGGTCTCACCGAGGGAATCGAGGATCGTGTGCGTCCGGTAGCGATCCACCTGACTGGCAAAAATCCTGAGGGTAGCCAACGTATCCGGCAAGGCCTCGTGCGCGTCGTCGAGGTCAGCATCGCAGTAAAACTTGAGGGCCGCCCGCAAAGTGCGTGGTTCCATTTTGTGGAAAATGTTCTGGACATCCACCAAACTGCGGTCGTCCACCTTGAACGCAATGTTGCAGCGCAAAAACTCCTCCGCGAGCAAGGGAACGTCAAATCGATTGGAATTGAATCCCGCCAAATCACACCCCTCCAACCAGCGGAACAACCGAACGGCAATCGATTCAAACGTCGGTGCTTCCGCCACATCGGCATCCGAAATGCCATGGACTTCGGTCGATTCGGGCGGAATCGGCATTCCCGGATTGATCAGCAATCGGTCCTGCCCTTGATCCTTATCGGGCCGAACCTGCCACTGGCCGTCCGGCATCACCTTGATGAAGGCCATCTCAATGATCCGATCCTTGGCTACATCGGTACCTGTGGTCTCCAGATCAAAAAATACCAGGGGCCTCTCGAGCTGGAGTGGTATGTCTACTCGCTGCATGCGACGAAAATGGCTCAGCGGCGCTGCTCCACCAAGGTGCGGGACAAAGAGAATTTCGCGTATTGATAATTTCGGTAGGTATCTGCCGCATCTACAGCATCTCCG
>JAURDB010000127.1 GCA_030828175.1 Flavobacteriales bacterium
GCCGTGACGTTCTTGTTGTGGGTGCTGTGGAACTGCATGGCGGTCAGGCTTCGATGATGTGTGCGCCTCGTTCGGCGATTGAGCCCACGTGGACGTGGTGGTCCAGTCCGTGTTGGAGGAAGACGGTGGAGATGGCCTGGCCGATGTCGTTGGCGGTGTCCTTGTCGAAGCTGATCCAATAGCTGGACGGGCCGCTGCCGCTGATGCCCCCTGCCCTCGCGCCGGCGTTCATGGCGGCGGATTGGACTTCTCTGAAGTGGGGCTGTAGCGGAATGCGGTGCGGCTCGGCGAGGACGTCTTCGAGGGCGAAGGCGGCTTCCATGGCGTCACCGGTGTGGCAGCAGTGCACGAAGTGGCCGAGCTGGGCCATCTGGTGCAAGGCGTCCTTCATGGCCACGTGGTAGGGCAATACGGCGCGGGCCTCGGCCGTCTTGATGACGGTTTGCGGGTGCACGACGGTGAGGTGCCAATCGGGTGCGGGCAGGTGGTCAATCCGGCCGTCGGGGGTGCAGAGACACAGGCCGCCGAACAAGGCGGGCGCGACGTTGTCGGCATGGCGGGCGCCGCTGGCGACCTGTTCGCCGTCGAGGGCCAATGGGAGGAGCTCGTGGGGCTTCAGGTCGGCGCCGGCCAATGCGGCCACGCCGAATGCGGCGCTGGCGGCCGAGGCTGCGCTCGACCCGATTCCGCTGCCCGGCAGCACGGCCTTGTGGATGGTCAGTTCGACCCCCCACTCCACGCCGAGCGTTTTCAGCACGCTTTGTGCGGCGACACTGCTGACGTTTTTGGCGGGGTCCATGGGGAGGCTGGCTCCCAGGATTTCCTTGATGGTCACGCCGGGGGTGTCGGTGCGCTTCAGGTCGAGGCGCTCCAAGGGGCGCTCCAAGGCCAGGCCCAGGCAATCGAAGCCGACCGTGAGGTTGGCGACGGTGGCAGGGGCTGCTACGGAGATGTGGTCCCTGGGGCTCATGTGGGTTTGTTCGGGCGCAGAGAGGGTTAGCGGCTGGTGGCGATGCGGATCAGGTCGCCGAATACGCCCATGGCGGTCACGGCGGCACCGGCACCGGCGCCTTGGATGAGGAGTGGCCGCTCGGCATAGCGGTCGGTGGTGAGCAGGACGATGTTGTCCGTGCCCTCGATGTTGTAGAACGGATGGTCGGCCGGGACGGTGGTCAACCCGGTCGAGGCCTTGCCCGTCTGGGCGTCAAAGGAGCCGACGTACTTGAGGCGCTCGCCCTTGGCATTGGCCTCCTTCCACTTTTCCTGCATGGCTTCCTCGATCTCGGGGAGGCTGTCCATGAAGGCGTCGATGCTGCCTTCCATTTGGCTGTCGAGCAGGAACCCCTTCCCTTCCACGTCCGCCATTTCCAGCGTGTAGCCGGCTTCGCGGGCGAGGATGAGGATCTTGCGCTGTACGTCGATGCCGCTCAGGTCGGTGCGCGGATCGGGCTCGGTCAAGCCGGCGGCCCGGGCGTCTTCGATGACCTTCTTGAAGGTGATGCCGTCGTTGAAGTTGGAGAAGACGTAGTTGAGCGTGCCGCTGAACATGCCCTCGATCTTGTGGATCCGGTCCCCGCTCTGCACGAGGTGCTGGATCGTATCGATGAGGGGCAGTCCGGCCCCCACATTGGTTTCGAAACGGTATTCGACCCCGGCGCGCAGGGCGAGTTCCTTGAGGCCTTCATAGCGCTCCTGGGCATCGCTGGTGGCGATCTTGTTGGAGGCCACCACGGCAATGCTGTGGGCCAGGGCCTCCTCGTAAACTTCAGCGGCAGTTGCACTTGCAGTGTTGTCTACCAAGACGCTGTTTTCCAAATCCATGGACACAATGGCCTCAACGAAAGCTTCAGGCGAGCTCGGGGTGTCGGAAGCCTCGAGTTGGGCCTTCCAGTCGCCTTTGATTCCCTTCTCGGACAGGAGCATCTTGCGGCTGTTGGACATGCCCATGATGCGGAGGTCGAGGCGGCGCGCATCACGGAGGTCATCGCGCTGGGCGAGGATCTGGTCGATCATCGTTCCGCCCACGTTGCCGACGCCGAGGCAGAAGATGTGCAGCGCCTTGACTTCGGTTTCGAAGAAGGCCTGGTGCATCGCCTGCAACGCCTTGCGTTCGTGCTTGGCGTCGATGACGATGGAGATGTTGCGCTCGGTGGAGCCCTGCGAGATGGCGCGGATGCTGATGCCGTTGCGGCCGAGTGATCCGAAGGCGCGTCCGGCGATGCCGCTCTGCTGCCGCATGCCATCGCCCACGAGGGCCACGATGGCAAAGCCGGATTCGACCACGAGCGGGCCGATGCGGCCGACTTGCTGGTCGGCGCCGAATTCTTCGTTGAGCGCTTTCTTGGCGTCGTTGGCGTCACCGTCGGCCACGGCGATGGAAATCGCGTGCTCACTGGATCCCTGGGACACCAGCACCACGTTGACGCCCGCGAGGGACAGCGCGGTGAACAGGCGGCGCGAGAATCCGGGAACGCCGACCATGCCGCCGCCGCTTACCGTGATGAGCGTGATGTTCTTGAGGGTGCTGAGTCCTGCGACGCCGCGGTTGGAGAGCGGGGCGTCGGAGCGGCGTGCCGGCGGCAAAATCTGCGTGCCGGTGCTTTCCGGGTCGTCCGTCAGGCGGACGTGCATGGGGATGTCCTTCTCTGAAAGCTGGGCCACGGTGGGCGGGAAGACCACCTTGGCACCGAAGTGGCAGAGCTCCATGGCCTCGGCGTAGCTGAGCTCGTCGATGATGCGGGCCGAGGGCACCACGCGCGGATCGGCGGTCATCATGCCCGCTACGTCCGTCCACTTTTCGAGCACCGTGGCGTCGAGGAAGCAGGCAGCGTAGGCGGCACTCAGGTCGCTTCCTCCCCTGCCGAGCGTTGTGGGCGTACCGTCGGGAGCACTGCCGATGAAGCCCTCCATGAAGAAGAGGTCGCCGTCATCGAATCCGGCGTGGGCAAAGCGGTCGCGGGAAGCGTCCACATCGAGGCGGGCCGAACCATAGTTGTCGTCCGTGCACATCAACTCCAGCGCATCGAGGCGCTGCGGGTTGAATCCGAGGTCGCGGCAGTGGCCCCAGAGGATGGGTACGGAAAGGCGTTCGCCGAGGCCGGTGAGCTCGTCGTTGGTGCGGGCGCTGGCCTCGCGCAGCAGGTAGATGCCGTACAGCAGGTCATCGAGGTGGCTCAGGCGCTCCTTGAGCTCGGCTTCGATGGCGGCATACGTGTCGCTTTCGAGCAGGTCGAGGGCGCACTGGATGTGGCGGTCGCGGATGTCGCGGGCCACGGTGCGGTAGTCGCCGTTGCCCTCACGGGCCAGGCGGCCGGCTTCGGTCAGGGCATCGGTGATGCCGCCGAGGGCGGAACAAACGACAAGGGCGCGGTAGCCGTCGGTCTGTCGCTTGTGCGACAGCACGCGGCCGCACGCGCGGATGCGGTCAGGGTTGGCAACGGAGGAACCTCCGAATTTCAGGATCTGCATGGCAGGAGCTGATTGGATACCACCCTACGCATCGTTCAACGGGAGGTTGCGGTTTGCGTATAAAATTTACGCGGAAAGGCCCATTCAGCCTTCTTCCTTGGCAAATTTCGAGATGACCTCCATGCTGACGCCGGTGTTGGAGAATCCGCCGTCGTGGAAGAGGTTCTGCATCGTGACGTAGCGGGTGAGGTCGCTGAAGAGCGTGGCGCAGTAATCGGCACAGGCCTGTCCGGTCGCATTGCCCAGCGGGCTCATGGCCTCGCTGTAGGCGATGAACTCGTCAAAGCCCTTCACGCCACTGCCTGCCGTGGTGACCGTCGGACTCTGGCTGACCGTGTTGATGCGGACTTTCTTCTGGACCCCGTAGTGGTAGCCGAAGCTGCGGGCGATGCTCTCGAGCAGGCTCTTGGCGTCGGCCATGTCGCCGTAGTCGGGGAAGGTGCGCTGGGCGGCGATGTAGCTCAATCCGACCACGCTCCCCCACTCGTTGATGGCGTCGAGTTCCATGGCGGTCTGCAGCGTCTTGTGCAGGCTGACCGCGCTCACGTCAAAGGTCTTATCGAGGTAGCTGTAGTTCAGGTCGGTGTAGTGCTTGCCCTTGCGCACGTTGGGCGACATGCCGATGGAGTGCAGCACGAAGTCGACCTTGCCGCCGAAGTGTTCCATGGCGCCTTCGAAGAGCGCCTTGAGGTCTTCCATGCTGGTCGCGTCGGCCGGAATGACCGGGGCGTTGCCGCAGGCCTCCGCCAGTTTGTGGATCTCGCCCATCCGCATGGCGACAGGGGCGTTGGTCAATACGATGTCAGCACCCATCCGGTGCACGGTTTCCGCCGTCTTCCAGGCGATGGACATGTCGTTCAGGGCGCCGAAAATGATGCCCTTCTTTCCTTCCAGGAGGTTCATGGTTGTGGTCGGTTGGAAACGCAAATGAACTCCATCCAATTCAGCCTTGCCCGTCTTCGGGCAGGATTTTGTCCGGGTTCAGGATGTGGAAAGGGTCGAATGCGTTCTTGATGCGGCGCTGCAGCTCGAGTTCAGCGCGGCTGAAGCGCAGGTCCATGTAGGGTTTCTGCACCCAGCCGATGCCGTGCTCTCCGCTCAAGGTGCCGCCCATTCGAATGACTTCCTTGAACAGGGCGCGGATGGCTTCAGGCAGGGCGTCGTTCCACGTTTGGTCATCCAGGTTGCCCTTGAGGATGTTGACGTGCAGATTGCCATCTCCTGCATGGCCGTAGCAGATGCTGTCGAATCCGCAGTCCGCTCCAATGCGCTTCACGGCAGCGAGCAACTCTGGCAGGTGGCCCCGCGGCACCACGGTGTCCTCTTCCTTGTAGGTCGAATGGGCCTTCACGGCCTCGCCCACCTTGCGGCGCAGGTTCCAAAGTTGGTCCTTTCCCGCCGC
>JAURDB010000128.1 GCA_030828175.1 Flavobacteriales bacterium
GTCGTCGTAGCGCTCGCCGTCCAGCGCCAACTCCTCGTACAGCACATGGATGGTGTCGCCGATGCGGGGGTCCATGACAAAGTCGATCACGCCACCAAAAATGCCCGCCAGTTCCATGATCATGGCATCCCGCGCCTTCTCTGCCCTCATCTTGGCCAGCTGCTCGTTGGTTTCATAGGCACGCTTGTTCTTCACAGGCACGAAAGAAGCCGAACCTTCAATCTGCAACACGGGCACTTCGCCTGCCTCGTTCCGCTCCATGATGCTGAGCGCCATACTGACCAATTCCCGGGAGCCCGACTGTGTGATGTACTTGCCGTAGCCGAAATCCACCACCTCGGAAACAGCGGCAAACTCCAACATGGTCACCACAGGCGTTGCGGCAGCACTGGCGGCTTCCTCCGCGACCTCCATGTTATCCGTCGCACTTACCTCCGACGCTCCATCTTCCGCAACGTCTGTTGACGCGGCATTGGAGTTTTCGGAAACTTCGGAGCCAAGGGTTGGCTCCGCCGCAGCATCAGGATCAAGGTCTTCCACTTCCTCCGCTTGTGAGGGCATCTCCTCCGTTTTGGATTGGGTGACAGAACCCATCACGGCTGAAGGTGCATCAGCTTCTGACCTCGCCAAGGCTTCCTCCACAACGGATTCTTCAGGCACCACCTGGTCTGCGCCCCACACAAAGGGATCGAGCCTCATCACCTCATGTTCCGCACCATAAGCCATGTCACACCCGATCTCCTCCCTGCGTTCCACCAACGCTTCTCCCGCGCGGATCCAACTGAATTCGTAGGTACGGCAAGGAGGCAATGCTGCCATGAACTTTCCCGTACCCTTCCGCGCCCGGAAAACCCGGAATATCGCGGGCCCGCCGTCCACAGACTTGACTTCCATGACGTCTCCTTGACGCCATGCCGGCGCCTCACCAATCATCACAGCCAATTCTTCTCCCGGTGTCTCCAGGAATTCAACTCGGAAGATATCCAGGTCGTATCCTCCTGCCCGAGAACTGGAAATGTATCCCGCAGTGCCGGATGCGTCCAATGAGAGAACGGCTTCGTCTCCCGGGGTATTCAGGGGGTGTCCGAGGTGTTCCGGGTCACTCCAACTTCCATTGTCCAGACGGCGGCAACGATACAAATCGAATCCACCCATGCCCGGATGTCCCTTCGATGCAAAAATCAGCGTTTGACCATCCGAACTCAAAAAAGGGCTTTCCTCATCCCCAGCGGAATTGATCCTCCTTCCCAAATTGAGGGCCTCAGACCATGTGCCGTCCGGCAAACGAACGGTCCTGTAGAGATCTCTTCCGCCTTGGCCTCCGGGACGATCCGAAACGAAAATGCGCTCCCAGCCATCGAAGCGCTCCGTCATCGAAGTTTCCCAATGCCGGGATTCAACGGGAAACCCCACCTTTTCCTCAAGCGACCATCCCCCGAATTCATCGCGCATGAGTTTCCATACGTTGCCCTCGTTCCGGTATCCTTGATAAGCCAGCAAGGCTTCATCATCTCCTACGATGCCCACCGTATTGACATCCCTTCCGGGCATGCCCAGGTCCAACATGACCGGTCGCGACCAACCATTTTCCGTTTTGGAAGCGCGGTAAATCTTTCCCAAGGCATCATCCCTTTCGCCCCTGTTCCTGTGGGAAGTGAAATACAAGGTGTTGCCATCCGGAGTGACCACCGGTGCATAATCAGCACTCGTACTGTTCAATGCCCTTTCCGGTTCAATCGACATGGGCACTTCGGTGCGGATGCAGTTCATCGCAAAAGTGCATTCCTCCATCACCTCCAAAGCCCGAATGTGCCGGTAATCCCTTTTCGAAAACCGATCCACGACCACTTCAGCCAGCGCCTTGGCCTCGGCAAAGTGGTAGGCATGCTGCAAAACCTCCAGTCCCAACTCGAGGGCTTCTTCTGGAGGCAGCGTCTCTTCCACTGAAAAGGCATTGTAACGAGAAGCAAAGGTTCCATCTACTGCAAAATGCACAAGTGGGACAGCCGCCTCCATCTTCCCGGGCATCCCCCTCAGGCACAAGGCCCATTTGTATGCGAAATTCCTGTTGGTTGGCTCGGATGCATAGAGCCGGGACATCAATGCCTCCGCTTCACTCCAATTCTCCTCGATGATCAGACGATTGGCCTCCACGTAGGTCTCCGCCAAGCTCATTTCCTCCGCTGGAAATACTGCTGCCTCTCCATCCAACAGAAAATCTTGCGAGGGCCAATGTGGACCTAGCACCATCTGCCCCGAAAGAGAAAGACAGAAAAACAAGGCCGCGGCCACGGTGGTAAAGCGCATCATCATGAGGAAACGCCAAAATAGAATCCGGAACCGGATTAAACGGTCATCCAACGGCCCCAAATGATGCCGGTCATTTCCTACAAATCCACAAGTTTTCCTCAGTCTGCGGTACGACCCGCATCAAATGTCTCGAGGTAATCCGCCACACGGCGGACGAAACTTCCACCCAACTGTCCATCCACAACCCTGTGATCGTAGCTGTGCGATAGGAACATCATGTGGCGGATGGCAATGACATCTCCTTCTGCCGTTTCCACGACAGCCGGCTTCTTCCGGATGGCACCCAAAGCCAATATTCCCACCTGAGGTTGGTTGATGATGGGGGTTCCAAAGACATTGCCAAAGGTCCCCACATTGGATACGGTGTACGTTCCGCCACTGATCTCATCGGGCTTCAGTGCTCCCTGTCGGGCGCGTGCGGCCAGATCATTGACCAGGGTGGCGAGGCCATTGAGGTTGTACCGGTCGGCGTGGCGGATCACGGGCACAATCAAATTGCCTTCAGGCGTGGCAGCCGCCATTCCAATGTGAATGCCCTTTTTCAGAATGATGCGGTCTCCATCAACCGATGCATTGACACCCGGGAAGTCCCGCAGCGCCTTCGCCACAGCCTCAACGAAGAAAGGCGTAAACGTCAGTTTCTGACCCGTCTTTTTCTGGAACTCGCTTTTGTTGCGGTTCCGCCAGTCCACAATCCTGGTGACATCGGCCTCGACGAATGACGTGACATGTGGACTGGTCTGGACACTCCGTACCATATGGTCGGCGATGAGCTTGCGCATCCGGTCCATCTCCACGATTTCGTCTTCTCCGCTCACGGGTGCGGGTGCGGGAGCAGGCGCAGGGCTGGACTTGACAGCCAAGGGTTGGGGAGCCGTTAGAACCGCTTGGGCAGAGACAGCCGCTCCTGCCGAAGCCCGTTGCTCCACATGGGCCATGATATCCCGCTTGGTGACGCGCCCCTCTTTTCCGGTGCCTATGAGTGCATCCAATTCCGCTTGGCCAATCCCCTCCTTCTCTGCGATGCTCCGAACAAGCGGACTGTAAAACCTACCTCCCGACATGCGCACAGGCTTCGAGCCTGGTGCGACTCCGTTGGAGGCAGATGCAACCAAAGGAGCCTCCAACGCCTCGAGCACTTCCGCCGCCTCGTTCGGTTGAGAAGGTTCAGGCACGGGGGCTGGAGCCGGGGGCGCAACCGCTTCGCGTGTTGAAGGTTCTGAAGACGAGGCCGCACCGTCTGCGGAAAACTCTGCAATGGGCTGCCCTACCTGCACCACATCTCCCTCTGCCACCAACTTCCTCACAAGCACACCGTCCTCGGGGGCGGGAACTTCTGAATCCACTTTGTCGGTGGCGATTTCAATGATGGGGTCGTCTGCGGAGACACGCTGCCCTTCCTCGACGACCCATTTGATGATGGTCGCCTCGGCCACGCTCTCTCCCATTTTTGGTAGCAGAATCTCCATGGATGTATTGCCCGGAGGGTGTTTAGATGAACTGCCGTAAAGGTAGGCAAGCGCAACCCTCACATCGGGACGCACGCATCAATCCATTCTCAAGTTCATCAACAATTCGAGGTCGCGCATCCAACCGAAATCAGATGCATGCCTCAAATCCAGCCTTCTGGCTTCGGATGCAGCCCCCACACGACGTCCCGTACCGGTATACAAAACCCCTTCGGGGATTTCCGGGAGGCGATGGTCTCCCTCCCATCCTTTGTGAAAACCAAGCCAACTCCTCCGCCCCATCAGGATCTGTCTGCACCAGAGCCAGTGCGGCATTATAGGTCTCGCGAGGAGGCAGTCCGGGGGCATCTGCCGAAGCCTGCTCTGTTTCTTCGGAGGCATCGCCTGCGCCTCCAGTCTCATCATCACTCACGTCAACCGGACGCCGCTGAGCAAAAGCAGCACCGGAGACACAATGCCCGACTACGGCAGCGAGGAAGAGCAGACGCGCGGCCCTTTCTGCTGATCTGCCACCCGCACGAATTCCCGCCATGCTCATGCGCGAAACAAAAACAGAACTCATCAGGAACCCAAGAGCAGCCAGCACGCACCACTGGTATGCGTCCTGACGAATCATCCGATCCTCCTCTGCTTCGCTGCCGGCCAGCAGCGACACCAGATGAGTCCGGTAAATCGACTCTAAATCCAGGGCTCCCGTCCCGGCCGGGATATAAGCTCCTTCAGTCTCCAGAGCAATCTCACGCAGCGTTCCACCGTCCAGCCGACTGATGACCTCAGCTCCATCGCGATCCCGCACATACGATCGCTCACCAGTTTGCGGGTCCGTGAATTCAATCTTGCTTCCGGCTTCGTCACCAAACCCAATACTGACGACACGAATTCCCCGCTCCCGGGCTGTTCTGGCCGCATCCATCGGGAAGGAATC
>JAURDB010000129.1 GCA_030828175.1 Flavobacteriales bacterium
GGGCCAACTCACCCTCAAGCCATCCATTCTTAAGGGCCTAGGCAGGAGAACCCTAAATAAGCAGAATGTGGTGGGTGTGGACTTTGAGGGGCTATTGGAGAAGACCATGCGAAAGGTGCACCCCATTCTGTCCAGGATGATGAAGAGCAGGAGGGTGGCCACCAGGATCAACACGATCAGGGGCCGGACATTGGAAGCAAGCCAGGTGCTCTTGGCATCGGCCTGCCACCTGGCAGTGATCTCATGCTCCAGCTCATGGCGCTGGGCAATCATCATCTCCAGCTGCTCCTTGTCCTCAGGGCTCAGCTGATCATCGTTGTCCGGGATGTGCTTGAGCACACCCAGGCCACCCTGATCTGGGAGGAGATCTCCAACTGCATCAAGAAGGTGGGGTGCTTTGCCATGAAGCCAGGAGCCTAGGGCTGTCTTCCTGATTGGCTTCTGTAATGGATTCACGGCACCAAGATCCCAAGGGGAAGGTGCTCAGATGGTTACCTTCAGCAACAATGTGAAGCTGCAGAGGGCTGTGGGGTTGGCAAGTCCAGGGGGCTCCTGAGGGGGCTCCTCCATGTCAATCCCTGGGAATGCCAGTAATTCCTGGGCCTCTCAAGGGGGTGCCATACTGCCGGCGGCTCCACAAGTACAGAGGACTTGACATTTGGGAAGAGGGGAGCACCCATCAAAATGGCGCCATTCCTTTGACCAGGATTGGGCTAAGGTGTGGCCAGGAGTGCGCACGAGCTCGAGCGAATGTCAAGTGATGCGGTACTCCGTGTTGGTCTTGTCTCCGGTCTTAGAAAATATGCCTGTGTCGACGCCTTGTTTCAGGTCGCGGCTGGCGGT
This sequence comes from Flavobacteriales bacterium, assembly GCA_030828175.1. Lineage (GTDB taxonomy): Bacteria > Bacteroidota > Bacteroidia > Flavobacteriales_D > Sanyastnellaceae > UBA8752. The sequence continues at coordinate 844 of JAURDB010000129.1, forward strand.
CGCGGTGGAGATGGACTGAAAGACCGACATGTAGGCCTTCCGACTGAACGCCGACCCCCGGTCCCACGTCTGGGTGAAGTAGGCGAGTCGCTCTTCCGAGTTCATGGTTTTGCCCTTGAAATGGAGCATGTCTCGAAGCGTTTCGTGGATGACATGCAGCATGTACTCGATGAAGGCGGTGGAATGGCCTGCCTTGTCGCTTTGGGCCAGCGCGCGATAGTACTCGGACTGCGTGCGGTGAATCACGTTTTCAAACGGGATGAACTCAAAGAGAGGCTGCTCCTTCATCAGGATGAGGGTTTGCCAGAGCCGTCCCATTCTTCCATTGCCGTCTGAGAAGGGGTGGATGAACTCGAATTCGTAATGAAACACGCAACTCTTGATGAGCCCGATTTCCTCGGACGATCGGAGGTAGGCAAACAAGTCGTTCATCAGGTGCGGTACGTTCTTGGCGGGCGGTGCCATGTGGGCCATCCGGTCCCCAGCCATGATGCCGACCCCTTGCTTTCGGAAGCTCCCATTGTCCGTGACCAGCCCATCCATCAAGGTTTCGTGGGCTTTCAGAAGCGACTTCACCGAGGTGGGGTCATACGTGCCCAGCTGGTCGTACACCTGAATGGCGTTCAACACTTCGCGCACGTCTTTCACCGGGCCTACCACCCGGTTGGATTCCATGACCGTGGAGATCTGGTCTTCCGTCAAGGTGTTGCCTTCAATGCTGAGCGATGCGTGAATCGTCTTGATCCTGTTTTTCTTGCGGAGTTGAGGCGAGGGCTTGTCTAAAAAATTCGCGTTGATCTGCCCCACACACTCCGACACCGAGGAGACCATCTTGAGAATGTCAGGCGTGATTTTATACGGCGGCTTCATGACCTCAATATACTATCATTTGATAGTATCAAGCTTATGCCGAACTGAACTCGATTGAATTTTCAGTCAGGCTTACATCACCAAATCGGGGTTGAGGGTGTTCGGCTTCTGTCCTGCTGGGTCCACATGCAATGTGGACTTTGCGTCCGGGCAACATAGTAGCGGTTCGTTTCGTATCCTGAAGCATGAGCCAGGTGAATCAAAGGGAGGGTATTTCTCGCGTTGTGGCGGGGCTGCTTGCGCTTTTCCTCGCCTTGGGGTGGGGCAGGGTATCTGCCCAGCTCACCGATGAACAGTTGATGGACAGTGTGCAGGTCCACGCGTTGAAGTACTTCTGGGACTATGCGCACCCGACCTCCAAGTTGTCGAGGGAGCGGGTCCATTTGGACAACATCTCGTTCGATGTAAATACCATGGCCACGGGCGGTTCCGGCTTTGGTTTCATGAACGTGATCGTGGGCATCGAGAATGGGTACATCACCGCTTCAGATGGGGTGGCGCACCTGAATACGGCCTTGGATTTTCTCTGGGATGCCGATCGATTCCATGGCGCCTGGCCGCACTGGATCAATGGAAATACCGGTTCCGTCATCCCATTCAGTGCGTTTGACGACGGCGGAGACTTGGTGGAAACGGCCCTGCTGTGTCAGGCCCTCATTTGCATCCGGGAATACTTCAAGGACGGGAATGCCGAGGAGCAGATCCTGGCGCAAAAGGCGGACGTGTTGTGGAAGGGGGTGGAATGGGATTGGTACACCCAGGGTGAGAACGTTTTGTATTGGCATTGGTCGCCGAATTACCAATGGCAAATGAATTTTCAGATCAGGGGGTACAACGAGGCCTTGATCACCTATTTGCTCGCTGCTGCCTCGCCTACGTTTCCCATCGACAACGCCGTCTACCACGAAGGGTGGGCAAGAAGTGGGGACATCGTGTCTTCCGCGAGCCAATACGGCCTTCCTGTGGTCTTGAGCCACAATGGAGCGCCCGGGACTGTGGGGCCGTTGTTCTGGGCACATTACGCGTATTTGGGTCTGGACCCTCATGGTTTGTCGGACAGCTATGCCAACTATTGGGATGTGGTCACCCACCACACGGACATTGTCTTTGAGCATTGCGTGGCGAACCCCAATGGATTTGGCGGGTATGGCGAAAACTGCTGGGGGCTGACGGCGGGCTACACCCGGAATCCAGACGGCAGCACCGGATACGCTGCTCACCAGCCCAACAACGACAACGGCGTCATCACACCCACGGCCGCGCTGTCGTCCATGCCTTATGCTCCTGCCCGCTCGATGGATTTCTTGCGGTACCTCTACGAGGATGCCGACGGGATGTATCTCGGCTCCGACGGGGAATACGTCGGCGCGCTGGGCCCTTTTGATGCCATCTCGCCGCACTATGATTGGAAAACAGAGCGCTACCTCGCCATCGATCAGGGGACCATTGGACCGATGATTGAAAACCACAAGACGCAGTTGTTTTGGAACCTCTTCATGGGCGCCCCGGAGATCAAGCAGGGTTTGCAGAACCTGGGCTTTGCATCCACTGTCCACGACTTGAGCAGCACCTGTGATGTGACGGCTTGTCCTGGTCCGGAGTATTGCGGACCCGGCACCCATTGGGACCCGGTCGTGTCCGCCTGTGTGGTCGCCCATCCGGCGGATGTCGATCTCGATGCCTGCGTGGCCGTGAGTGACGTGCTCCAGGTGCTCTCCCTGTTTGGACAGTGTTTCGACTGATGCGACGATAACGGCTTAACAGGCTTGACGGAATTGCCTCCAAGGCGGGGATATCCCTTGGGATGGGGCCAATGTCACCTTGGGCGAGGACCGCTTCCGCGAGGCGTGGAGCTCACTGCAATACAGCCGTAAAGTCAATGATCGCTTCCGGTGGGAAGCGGCCCCCCTGGTCGTGAGCTGGAAGCAGCTCGGCGCTGAAGGCAGCCTCGGCTGGTCCCACTCCTGGTACCTGCAGACCACCGCCTTCTTCACCCTCGAGCGGTAAGTGCGCGTGCATTTGAGCAGAGGGCATCGTATCTTGAAGTCATGATGCGGTGGGGTCTGTTTCTATTGGTTTTTTTAAGTCTGAGTGGGTTTGCGCAGGTCAGTGAACCGCCCACGTTTGGGTCTCCAGAGCGCATCGTGGAGCGTCTTTTGAACCCGGAGGTCATCGCGGCTGTGGACTGGGATGGTGACGGTTGGAGCGATGTTTTGGCTGCGGGCAATGGGAACAACCGGTTGGCCCTGTTTAGGGGAGGCTCCACAGGTGGATTTGCTTGGATGTCCTTGTTTCCGGAAGAGACCATGGCCGACGACTGGCATGATCTGGAAGTGGTGGATTGGAATGCGGACGGCAGGCTCGATCTGGTGGCCTGCGAGGAGGGGGGCTTGACGTGGTTGGAGCGACTGCCGGACAGCACTTTGGCCCCCGCCGTGGCCCTGCGCGCAGGCGACAACCCGATTCGGATGGACCTGGCCGACGTCAATGGGGATGACATCCTCGATGTGGCGTATTGCGATTCTGGGACCAATGAGGCCGTGCTGATGCTGGGGGACGGCTTGGGCGGTGCGACGGAGGTATCGGTGGACAATGTCAATGGTGCCACCGCCACTGCGCTCGCCGATTGGGACGGTGATGGCGCCCTCGATTGGCTCTATGCCTCCTACAATTTTGGGCAGCTCTACGTGCGGCTTGGCGACGGCACGGGGGCATTCGCACCGGCGGACTTGGTGGCCGACTTCGGCAAGTTGTCGGCCATCGGCGTGATGCCCGGAGCGGATGGGGACCCCGACACTTTCATTCTCGGGGTGGACGACACGTACGTCATTGGGTGGGACCCGGCGGCGGCTGTGGCCGACACCCTCGGGTTGCTGGCCAAGGCGCAGC
>JAURDB010000012.1 GCA_030828175.1 Flavobacteriales bacterium
GCCCGTCTCAGGGCGGGCCCTTCTTCCGAATGCACCCCGACACCGCTCCTCCGGGGGCGGTGTCCTTTTTTGAATGAACAAATCCGCCGATCGCTATTTTACAGGACATGCATGCTTCTTTTCCCCAATTGACCACCCTGCTCATGTTGCCCCTCTTTCTCCTAGGCCTAACAGGAGAAGTCAACGCACAATGGCCCTACAATCCCAACGCCGATGGGGACACCCTGATCGGTACTGGGGATGTCCTTCAACTGCTCACCCTTTTCGGTTTGCCTTGGGAAGATGAGGGGGTTCTGGGTATTGAGAGCGGAGGTACTGGCGCATCGTCTGTGGATTCTGCCCGCGTTGCGTTGGAATTGAGCTACATCTCGGACTCCACCACCATCTCTGGGATCAATACTTACATCTGGACCTGGATAGAGAGCCGAGCCCGAATCACGGAACAAATGGCCCAAGGTCGCGATGTCACCGCCACAGGTTCCTATGCTTCCGCGCTGGGTGACGGAGCCAATGCGCCGGGCAACTACAGCCACGCCACCAATCGGAATACCACGGCCAGCGGAACTTGTTCGAGTGCCATGGGTGAGGGAACCGAGGCGACCGGGACAGCAGCCCATGCACAAGGCATGTTCACGGATGCCACCGGCACTACCGCCCACGCACAGGGCTACAACACCAAGGCATTGGCCAACTACGCACACAGCGAAGGATACGGTTGCCAAGCCACCAATACAGCGGCTCATGCTGAAGGATATAACACGGCCGCCACGGGCTTTTTCAGCCACAGTGCCAATCGGAATACCGTGGCCAGTGCCACTTGTGCCCATGCCGTGGGTGAGGGCACGCAAGCCACAGCCGATGCATCGGCCAGCGAGGGCTACTACACCGTCGCTTCCGGTTTCGCCGGACACGCAGAAGGCTATGAAACGCTGGCCAGCGCCTATGCTTCCAGTGCCGGTGGATACTATACGGTAGCCGATCAACCGTACCAGACGGCTGTCGGCAAGTACAACGCTGCTGAACAGACCGGGCAACTCTTCGCTGTCGGCAACGGCAACGGAGTCGATGACCGCTCCAATGCATTTTCAGTAGATGACATGGGCAATGCCACCGTGGCCGGCGGACTGCAGGTCGGAGACATCAGCGTACAAGACACCATCGCCAACCTCAATGCAAGGATTACCGCTTTGGAGGCGGTGATCGAAAGCCTCATCGAAGTCGTGGGTCCCATCGACGCGGATTGAATCGACTTCTTCCCGCCGATTTGCGGTGGAGATGATGTCTTTTCTTAATTTCGCGGCTCATTCTTCGCGGAATGCCCCATGGTGTAATGGTAGCACACCGGTTTTTGGTACCGTTTGTCAAGGTTCGAGTCCTTGTGGGGCAACCACGAAAAGCATGACAAGAGTCAATGCAACCGCACGAAGACCGGCACGTTTGTGACCGGTCTTTTTCTTTTCGTCCCCACCTTGTGGTCCCAAGCGGTAATCGATGGAAAAGGACATCCTCAATCTCATCAACGGTGAATCCGTCCCTGCCCTGAGCGGGCAATGGCTGGACAATGTGGAACCCGCAACGGGCGCGGTGTATAGCCGAATCGCACGATCGGGCGCCGAGGATGTGGAAGCCGCCGTGGCGGCCGCCCGCAAGGCTTTTCCTGCCTGGCGTGCATGGGAACCTGCCCAAAGACGGGCGGTGCTCATGCGGCTCGCGGACAAAATCGCCGAACACGCGGACATGCTGGCAGAGGCCGAATCCCGGGACAACGGCAAGCCCGTTTCGGTGGCCGCCGCTGTGGACATTCCCCGCGCAGAACACAACCTTCGCTTCTATGCTTCTGCAGCCGAGCAGTTTGCCAGCGAAAGCCACACCATGGGGGATGGCACGGTAAACTACACACTGCGCAAGCCCTTGGGCGTTGTCGGCTGCATCAGTCCGTGGAACCTGCCCCTTTACCTCTTCACCTGGAAAATCGCGCCCGCCCTGGCCAGCGGCAACTGCGTGGTGGCGAAACCCAGCGAGGTGACCCCAATGACAGCCTTCCTGCTCGGCACGTGGGCCAAGGAAGCCGGACTGCCCGATGGGGTGCTCAACATCCTGCAAGGGCTGGGACCCGAAGTCGGCCAAGCCATGGTAGAACACCACTATGTGCGCGCCATCTCCTTTACGGGTGGCACCGCCACAGGGGCCGCGATTTCTGCATTGGCCGCGCCCAAATTCAAAAAGCTCTCCCTCGAACTCGGCGGGAAGAATGCCACCGTGGTCTTCGATGACTGCGATTTCGACGAAGCCGTTTCCACTGCGGTTCGTGCTGCATTCTCCAACCAGGGTCAGATCTGCCTGTGCGGGTCGCGCATCCTGGTGCAAGAAGGCATCTACGACCGGTTCCGCGATGCCCTGGTGGCCAAGGTCTCCAAGCTGCGCATCGGCGACCCCATGGACCCCGCTACACGGATGGGCGCGGTTGTATCGAGGGCGCACCGAGACAAGGTGATCGCCGCCATACAGACCGCAAGAGGAGAAGGCGGGCGCATCCTGTGTGGAGGCGGGCGCCATCAACCCGGGGAGCCCCGCATCCGCGAAGGATTCTTCGTCCAACCCACCCTCATCGAAGGGTTGGGTCACGATTGTGTCACCAACCGCGAAGAGATCTTTGGTCCGGTCGCGACCCTCCAGCCCTTTTCCGACGAGCAGGAAGCGCTGGGCCTGGTCAACTCCACCAAGTACGGCCTTTCCGCATCGGTCTGGACACGGGACCTTCAGCGAGCACACAGATTCGCCGCCGGCATTGACACGGGCATGGTCTGGTTGAATTGCTGGTTGGTCAGGGACTTGCGGACGCCTTTCGGAGGCACCCGTCATTCAGGGGTGGGACGGGAAGGCGGTTACCACTCCATGAACTTCTTCACCGAGCCGCAAAACGTCTGCGTGAAGCTGTGAACTGCTCAAAGGGACGCAATCCACATTCGTTTGTTGCGTAAGCCCTTTCAACCGACTGAGGGACAGGCCGCAGGGTGGAGAACTTGGTGTCATGAATTTTCGCGCCCCTTTGTCCGCATTTACAGCGGCTGTGCTCCTGCTCGTCGGATGTGTGCCCATGAGCCAATTCACCGAAGTCCGGGACGACCGGGATGCGTTGGACCAGAGCGCAGCAGAGTTGACCGAACAGGTGCAAGCCCTGCGCTTGGCGGTGGCAGAGAAAGACGGCCAACTGCGCGAAGATGCGCGGCGAATGGAGGCTCTGCGGTCCGACACTTCCGGCTTGGGCAGTCGTCTCAGGCAGTGCGAATTGCGAAACGAAGGGCTGGAAGAATTGAATGCCATGCTGTCCGCTGAATTGGATGACAAGCGGTCCTCCAGCGGAGCAGAGCAGGCCGCGTTGCTTGCGGAACTGCAACGCATACGCGCCGACCTCCAGTTTCAGCAGGACAGCCTGTACGCCTTGGAACAAGACCTGAAGGCCCGAGAAGCCAAGGTCGCAGAGTTGAGCCGCCTGCTCGACGCCCAAAAAGCGGCTGGAGCCGCTTTGAAAGAACGCCTTTCCGATGCGCTGTTCGCGTTTCGGAACAAAGGACTCGAAGTCGAAGAGCGAGATGGCAAAGTATACGTGCGCCTTTCTTCCAAACTCCTCTTTGCTTCAGGCAGCACCGCCATTGATCCAGAGGGAAGAAAAGCCTTGTCCGACCTCGCCCGCGCCATCGAGGACGAAGACGGTTTTGAAGTGGTCGTGGAAGGACACACGGACGACGTCGCTTTTTCCTCAGCTTCCTCTCCGCGCAACAATTGGGAGCTGAGCGTCCTTCGCGCGACGGCGGTTGTCGAGGTCCTGACGTCAAGCAGCTCACTGAAGCCGGAGGTGCTTACTGCTGCCGGACGCAGTCAATACCATCCCCGGGACCCGCAAGACCGGAACCGGAACCGCCGAATCGAAGTGGTCCTCAGCCCCCAATTGGGCAGTCTTTACGAACTGCTCGAAGAGTGATCAGTTGATGGGCAACTGGAAAGTGCCCTGGGCAATCGAGATGCCTCCGGTACCGTCGCTGCCTATGAGGCTACCTCCGAACGTACCGATGGCGATGCCTCCATCTTCCGGCAGGATGTAGATGATCTCCACCGTGAAATTCGCGCCTGGCAGGGTAGAAGTATAGGTCTGACCCGAAGGGCTGTTGTACGTGCAGACGCCGGTCGGGGCGCTTCCTTCATTCAATGTGACCTGGGCGCCGTCCAGCCAGCCTACCGATGGCTCCGGAAGCGTCATGCCAATGGCATCGGTCGTCACGGAAACCCCTCCAATCGTAAGGGTACCGGAACCGTCAATCGTACATGTGGTTTCGAAATCCGCCACCAACTCGGTGCCGTTGGCCTTCCATTCCATATTTCCCTCGCACGGTGGGCAAATCGTACCACCGCAATCGATGTAGAGCTCATCGCCGTCCAACAAACCGTTGGTGCAATCGCCGTCGGTCGGACAGGGTGGGCAATCCGGTCCACCGCAGTCAATGCCGAGCTCCTCACCATTGAGCAGTTCATCCTCGCAACTCGGACAAGGCTCACAGTCCGGGCCTCCACAATCAACATCGATTTCGTTGCCGTTGAGCAGGCCGTCACCGCACAATTCGCCGCAGTCGATGCCCGTGTCTCCACCGCAGTCGATGCCGGTCTCTCCTGGATCGAGTTGGCCATTGAAGTTCAAGTCACAGGGGGCACAGGAGCCACCACAGTCTACCCACTGCTCGCCGAGCACCTGATCCCAGACTCCATTTTCACAGGGGTCACAAGGCTGGCATATGGAACCGCCGCAGTCTACCAACTCCTCACCATTGTTGAGGATGCCGTCGAAACAATTGGGACCAATGAGGTTGTCATCGTTGAGACATGAGCTCAGGGACAACGCAGCGACGGTGAGCAGGAGGAGAGAAATGGAGGGAAGGCGAAACGAGGTCATCGTTGTATCTTTCAAGCTGCGCAAATTAAGGGAGTAAGGACCGATTCAATGCGGTTGTTCCCAGATCCGTGATCACCCCAGCAAGGCAAACAACGGAAATGACCCGTCAACCTCATATCCCACCCGCCGATTGGTCACCCCGTGCGAGACGAGATGGACTCCAGAGGAACAACGGGATTGCAGATGATGTGGTTGCACAATTGCTCGGCCTGAGGGGGATTTCCCAAAATGACGCCGACCGGTTCTTTGCCCCTTCCTTGGACGATCTGCACGACCCTTCGAGGATGCGGGACATGGATCGCACGGTGGATCGATTGATTCGGGCGCAAAGGGAAGGGGAGCGGATCATGGCTTATGGCGACTACGACGTGGATGGCGCCACCTCCGTTTCGTTGATCTTGGATTTCCTTCAGAACAACGGTTTTGATGTGATTCCCTACATCCCAGACCGATACAACGAAGGTTACGGACTCTCCTCCCAAGGCATTGCTGCGGCAAGCCAAAGCGGATGTGCCATCATCATCACCCTGGATTGTGGGATTCGCGCCACTGAACGCGTCGCTGAAGCCAATGCTGCGGGCATCGATGTGATCATCTGCGACCACCACCTTCCGGGTGAGGACATGCCCGATGCCCATGCCATCCTCAACCCCAAGCATCCGGAATGTGAGTATCCCTTCAAGGAACTCAGCGGTTGCGGTGTCGCGTTCAAACTGACCCAAGCGCTGACAGAAAGAATCGGGCTGTCGCCCATGAGCGCATATGACGGCCTCGACTTGGTCGCTTTGAGCATTGCTTCAGACCTGGTCGAAGTCACCGGAGAAAACAGGGTGCTTCTCTATCACGGTTTGCGCGCCATCTCCAAGAATTCCCGGCCCGGCATCCGGGCCTTGCTTCAGGTTGTCCACTGTTCTCCCGACTATCTGACCGTTCGCGACATCATCTCCCGCGTCAGTCCTCGGATCAATGCCGCCGGTCGCATGTCCCGCGCCACAGAAGCGGTGGCCCTCCTGACGGAAAAGGAAGACGCCAAAGCCAATGAGTTGGCCTTGAATCTCGACCGTTTGAATCAAGTCCGGAGATCTTACGACGCGCAGGTTACCCAAGACGCCATCAACCAATTGGCCGAACGCGAAGAATTCGAGCACATCAACATTGTCTGGGGCGAGAATTGGCACCGAGGGGTCATCGGCATCGTGGCCACCCGGCTCATCGAGCACCGCTACCGGCCCAGCATCGTAATCAGCGATGACGACGGGGTTCTTGTGGGCAGTGCCCGTTCAACGCCCGGGTTGGACATCCACGACCTCATCAAGGCCTGCTCCGTTCACCTGGAGCAATTCGGAGGCCATTCCATGGCAGCTGGCATCACGGTCAAGGCCGGACAGGCCGATGCCTTCGCGCGCGCCCTGGATGCTGCCGTAGGAGAAAGACTCGCCGCCATAAGCAAGCGCGAACCGCGGTACTTCGACTTGGAAATTCCGATTTCGGATTGCTCTCCGGAGCTGTTGGGAAAACTCAGAAAATTCGAGCCCTATGGGCCCGGGGCTCCCGCTCCCGTTTTCCTTTCAAGGGACGTTCGCCTTTCCCTTCCGCCGAAAAAAGTCGGCAAGGACGGACGCCACCTGAGGGTCACCTTCACTTCAGCCGATTCGTCCCAGGCCCTGTCAGCGGTTGGTTTTGGTTTGGGCCATCGGTTCGAAGCCCTGTCTTCTGCCCAGCACCTCGACGTCGTCTTCAAAGTAGAGACTGAATGCTACCGCGGTATGCTTCAGCCGCGCATTACCCTGCTGGACTTCTGGACGAAGCGGCACTGAACCCGCACAACGCAGACATCAAAGCCCTTCATCGCTGCCCATCCGGTGCAAAATGGTGCTCCCGAAGTGTGCAGCGAGCCGCTCAATGCGCTTTGAAACGGTGATTTTGCGCTTCAACAAATCCACTTCTTCGGCCATGGGATCCTCTGAAGTTCCCGGGTCCTCCGCCAATTCCCCCAGCCTGGAGGTAATGCGCTGCCCGTCGCGTCGCGCTTCGTCCAAGAGGAGGCGATACAGCGCGCCTTGAAGAGCGGGCAACAGCAGTTCCGCCTCCGTTTCAGGAATGATGCCGTGGCGGTTTTCCCAATTGTCACTGAGTGTGAACTCGGTCACCAGAATGTCTGCAGTCATGGCGGCCACCTCCGGGCCGCTTTGGGCCCAGATCTCCGGACCGGGAATGCGGCCTTCCTTCATGTGCGCCCGGTACATTTGGATCACCTCATCCACGATCGGGTGCCGAATGGCGATGCCCATGGTATCCAGCTCGTGCATGAGCACCTCCGCCAAGGGGGCTTCTATGCTCGGATTTTCCTCCCCATCTTCCTGTGTTACCACATCCTCCGGCAAATCCAAAGTGATCTTCTGCGGCCCGTATTGCAACAAGAGCCGAAGCAAATCTTGCTCCCTTCCCGGGCGCCCCACCTTGCCCAGCAGCCTGGGCTTGCCAATGGGTGCCTCCCGCTCTGGCTGCAGCGAGGGCAAAGGCGCCTTGGCTTCTTTTTCCAGTCTGGCGCGGGCCTGGCGTGACAACTCTGCAAGCAAATCCTCGACCTGCATGCCCAATCGACCGGCACTTTCCTGGATGTAAACGGTTCTTTTCAGTTCGTCTGGCACATGGGCAATGCTTTGCACCACGCTGCGCACGAGTTCCGTCCGCTTGATAGGGTCATCCGCTGCCTCGGCATCGAGGAGATCGATCTTGAATCGGATGAAATCGCGGCTGTGCTCGGCAAGCCACTCCATCAAGGCCTCGCGGCCCATCCGCTTGGCGAACGTGTCCGGATCTTCCCCATCGGGAAGCACCGCCACTTTCACATCGAGCCCCTCGCCCAGAACGATGTCCACCCCGCGGATGGCCGCACGAAGGCCGGCTGGGTCACCGTCGAAGAGCATGGTCATGCGCTTGCTGAACCTGCGCAACAGCCGTACCTGCTCTACCGTCAATGCCGTACCTGAACTCGCCACCACATGCTCGACCCCTGCTTGGCGCATCGCCATCACATCGGTGTAGCCCTCGACCAGAATGGCGCGGTCTTCCCTGACGATGGCATTGCGGGCCAGGTAGATTCCATACAGCGCCCTCGACTTGTCGTAGAGTGGACTTTCCGGGCTGTTGACGTATTTCGGAACCTTTTTGTCCGTCTTGAGGGTACGCCCACCAAACCCGATGAACCGACCGGTCACATCGCGGATCGGAAATATGACCCGGCCCCTGTAGAAGTCATACAGCGTGCCGTCCTCTCTTTCTTTGCACAGTCCGCTGGCCGTCAGCCATTTGTCCTTGTATCCCGCTTTGCGTGCAGCCACTACCAGGGCGCCTTCCTCGCCCCAAGGGCGGTCCGGACAATAACCGAGCGCGAAATCGGAAAGGGTCGCATCGGAGAAATCTCTGCTCCTGAAATAAGCGAGGCCGACGCTCTTGCCCTCTCCCGTCTCCAACAGTTGAGTGGTGAACCACTTTTGGGCCCATGCCGATAGATTGGCCAGGCTTTCTCGCTCCGTCTGTTCCTCGAGTTCCTCCGGCGTCATCTGCCGTTCCTCGATCTCGATGCCATACTTCCTGGCCAGCCAACGAAGCGCCTCTGGATACGAGAGCTTTTCGTGCTCCATCAGAAAGCTCACAGCACTGCCCCCCTTGCCAGAGCTGAAATCCTTGAAGATTCCCTTGCCTGGCACCACATAGAATGAAGGGGTCTTCTCGTTGGTGAACGGGCTCATGCCACGCAGGCTCGTGCCGCTCTTCTTGAGCTGCACGAAGTCTCCGACCACCTCTTCAATGACGGTGGCCTGCAGAATGGCATCAACGGTATCCTTGGGAATCATGCGAACCGAACCGGGAGAACCAAATTAAACCCCGAAAACGGGCCCCCGAGAACCGTTCGTCAATTTGTCTTGTTCAATCCGCGATGAGCTTGAAGCCTTTGCCATGCACATTGAGGATTTCCACGCGGGGATCCTCCTTCAAATGCTTGCGCAGTTTGGCTATGTAGACATCCATGCTCCTGCCATTGAAGTAGTTCGCGTCTCCCCAGATGGCATTGAGCGCATACTCCCTCTCCAGCAGGGCGTTTTTGGCTTTCGTGAGGAGGAAGAGGAGTTCGTTCTCCTTGGTCGTCAGTCGCTGTGCCTCATCTCCAAGCCGCAATTCCTGCCGATTGTAATCGTAGGCATAGTGTCCAATGGTCATCTCCTCGACGTCATCGGTGTTTTCCGGTAGGGCAGCCGATCGGCGCAAGATGGCCTCGATTCGGGCCTCCAGCTCATCCATTGAGAACGGTTTCGTCATGTAGTCGTCCGCTCCCACTTTGAAGCCCTGCAGGGTGTCTTCGCGCTGGCTCTTTGCGGTGAGAAACAAAATGGGAACGTGCCGATTGAGCCCTCTGATCTCCTCCGCTACCTGGTAACCATCCTTGACCGGCATCATCACATCGAGGATCACGAAGTCAAATGAACCCACGCGGAAATTCCGCACACCTTCGGCACCGTCCTGCGCCCAAGTAGTATTGTATCCCTTGCGATTGAGAAAGTCCCTCAGGAGCTTTCCGAGGTTGGGGTCGTCTTCACAGAGAAGAATGTCGAGCTGTTGTTTCATGACGTTTTCTTTGTTTGGGGAAAAACCAATGTGAACGTGCTGCCCTTGCCGGCTGTACTCACAACGTCAATTTGGGCGCCATGTTGCTGCATGACTGCCTTTACGTAGCTCAATCCGAGTCCGAATCCCTTCACGTCGTGCACATTTCCGGTAGGAACGCGGTAGAGTTTATCAAAAACCTTGCCTAAATGTTCCCGCGGGATTCCAATGCCATTGTCGACGAAAGCGATGTGCAAGGAACCGGCCTGGTTCCATGACTTCACCCGGAGATGCGGTTCAACCCCTCCGTACTTGATTGCGTTGTCTACCAAGTTGAAGACCACATTCGTCAAATGGGTGCGGTCACCTGTCACCACCGGGTCCGTTGCTTCCAGTTGCGAAGAGGTGCTTCCTCCTTGCTTCTTGATGTGAATGGCCTGGTTGCGCAGAACCTCCTTGACCAGGTCATGGAAATTCAAGGGCTGGCGGTACAGCTCCAATTCACCTTGGTCGAGCATCGCCGCCCGCAACACGTTTTCTACGAGCAGCCCCAGCCTCTTGTTTTCCGAACGGATGAGCTGAACGTAGTATCGAAAGTTCTCTGGGTCGGCTGACATTTCTTCATCCAACAGGGCCTCTCCCGCCAATCCAATGGTGGAAATGGGGGTCTTCAACTCGTGCGTCATGTTGTTGATGAGGTCGCTTTTCAGACGATTCAATTGCTCTGCCTTGCGCAGGCCGTTTGCGGCATACACCGTGAAGGCCAACAGCACCACCATCAGGAGCAGATTGGCCGTCAGTTCCAGCCACATGTCTTTCGCGAGCACCAGTCTCTTGCGGGGAAAAAACACAGTGTAGAGCTGCACGTCGTCCAAGCGCTGTGCGTCTCCTGCGGGAATGCGATAGCCTTGATCTTGCAGTTCATCCAGAAATTGCACATCCTCGTCCTGCAAGAAAATGGGTCGGCCATAACGGTCCAGCAGCGCAGACCGGAATTCAAAATCAATGCCCCGGTCCCTCAAAATGATGGTCAGGATGCTGTCTGCCACCAGCATGGCCGCTTCGCGCTTCAAAGTGCCTTCGGCGCGAACGACCACCAAACTATCTGCTGCTGGCCCGGACACCGGAGCCAATCCTGCGGGAGGAGGTGGGGGAGGGAAATCGGCCGTAGACAGAGCGAGAACGGACTGGACTTCAACCAACGCCGTGCGGGCCTGCTCGTCAAACAAATCGCTGCGCGCTTCCACCAATGCGCGCACCCATCCAAACTGGAGCGTCAGCAGGCCGGAAAGCAGGGCGCCCATGCCCAGGACGAGTACAGCTGTGCGGCGGCTTCTCATGCGACAAAATTACAGGTGTGTCAGGGGCATTGACGTCCGAACTATCTTTGCGCCCTTGAATCACGCTACGATGGACGATTCTTTGCGCATCCTGGCCGGCTCGGCATCGAAAGAACTCGGTGGTCGGATTGCCATGGGCTATGGTGTTCCATTGTGTGAAACCACCCACACGGTTTTCAGTGATGGGGAGATTCGCGTGAGCATTGAGGAGACCGTTCGGGGCAAGGAAGTGGTGATTGTGCAGAGCACTTTCCCCCCTACCGACAACCTGTTCGAGCTTCTGATGCTCATCGACGCAGCCAAGCGTGCGTCCGCGAAGAGAATCGTGGCGGTGATCCCCTATTTCGGCTTTGCCAGGCAGGACCGCAAGGACGCGCCCCGCGTGGCCATTGGCGCCAAGCTCATCGCCAACATGCTCACAGCTGCAGGCGTAGACAGGGTCATCACCATGGACCTGCACGCCGACCAGATCCAGGGATTCTTTGAAGTGCCCGTCGACCACATCTACGGTTCGGCCATCTTCCTCCCCTACCTCGAAAATCTGGGGTCCGACAATCTGCTGATTGCGACGCCGGACACGGGCGGTACCAAGCGGGCCAATGCTTTTGCGAAGTACCTCGGTGTGGACATGGCCATCTGTTACAAGCAACGCAAAGTGGCCAATCAAGTGGCCAGCATGCGGGTCATTGGAGACGTTGAAGGCAAGGATGTGGTGCTCGTGGATGACATCTGCGACACCGGAGGTACCTTGACCAAAGCAGCAGACATGATGAAGGAACACGGTGCACGCAGTGTGCGCGCAGTGTGCACCCATGCTGTTCTGTCCGGACCCGCCTACGAGCGGATCGAGGCCAGTTCGCTGACCGAACTCGTCGTGACCGACAGCATTCCGCTGCGCAGCGACAAACCCACAGACAAGATTACCGTGCTCGATTGTGCGGACCTTTTTGCCACCGTTGTCCGGTGCCTGGTCCAGAACGAGAGCATCAGTTCGCATTTTCTCATCACCTAATACAAAACCATGAAAACTGCTTCATTGAGCGGCTCTCCCAGAGAGGGCGTAGGGAAAAAGGATGCAGCCGAACTGCGCGCCAAGGGTCAGGTTCCCGGCGTGCTTTACGGAGGCGCCGAGCAGGTTCACTTCCATGTGAACGAGATTCAGCTGAACAAGCTGGTCTTCACCCCTGAGACCTACCGACTGAATTTCGAGGTCGGAGGCACCACGTACGACTGCGTGGTTCAGGACATCCAGTTCCACCCGGTCACTGACCGCATCGTACACGTCGACCTATTGCAGGTCGTGGCGGACAAGCCGATTCGTGTGAAACTGCCCGTTCGTACAACCGGCACGAGTGTGGGTGTGCGGAATGGCGGTCGCCTCCACGTCGTATACCGCCGCCTGCCTGTCGTTGGTCTTGCCGACCAGATTCCGGAAGACGTGAGCTTGGACATCAGTCCCTTGGACATCGGAGATTCCCTGCGTGTCGAAGGCTTGTCCGTTGAAGGTTGCTCCATTCCGTTGAACCCGTCCGCTGTTGTTCTCAGCGTTCGCCGTACCCGTGCTGCCATGTCTGCTGCGGCTGAAGTCGCCGATGACGGTGCCGGAGAAGGTGAAGGCGGAGAGGAAGGCGGAGAGGACTGATATCCTCGCCCGCTTTCAATAGCCGATGAAATTCCTCCTGGTCGGATTGGGTAATCCGGGAGCCGATTATGTGCGCACGCGTCACAACATCGGCTTCATGGCCCTTGACGCTCTGGCCGGTGCTTCAGAGGTGGCTTTTTCGCCGGACCGGTTGGGAGATGTCGCCCGTTGCCGGCACAAAGGACGCCAGCTCGTTCTCGTGAAGCCATCGACCTTCATGAACCTGAGTGGCAAGGCCGTGAGGTACTGGATGGACACGGAAAAGGTGCCCGTGGAACGGATGATGGTCATCACCGATGACATCAACCTGCCCTTTGGCACCCTGCGTGTTCGCGCCAAGGGAAACGACGGCGGCCACAACGGCCTCAAGGACATCCAATCGGTACTGGGCTCATCCGCCTATCCCAGGCTCCGCTTTGGGGTCGGTGCGGATTTTGGCCCAGGTCGCCAGATCGACCATGTCTTGGGCCGGTTCTCCGATCAGGAAGAGTCCGCATTGGGCGAGCGTTTGGAGCGCACTACGGCGTTGATGCAGTCCTTTGCCTTTGCGGGTTTGCAACGGACCATGAACACCTTCAACAACACCTGACGGGCGCCCTGGAAAAGGGCGCTGTTGGCTTCAATTCTGAGGGGAGAAGGCGTAGAGCTTTTTCTCGCGGATGTAACTGGCAGCGGCGTCCGGCAGCAAGTAACGCGCGGAATCTCCGTGGGCCAACGCAGTCCGCAAATACGTGCTGGAAATGCTGATGATGGGAGCCGGGCTCATGACGATGCCCTTTCCATCCGGGATTACGGTGCCGTTGGAACCTGTCGATTCCCCCTGCTCGGGGGCTCGGGGGTACACCAGAAACCCATGTCCGTCCACGAGTTCGCGCCAACGCGCCCATTGTTGCAACGTACGCAGGTTGTCTTCACCAATGATGATCCGGAACTCCTCTTCCGGATGCCGGCGGCGCAGGAAGTCCATGGTATGGGCGGTGTAGTTGGGCCGTGGCAATCCAAACTCGACATCCTCTGCTTTCAATCGGGGGTTGTCTGCGACGACGCGACGTACCATCTCCAGCCGGTCCCCTTCAGGAGCCAATTCCTCCGCCGCTTTCATTGGGTTGTGGGGAGTAACCACAAACCAGACTTCATCGAGGCCGTGGTGGGTCAGCATGTGCTGACCTATGATGAGATGCCCGGTGTGAATGGGATTGAAAGAGCCGAAGTAGAGTCCAACTTTCATTCCACCTGCATTGTCCCTGTAACCAAGAATTTCTGGGCTTTGCCAAGGAGCTCCGCGGTGGCACGATCGAGGTCGTCATTGACGAGCTCCAAATCAAAACCGGGAGCCAGGGCCATTTCCGTTTCTGCCTTGGCCAAACGGCGCTCCACGTCCTCTTCGGAATCCGTTCCCCTGCCGCGAAGGCGTGCTCCGAGAACTTCGAGTGAAGGTGGACGAACGAAAATGGCAAGCAGCCGATCGCCGAGCAGCTCTTTCAACCGCAATCCGCCCACGACATCCACATCGAAAAGGATGTGCCTTCCCGCCGTCCAATGACGGTCGATTTCCGATTTCAAGGTCCCGTAATACCTGCCGGGATAGACCTCTTCCCACTCTAGGAAATCGCCGGCCTCGACCTTGGCAAGGAAGACCTCGGTAGAAAAGAAGTGATAGTCTTCGCCATTCACCTCATCCCCCCTCAGCGGCCGGTTGGTGGCGGAAACACTGAAAGCAAGGTCGTTTCTCTCTGCCATGAGGCGGCGCACCAAGGTCGTCTTGCCGGCCCCTGATGGAGCGGAAAAGGCGAGTGCCCGGGTGGTGGTATGGACTGGGTTCGGCTCAGACACCGCTTCCTGCTTGATGGGATTCTCGATCACAATATGTTCAGCACCTGTTCCTTGATCTTCTCGAGCTCGTCTTTCATCTGGACTACGATGCGCTGCATGGCCGCGTCTTGACTCTTGCTTCCCAAGGTGTTGATTTCCCTTCCGATTTCCTGGCCGATGAAGCCCAATTTCTTGCCTTGACCGGAAGGGCCGTCCAGCATTTCGATGAAATATGCGCAGTTGGCTTCGAGCCTGACGAGCTCTTCCGTTACGTCGAGCTTCTCCAGGTAGAAGATCAACTCGTGCTCGAACCGGTTTTCATCCACCCGGTCGCGGGGCAGGTCGGCCTCCAAATGTTCTTTCAAGCGGTCGCGCACGCGGTCTGTGCGGGCCTCGAGCAAGGGGGCGAGTTCCTGCCTGAGGGATTCAATCCTTCCCACCCGCTGGCGGAAATCCAACTCCAGCGTTGCCCCCTCCTGCTTGCGGTAGGTCATGAACCCCTCACACGCCTCGCGGACCAGCTTGATCATCCCGGACCACTCTTCCTCGTTGAAGGTGTCCCTCGACGTGCTGACCGCATCCGGGAAATGCAAGGCGGAATCGAGCTTTTGCAGCTGGCCATCCACATGGCTCTTGGGCACTCCATTCTCCTCGAACAAAGGCGCGAGCTGGTCCAAGTATTGTTGGACGAGGGGTACATTGACTTCGTGCCGAACGTCGCCCGCATCGGATTCGAAGTGGATGAAGAAATCGGACTTGCCCCGGCCCACCACCTGTCCCAGCTCCTTTCGCAGCTCCATCTCCTTCTCCCGGAATTGGGGTGGCATGCGGACGGAGAGGTCCAAACCCTTGCCGTTCAACGACCGGAGTTCGACCGTGTATTTGCGGGTGCCGATGTGGGCTTCGGCTTTCCCGTAGCCGGTCATGGAAAGGATCATGCCGCAAAATACATCCGTACCCCCACCCGGCATCAGGGCACGTTCGGGAAGGTAACTTCGCTTCATGGCTGATCTCGCCTCGATACAAAAACCCGTGGCCCGCGAAATGCGGGAATTCCAAGGGCACTTCAAGGAGGCGATGCGCACATCCGTGCCGCTGCTCGACCACATCACCCGGTACATCGTGCGAAGCCGCGGAAAGCAGATGCGTCCGCTGTTGGTATATCTGTCCGCTTCTGCCTCCGGAGGCACGCAGGAGAGGACCCACATCGCGGCGACCCTGATCGAACTGCTCCACACCGCCACCCTCGTTCACGACGACGTGGTCGATGCTGCCGAAACGCGGCGTGGATTCCTTTCGATCAACGCCCTCTGGAAATCCAAGATTGCCGTCCTCGTAGGAGATTACCTCCTCTCTCGCGGACTGCTCATTTCCATGGAAAACGAGGGCATTGATTTGCTTCGAATCACCTCCAAAGCCGTCGAGGCCATGAGCGAGGGAGAGTTGCTGCAAATCGAGAAGGCGCGCCGGTTGGACATCACGGAGGAGGTGTACTTCGAGATCATACGGCGCAAAACAGCATCGCTCATCGCGGCATGCTGCTCGGCAGGGGCCGCCAGTGCCGGAGCCGATGCGGAGCGCATTGAGCTGCTCCGCTCCTTTGGAGAGGAAATGGGCATCGCTTTCCAGATCAAGGACGACCTGCTGGATTTCACACCTGCTGCCAACACGGGCAAGCCTTTGGGAGGCGACATCAAGGAGCGCAAGATGACCTTGCCCTTGATCCACACCCTCCAGTCCTTGGGCAAAGGCAAGCGCCGGTCTCTGATTCGTCGCATCAAGCGGAGTGCAGACCACCCCGGGGAAGCGGAATCCGTACTGAATGAGATTCTTGCAGGATCCGGTATGGCCTATGCCGAGGAAAAAATGCGCCACCACCGAGACCGTGCCATCGCGTTGCTTCAGGACCTTCCCGATGGAGAAGCCCGAAGGTCACTGGAGGCGCTGGTGGACTTTACGATATCCCGGACCAAATGAGACCGTCAACCCTCGCCTTTTTTTGCTGTACCCTGCTGTTTTCGGCATGCACAACGCCTTCCATCGAGGAAAAGGTGATCCGTACCTGGCCGGAAAGCGGGGAGCCCCGGGAAATCCACATTGCATTGCCGGACAGCTCCGGCACTGAAGTAAAGATTCTGCATGGCAATGGACGCATTCACATGCGCGGTGTCCTGAAGGCAGGAAAGCGGGAGGGGACCTGGAACACCTACCGGGAAGACGGCATGCCATGGAGCCAGGTTCATTATGTCGACGGATTGAAAGACGGGCTTTTCAGAACGTGGCACGCCGGTGGCGTCCCTCACATTGAAGGCCAGCACCGCAACAACCAGCCGGACAGCACCTGGCACTTCTACAGCACGGAAGGCGTGCTGGTCCAGACGGAGTTCTATGGGGAAGGGGCGAATTGAACCGTCCGATGTGGGTCGTTTTCGACAAGACACATACCGAAGTACTCCCTTCCGGGCGTTGATTTGTTCCATGCCTCACATTCGTTTCGCATCCCGTCTCCCCCTCCTTGTTCTGCTCTGCTCGGCTTCAGCCTGCATGGCGAGCGGTGAGGAAGATCAGCGGAACTACATCCAGAAATGGAAGGATGAAGCCGTTCGGCAAATGGCCATCCATCGGATTCCGGCGAGCATCACTTTGGCACAAGGCCTTCTGGAAAGCGGGTCGGGAAAAAGCGAGTTGAGCGCACGCTCGAACAACCACTTTGGCATCAAATGCCACAAGGATTGGGAAGGGGGGCGCACCTACCACGACGACGATGCCAAAGGCGAGTGCTTTCGGGTCTATGCTGACGCCCGGGACAGTTTTGAGGACCACAGCATCTTCTTGAAGCGCAAGCGCTATGAAAGTCTTTTCGAACTGAATATCGATGACTACAAAGGCTGGGCAAGGGGGCTCAAGAGATGCGGGTATGCAACCAGCCCAACCTATGCCAAGGCTTTGATTGAACTGATTGAGCGCCATGGGCTAGATGATTACGACGAAGAGGGCATCGCCTTGCTGAAGGCCGGCACCATCCCCAATCGAATCACCGATCAGGAAGCCGAAACCGTGTCTGATGCTCATCCGACCGACGGAGGGTCCGCGGGCCAGGGGTCATCCTCTGTTCGCGTTGGGGGAGGACGTCTGAACGGCATCACCGAGAATGATGTGTCCTGGGTGGAAATCCGGGCCGGTGAAACCATTGGACAGATTGCAGAGCAGATGGAGTTGGCCCTTTGGCAGCTTCGCAAATACAATGACCTGGGCGAATTGAGCAAAACCACCCGCTTTGATTCGGCCCGACGTCTTTACATCCAGCCCAAGCGAAGGCGGGGCAGCCAACATTGGCACCTTGTCAAGAATGGGGAAACCCTGCGTACCATCAGCGATCTGGAAGCGGTAAAGCTGAAGGTGCTCATGAAGAGGACAGACAAAGGCCCCGATGAGGAATTGAAAACCGGTACCCTTGTTCCCCTTCGCTTCGCTACCGGCGACGATGGCAAACTGCCTTGGTATGCTTGGGGCGGTGGTGCGCGTTGAGGCGCAAGCGCGCTAAATTGCAGACATGCCATTCTATCAGCGGAAGGGGCAGGTCCCGCACAAGCGGCACACCCAATTCACCCAGGCGGACGGAACGCTCCACCACGAACAGCTCTTCGGAACGATCGGCTTTGTGGGCATGAGCTCGCTGCTCTACCATTTGTATCCCCCCACGATGGTGGAGTCCGTGGCCGCGCCGCGCGATGCCCGGCCCGTGGAAGGCGTGAAGGAGAACATCACCTCGCGCCGGGTCCCGGGGTTTTCCGCGCCTTCCTCCGGCAGCGCCCTGGAAGCCCGGGTGCCGCTGATGTTCAATTCGGACTGCACGATCTCGGTGGCCAGGCCCGACCTCCCGGACGACGAGGACCGCTTTTACAAGAATGCCGACTCCGACGAGGTCGTCTTCATCCACGACGGTGAAGGCATCCTCCACACCCTGTTTGGCGACCTGGCCTACCGCCCTGGAGACTATCTGGTCATTCCGCGTGGCGTCATCCATCGGTGGGCTCCAGCGAACGGATCGGAGCAGCGCTGGCTGGTGGTGGAGAGCGCCCATCCCATCGTCACACCCAAGCGCTATCGGAACCATTTCGGGCAATTGTTGGAGCACAGCCCATTCTGCGAGCGGGACTTGCGGGCGCCTGAGCATGTTCCGGCCGTCGACCGCGCCGGTTCTTTTCCGATTGATGTGCGCAAAGAGGGCATGATCCATACCGTCACCTACGGCCGCCATCCCTTCGACGTGGTCGGTTGGGACGGATACCATTTTCCCTACGCCTTCTCCATCCACGACTTCGAGCCCATCACGGGGCGCGTGCACCAGCCGCCGCCGGTGCACCAGACCTTTGAGACCGATGCCTTTGTCATCTGCAGCTTCTGCCCCAGGCTCTACGACTACCACCCCAAGTCCATTCCCGCCCCTTACAACCACAGCAACATCGATTCCGACGAAGTGCTGTACTACGTAGAAGGCAATTTCATGAGCCGCAAGGGGATCTCGCGCGGGGATCTGACCCTGCATCCAGGAGGCATTCCCCACGGACCGCACCCCGGCACCTACGAGGGCTCCATCGGCAAGACCGGTACTGCCGAACTCGCCGTCATGGTCGACACCTTCCGGCCCCTGCGCCTGACCCAGCAAGCCCTGGACATCGAGGACGGTGGCTACCACACCAGCTGGCTCGGTTACACCCCAAAAATCATCGACTGAACCCTGCAATGACCATGGAACAGCAGACCCCCCAACCCGCCATCACCGTTCCCGAAGCGGACGACTTCCTGCCCCTGCTCGGCACGGACCACGTCGAGCTCATCGTCGGCAACGCCAAGCAGAGCGCCTATTACTACATGCACGCCTGGGGCTTCCAGCCGCTGGCATTCAAAGGCCTCGAGACTGGAGATTCCGACAGCGTGAGCTACGTGCTGAGACAGGATAAAATCACCCTCGTGCTGACCACGCCGCTGATGGCCGACGGGCCCCTGAACGACCACCTGAATCGCCACGGAGACGGCGTCAAAGCCGTTGCGCTGTGGGTGGACGACGCGGAGAAGAGCTGGAAGGAGACCACCTCCCGCGGCGCGGTGAGCGCCTTTGCCCCCGAAACCCGTGAAGACGGGGACGGAAAGGTGGTCCTGAGCGCCATCGAGACCTACGGCGACACCATTCACGTCTTCGTGGAGCGCAAGGCCTACAACGGGGTCTTCCTCCCTGGATACCAGGCTTGGAATCCGGTGGCGACGTCACCCGTTGTCGGCCTCAAATACATCGATCACATGGTGGGCAACGTCGGATGGGGCGAGATGAACACCTGGTGTGAATTCTATGCCAAAGTCATGGGCTTTGCGCAGTTGATCTCCTTTGATGACAAGGACATCTCCACAGATTACACCGCCTTGATGTCCAAGGTGATGAGCAACGGAAACGGGCGCATCAAATTTCCGATCAACGAGCCCGCCGAAGGGCGGAAGAAGAGCCAGATTGAGGAGTACATCGACTTTTACCAGGGCGCGGGTGTGCAGCACATCGCCGTGGCCACCGACAACATCATCGAGACGGTCACGGAGCTGCGGCGCCGCGGCATTGACTTCCTGAAAGTGCCCAGCACTTACTACGACACCGTACTGGACCGGGTGGGTGAGATCGACGAGGACCTGGAACCCTTGCGCGACTTGGGTATCCTGATCGACCGGGACGACGAAGGGTATCTCCTGCAGATCTTCACCAAGCCCGTGGTGGACCGGCCCACGATGTTCTTCGAGATCATCCAGCGCAAGGGTGCCCAGAGCTTCGGAAAGGGCAATTTCAAGGCGCTCTTCGAGGCCATCGAACGGGAGCAGGCCTTGCGTGGCACACTCTGAATCCCCCACTGCTCCTGCCCTCGCATGGCGAGGCGTGGACCTGGACATCGGGGACAAGGCCATCCTGCGTGGAATCGACCTGGCGGTGGACCACGGAAGGACCCTGGCCCTGGTCGGCGAAAGCGGGTCGGGCAAGACCATGTGCTGCATGGCCGCCCTGGGCCTCATTCCTGGCGGAGGGCGCCTTACCGCAGGGCGGATAGAAGGGCCCGGCGGGGTGTGGATGCGGGCAGACGAAGGGGACACCGTGCCCATCCCGCGGGGCAAGGTGGTCACGATGGTTTTTCAGGAGCCGATGACCAGCCTCAACCCCACCATGCGGTGCGGTGCCCAGGTCGCGGAAGTCATCCTGAGGCACGAAAAATCGGAAGCTTCAAAGGCCCGGAAAAAAGTCCTTGGCTTGTTTGAGGAGGTCCAAATGCCCGATCCCCAGCGGGCGTGGTCTGCCTATCCTCACGAACTATCTGGTGGACAGAAACAGCGGGTTTTGATTGCCATGGCGTTGGCCAACGACCCTGACATCCTGCTGGCCGATGAACCCACCACTGCCTTGGACAGCACACTGCGTGCGGAACTCCTGGACCTCATTGCCTCCATTCAGCGCGCGCGCGGTTTGGCCTTGGTCCTCGTGACGCACGACATGGATGTGGTGGAAAGGGCGGCTGACGAGGTGGCCGTCCTCTTGAAGGGACGGGTAGTAGAACACGGCAGCGCGGACCGCATCTTACATGCCCCAGCGCACCCATACACACGCGGCCTTTTGGCCTGTCGTGTTCCGAAGAAAGGAAGAATGACGCCGCTTCCCGTGCTCTCGGACTTCATGGGAGATGAAGCCGGCTCGGCCACCTTCCAACATCAGGAAATCCAAAGTGCCCCTGCGGACCGGCCCATGCTGTTGGAAGTGAACGCCGCTTGTAAGACCTATCCAGGGGGGGGCGTGCCCGCCTTGGACAACGTCGGCCTTTCACTCCCGGAAGGGGGAAGCCTTGGAATTGTGGGTGGAAGCGGGTGCGGCAAGACAACCCTTGCTCGCGCCATTCTCGGTTTGCATCGACTGGACAGCGGCAGCATCCGCATCGCCGGAAAATCGGTAGAACAAAACTCCCCCGATCAGATCCGACACATCCGCAGTCAAGTAGGCCTGGTGTTCCAGGACCCTCGGGCGGCGTTGAACCCCACTCGAAAGGTGGGCGCGGCCATACGGGAGGTCCTCACCCGCTGGGGCCATACGCCCGACCAAGCCTCAACAGAAGCGGTGAAACTGATGGAGGCTGTGGGGCTTGAAGCAGATGCCCTGCATAGAAAACCAGACGCCTTTTCCGGTGGGCAACGCCAGCGGATTGTGATCGCACGGGCCCTCGCGGCCGACCCCAAGCTGCTCATCTGTGATGAAGCTGTCGCAGCGTTGGATGTGAGCGTGCAGGCACAGGTGCTCAATCTATTGGTCGAATTGCGCAGGAAGCGCGGTCTTGCCTTGCTGTTCATCAGCCACGACCTCGGGGTTGTGAGATATCTGTGTGACCGGACGCTGGTGCTGGATCGTGGCCAAGTTGTGGAGGAAGGAGAATCGGACCAATTGTGGGCCCATCCAACCCATGAAGTGACCCGGAGACTTCAGGCCGCCGGAGGGGGTTCGATTGCCTAATTTCGAGCCATGTCCGAAACCGCCCTCGTCACCGAGGTCCTGCACGGCCCTGTCGCCTGTTGGACACTGAACAGACCCCAGCAACTCAATGCCCTGAATGGCAAGCTCATCGAGAAACTCGGTGCCCTGGTAGAAGAAGTCCAACAGCGCGATGAAGTGCGCTGCGTGGTCCTCACCGGCTCAGGGGAAAAGGCCTTTGTCGCCGGCGCTGACATCAAGGAATTCGCAGATTTCGACAGTGTGGCAGGACGCCGCCTCGCCGAGAAAGGTCAACGCATTCTGTTTGATGCCATCTCCCATTCGTCCAAGCCTTTTGTGGCGGCTGTGGGTGGCTTTGCGCTCGGAGGCGGGTTGGAGTTGGCACTGGCCTGCCATGTGCGTGTGGCTTCTGCCAATGCACGGTTTGGCCTACCCGAAGTTACCCTCGGCCTGATCCCAGGATACGGTGGCACCCAACGCCTCTCCAAAATCGTTGGGCGCGGTCGCGCCATGGAGATGATTCTCTCGGCACGCATGGTGAAGGCCGACGAAGCCTTGGCCATGGGGTTGGTCAGCACGGTTGTGGAGCGAGACGTGCTCATGGATGAAGCACTGCGCATGTCCCGTGCCCTCTCAGCAAACAGCCCAAAGGCCATAGGAGCTGCCATTCGTGCCGTGCAGGCCAGCGGGTCTCCCGAAGGTTACGAAGTGGAAATCGACCAGTTCGGGCGGTGCTTCTCCAATGAAGACTTCAAGGAAGGCGTAGCCGCCTTTCTCGAAAAGCGGAAACCTGAATTTCCCGGAAAATGAACGAGTCCCCCGATTTACGCATCCGAGTGGTCCATGCGGGAGACACGCAACTTCCCCAATATGCCACCCCGTTGAGCGCGGGTCTGGATTTGCGCGCCCACCTGCCCGGTCCGGTCGTTCTGGAGCCTGGGGAACGCCGCTTGGTGCCCACGGGGCTCCACATTGAATTGCCGGCGGGCCATGAAGCCCAGGTACGACCGCGCAGTGGCCTTGCCTACAAGCATGGCATTACGGTGCTGAATGCCCCGGGTACCATCGATGCAGATTACCGAGGAGACATCGGTGTGCTGCTCATCAACTTGGGCCAAGCCGCATTTACCATTGAACCGGGCGAGCGCATTGCCCAACTCGTCGTAGCCCCATACACCCGTGTAGAATGGGCTCCCGTCAAAGACACTGCCGAACTCGCGGTCTCCAAACGGGGAGAAGGCGGATTCGGACATACTGGAACCTCATGAACCTCATCATCCCCATGGCGGGACGCGGCAGTCGTTTGCGTCCTCATACCCTCACGGTCCCCAAACCGCTGGTCCACGTGGCGGGCAAGCCCATCGTCCAGCACCTTGTGGAGGACCTGGCTGCCATGAGCCCCCGTCCTTTCGCCAACATCGCCTTTGTGATTGGCGACTTTGGCGACCAGGTGGAAGCAGATTTGTTGAACCTCGCCAGCCGTCTCGGTGCCCAGGGGCACATCTGCCATCAGGACCAGCCGTTGGGCACTGCACACGCCGTCTGGTGCGCCAAGGAATGGCTGTCTGGCGAAACCGTGGTGGCATTCGCAGACACATTGTTTCGCGCGGATTTCCAGCTCGATGCAGAAGCAGACGGACACATCTTCGTCAAGCGCATTGAGGACCCCCGCCAGTTCGGCGTGGTTGTGCTGGGTGATGATGGCGCCATCTCTGAGTATGCGGAAAAGCCAGAAGAACCCGTTTCCAACCTGGCGATGATTGGGATTTACCACTTCAAAGACGGCGGAGCGTTGGGCAGGGAAATTGACCTGCTCATCGAAAATGGCACGATGAAGGGGGGCGAGTATCAACTTCCCGATGCCTTCCGCGCCCTGACAGAACAGGGTGCGCGCTTCCGACCGGGTGAAGTCAATGCCTGGATGGACTGTGGAAACCGCGAAGTCACCGTGGAGACCAACGGCCGCATGCTCGAATTTCTGGGCGATGCTGCCGGCGTTGCGCCTGGAGCCACCGTGGAGAACAGTGTCGTGATCCCCCCTTGTATCATCCAAGAAGGTGCCGTTGTCCGAAACGCAGTCGTAGGTCCTTGCGTGACCATCGGGCCTCGAACAGTAGTAGAACGCAGCATCCTGAGCGATTGCCTCGTAGGCAGTGATGGCCATTTGAACGGTGTGAACCTCAAGGGGTCCATGATTGGAAACCACGCCTCTGTCAGCCGGTCCGGAGAGGACCTCAGCATAGGGGATTACTGCACGTCTGCATGATGTGTCGCGCGACATACTGCCTTCTGGGTTGTATCCTGGTTGCGATGTCGATGGGCTGCTCCCTGCTCGGTGGTGTTGCCGAGTCCGAAGAAGCGGGACTGGGCACCGTTGATCGGGACTTCCATGCCGCCTACTATGAGGCCCAAACAGCCAAGGTCAAAGGCGACCGCGTTGGCGCGCGCGAAGCTTTGTTGGCCTGTCTGGATGCCGACCCCGATGCTGCCATCGTGCACTTTGAGCTCGCCCGAATCGAAAGAATGGACGGCCAGTGGGCGGCAGCGATGAGCGCCGTGGAACGCGCCGTAACGCTGGACGGAGACAACCCCTGGTACCGCAGGGAGTTCGCGGAAATCGCATTGGAGCTCGGCCGCAATGAGGAAGCCGATGGTGCTTTGTCTTGGCTGCTGGAAAACAAGCCCGAAGACGATGTCGCAGCGATGATGCTGCTGGATTTGCGGAGTGCAGAAGGCCGAATAGATGATGCTTTGAAGGTGGTCGACGTCCTCGAGCGCGAGTGGGGTCCCGATCCGGAATGGCATTTTGAACGGCACCGTTTGAACCTGTCCGCGGGACGCATGGAAACCGCCTTGGGCAACCTACGCGCACTGGAACGGGACTTCCCAGAAGTGATCGAAGCACCCCTTCAACACGCCCGGCTGTTGATTTCCGAGGGTCGTGTGGAAGAGGCTGAATCGATGTTGCGCCAGTCCTTGGAGCGGACGGGGCATGGCCGCTTGCACCTGGAGTTGGCGCACATTTTAACGGCGAGAGGAGACACCGAGGCGGCACGTGAACACGTCCGTTATGCCTTTGCTTCCGATGAAGTGCCATTGGAAGAAAAGCTGGACATCGCTTGGGCTTACGTTGAATTGGCGGAAATCCAGCAGGAACTTGAGCCCGAAGCTTCCCGCCTCATCGATTTGCTCCTTGAAATGAATCCAGAAGAAGCCGAGCCCTTCGAGCTCTTGGCTGCGTTGCGCGACATCCAAGGAGACGGTGAGGGGGCGCTGGAGGCCCTGGAGGCAGCTTTGGAGCGAAACCCCAATTCTGCGGAACGCTGGCTGGAAGCCTGTCAATTGGCCATCGCCTCCCAACAATGGCAGCGACTCAATGGCCTCTCTGGGTCCGCCGGGTCCTTGTTCCCCAACCTCCCTGTTTTCCCCTATTTCCAGGGAATGGCACAGATGGAACTCGGGCAAGACCAAGCCGCCGAAAGACAGTTGAAGATGGCCCGAAACCTCATCGTGGACCGGCCCGATTTCGAATCAGACGTCCTCGCCATGCTGGCACAGTTGGCCCATGAACGAAAAGACCATGCGGCCTCAGATGAATGGTTCGAGATGGCCATTGAGGTCAATCCGCAGAACATCCTTGCCCTGAACAATTACGCATACTATCTCGCGGTTCGGGGTCAGAAAACAGAACGGGCAGTGGAAATGGCGGCACGGGTCGTGGCCCTGTCTCCCGGCGACCCCAATTTCGAGGACACCTACGCTTGGGCCTTGTACCGTGATGGAGACATCCAGGAAGCCCTTGATTGGATTGAATTGGCCATCCTCCACGAAGGCGATGCCCCCTCACCGACGGTTCTGGAACATTGCGGAGACATTCTCCACGCCCTGGGCAGAGAAGAAGAAGCCCTGGAGCGTTGGAAGGCTGCCCTTGCTGCCGGTGGAAATAGGGATACGCTTGCGCCCAAAATCGAAGGTGAATGAGGTTGTTGGCGAGCCTGTTGATCCTGGTTTTGCTTTCCGGGTGCACGAACATGCGCCGGCTGGAAAAGGGGAAGCCCATTCGCTCGGAAAGTGCGTCGACCATCTTACGGAAGCACCTGGCCACCAATGCCAATCCAGAATGGGCCACCATGCGCATGCAAGTGGAAACCCAGATAGACGGAGAGAGCAGCTCGTTCAAAGTCAATGCCCGCCTTCGGCGGGACTCCGCCATTTGGCTGAGCATTACCCCTGCATTGGGTGTGGAAGCGGCCCGCATCGTCCTGACCGTGGATTCGGTGCTTTTCCTGTCCAAAGTGCCGGGGAATCGCTTCGGCTATGTGGGAGATTATGCCGCATTCGACACCCTATTGGGAACGGAAATCAACTACAACATGGTCCAGCGCATCATTACAGGTGAAGCGATCAACCTGTTGGATGAAGACATCAAGTACATCTCCAAGGTGGACGGACGAGAGCACTTGCTCATCAGCAAATACAAACGGCGCGTACGGCGTTTGGTCGGGGTCAAGGAAAAAGAGATCAATCCACAAGACAGCCTGTCGGTGGAAGCGTCTCCAGAAGTCCAGGAACGCGTGATGAACCGCTCTGATGATGAAGACCTTCTCGTCAAGCGATACTGGTTCGATGGCTTGGGTTACCAACTCACACGCACCCGCTTTGACGACTTGTACAACGGACGCTCCATCGAAATCGGACACGGTGGATTTGAGCCCGAGGCAGGAGGATGGATCCCCCACCGCACGGAACTGATCATCGCCTCTCCATTGGGAACCCAGCGCATCAGCCTGGAAATCTTGAGGGCACGTTACAACAAGGCATATTCCATGCCCTTTTCAATTCCGGAAGACATTGAGATACGGAAAGGGCTTTAAGCGCACGTTTTGGCTGATGGTTGTCTTGGTCGCCAGCGGATTTGCAGCTTCGGCGCAAACCGGAGACAAGGCTGCACTGGAAGCAGAACGCGAAGCCATTGCTGCCAGAATCGCTGCCACCCAGAAGCTTCTCCATGAATCTCAGGATGACCAGAAGAAGACCACACGTCAACTGGCCATACTGGAAGAGGAGCTCGCCCTTCGCCAACAATTGCTGAGCAACCTTCAAAGCGAAAGAAGGGAAACTGAGCGCCGGCTTGCGGCGAGGCAGTCCAGCGTTTCGAAAGCCGATGCCCAAGTGCAAGCTCTCAAGGATGAGTATGCCGAAATGATTCGCGTTGCAGCGCGCCTGCAGGGTCAAAATGCCCTGTGGGGACTCCTGCTGGATGCCGAAACCACCACGCAGGTCTTCCAGCGTCTTTTGCTGATCGAAGAATACGGCCGCTTACGGAAGAGCCAAGCTGAACTGATTTCCACCTCCACTTTGGCACTCAGAGAAGAAATGGATGGCCTGCGACGGGAAAAGGCCGCGCTGGTCTCCCTCGAAGTCGAATCGCGCGAACAACGGGATGCCGCCCGAAAAGGGGCCCTCAGACAGGAGAACATCCTTTCGGATCTCAGGTCGAAGGAGAGACAGCTGAAAGACCAATTGGCCAAGGAAGAGGCCCGGCGCGCCGAATTGGGCAAGGCCATTGACCGCATCCTCGCCGCAGCCCGGCGCAACAGCAACGAGGGTGAGGGCTTTGCAGCCACCCCGGAGGGGAAAATCATCGGAGCTGAGTTCAAGGCGAACCGCGGCAAACTGCCTTGGCCTGTGGCAGAAGGAGTCATTGTGGGTCGGTTCGGAACACACAATCACCCTTCCATACCGGGCATTCAGATTGAACGCCGAGGCATTGACATTGCGACATCATCAGATGCGGCAGTAACGGCTGTATTCAGCGGGCGCGTATCGAATGTGATCACCATCCCCGGTGGCGGCATGGTGGTGATGGTGGACCATGGTTCGCATCGCACGGTGTACGCCAACCTGTCACGTGTGGACGTGCAGGATGGTGAGGATGTCATCACCGGGCAGCCCGTGGGAACCGTTCTGGACCAGGGCAATGGACACCGGGCGCACTTCGAAATCTGGGATGCGGCGGGCAGTGCCCCGTTGAACCCTGAATTATGGATTGCCCGATGAAGTACGTGTTGATCGGCAACCCCAATTGCGGCAAGACCTCGCTCTTCAATCATTTGACCGGGTCTCGCGCCAAAGTAGCGAACCTGCCAGGTGTGACGGTTGAGCCGCTGGTCGCCAACGTGAAGCGGCGCAACGGGAAGCAACACGACATTCAACTCGTGGACCTGCCGGGTACATACAGCCTGTACCCAAAGGCGCTGGATGAAGCGGTGACGCGGGATGCTCTGTTCAATCCAGACCACCTCCATCGGCCAGATGGCTTGTTGGTGGTGATGGACGCAGCGAACCTCAAGCGGAACCTCTACCTCACGTTGCAGGTTCTCGAGTTGGAGATTCCAACCTTGGTGGTGGTCAACGAAACGGCACCCACCAGCTGGTCGCCCGAAGAACTTGCGAATACGTTGGGATGCCCTGTTCTTCCGGTGCACGCCCTGAAAGGCACCGGGACGTCCTTGTTGATGGATCACCTGGAAGCGGGCCTGTCCCCCTCGCAAAACAATGCAGGTTTGGATTCAAGCGCCCGGGGATGGCGGCACCGTGTCGATCTCGGAGCGTTGTCCTCTGCCCTTCCCCACTTGAGCACGGCTGGATTGGAATTGCTTGTCACCTCGGACGATTCGCCCGAATGGTTGTCCAAGGAGGCGCGCGAGGCGTTGCAAACGGTCCGAACTGCCACGGGCTGTGGTGCTTCTGAGCTCCAATTGGGCGAGGCAGCACACAGAAGCCGACAAGTGCGGAGCATTGCCACAAAAGCACTCGGGCAGAACCCGCCGGCCAGCAGAAACATCAGTGCCCGTTTGGACCGGGCGTTGACCCACCGCTTTCTCGGGCCCATGATTCTGATGGCCGTGTTCTTCCTCATTTTCCAGGCCGTGTATTCATGGGCGACTTGGCCCATGGACCGCATTGATGAGGGCATGGGATGGCTGATGGAAGTCTCCAGGTCTGCGCTGCCCGAAGGCTGGTGGACAGACCTTTTGGTCGATGGGCTTTTGGCCGGCCTCGGAGGTGTGGTCATTTTCGTTCCTCAGATCGCCCTTCTTTTTGGGGCCATTGCCGCTCTTGAAGAAAGCGGATACATGACCCGGGTGGCCTTCATGAACGACCGCTGGCTGCGCGCACTGGGATTGGATGGGCGCTCTGCCATTCCTCTGCTGGGCGGGTTTGCCTGCGCCATTCCTGCCATTTTGGGCGCGCGAACCATCCCTGGAAAAAGGGAGCGGCTGCTCACCATCCTCATCACGCCATGGATGACCTGTTCGGCCCGCCTGCCCGTGTACCTTTTTCTCATCGGGTTCGTCGTACCCTCCACGCCCTGGGGACCGGGCGGCCTGTTGAACCTTCAGGGGGTCTTTCTCTTCGGTATATATGCCGCCGGACTGTTTGCGGGACTCTTGTTGGCTTGGGCACTGAACCGAGGGATTCCGAAATCAGCGCCCACTCAATTTCTGCAGGAATGGCCCCCGTACCGTGTTCCCTCCCTGCGGCGAACACTGGAACAGATTTGGATGCAGGCGCGCGCCTTCATCGAAGGTGCTGGCAAGGTCATCGTCGTCGTTTCGATCCTGCTTTGGGTGCTGTCCAATACGTCACCCGGAGGCTTCGAAGCCATCGATTCCGAATATGCGGAACGCATGGAACAAAACGAAGCGGTTTCCGGTCCTGTTGCCGTCTCTGAAAAGGCGCAAATACAGCGAGAATGGTCCGCTGCCCGCATGGATGCTTCTTGGTCAGGCCGCATGGGCGCATTCATTGAGCCGGTCATTGCCCCTCTCGGTTATGATGGCCGCATGGGGGTTGCGCTGATTGCGTCCTTTGCCGCCCGCGAGGTGTTCGTGGGAACCATGGCCACCCTTTATGCCGCGCCAGACAGCGACGAAGGCATCGGGCAACTGAAGGAGCGCCTCGGTCGCGAATTGAACCCGGATACCGGAAAGCCCATCCTTACGACCGCCACTGCGATGTCGCTCATCGTTTTCTACATGCTTGCCATGCAGTGCATCTCGACGATAGCCATCGTCCGACAAGAACTGGGAAGCTGGAACATTGCAGCATTGCAAGCACTGGGCATGACCCTGTTGGCTTACTTGGCTGCCTGGATGACGTACGGCTTGATCAGCTGATGGGCTCGACCCACATGAGCTCTGCCTGCTCCTTGCGAAGGGTGACTACGTTTCCACCTGTGGTCACGGCCATGGGGTCTCCCAATGGAGCAATGTGCCGGACTTCGATGTCTTCGCCGACCACGCAACCCATTTCCATCAGAGCCAACATCCCTTCCGGGGCGTCGATTCGGGTGA
This sequence comes from Flavobacteriales bacterium, assembly GCA_030828175.1. Taxonomy (GTDB): domain Bacteria; phylum Bacteroidota; class Bacteroidia; order Flavobacteriales_D; family Sanyastnellaceae; genus UBA8752. The sequence continues at coordinate 30,218 of JAURDB010000012.1, forward strand.
GCTTGCCGCGCTGGCTGGCTTCGAGGTCACTCAGTCTCTTGAGATCCATGGTGCAAACCTCGCACATGAACCATCTACAGCGACTCCCCTTTTGAGGGGATTTTGCCCCCGCTTTACTTGCCGAAGCGTCTTCCAAAGAAAAACCCGGCACGGTGGCCGGGTTTCCTGTGGGTCATACTGGACTCGAACCAGTGACCTCTGCCCTGTCAAGGCAGCGCTCTGAACCAGCTGAGCTAATGACCCTCTTGCTGAATTCGGACGGCGAATATACGATGTAGCAGCGTCAGTCCTCCTCCAAGGCTTCCTCATCGATGTTGTCCAGGTCGAATCCCTCATCCATGTTCTCTTCGAGTACTTCGAGCATGGCTCTGTCAATCCTGAAAAGGTAGATGGCCTCGTCAGTTCGGATCTCAAGACAGCGCATGATGCGCCCATCTGACAGGTTGATGGACTGCAGATCGTCGTCACTGAATCCTTCGGGAAAAGCCGACCCGATGAGGTCGAGGTGATGGGCCTCTACGTTGTTGTAATTCTTGATGATGCGTTTCACGGTAAGTCTGGATTTGAGGGGTCACCAGTCGAGCAGCCAGCCGAAAAACAGCGGCGCCACGATGGTGGCATCCGATTCGATGACGAATCGGGGCGTCTCAACGCCGAGTTTGCCCCATGTGATTTTTTCATTGGGAACCGCTCCCGAGTAGCTCCCGTAACTCGTGGTACTGTCGGAAATCTGGCAGAAATAGGACCACAGTGGAACACCGGTTCTGCCGAGGTCCTGATGCAGCATGGGCACCACACAGATGGGGAAATCGCCCGCTATCCCGCCGCCAATCTGGAAGAAGCCAACGCCCTGTCCGGTCTCCTGAGTCGTCTGCGTGTACCAATCCGCGAGGTACATCATGTACTCGATGCCGCTTTTGACCGTTCCGGGTTGGACATCTCCCTCCAGGCAGTGGGCGGCGAAGATGTTGCCCAGCGTGCTGTCTTCCCAGCCCGGACAGACGATGGGAAGTCCCTTCTCGGCCGCTGCGTGCATCCAACTGTCGGCCGGATCGATCTGGAAAGCGTCGTCCAGTTGTCCACCCAAAAGAGCCTCGTAGAAGAACTCGTGTGGGAACTTCCTTTCGCCGCTCAGCTCGGCCTCCTTCCACAGATCCACCATCACCCCCTCCAGCTTGCGAAAAGCCTCCTCCTCCGGGATGCACGTATCCGTTACGCGGTTCAGTCCGCGGTCGAGCAACGCCTGCTCCTCGGCGGGCGACAAGTCACGGTAATGCGGTACCCGCTCGTAGTGGTTGTGCGCGACAAGGTTCATCACGTCTTCCTCGAGGTTGGCTCCGGTACAGCTGATGATGTGCACCTTATCCCGGCGGATCATCTCTGCGAGGCTGCGGCCCAATTCAGCCGTGCTCATGGCGCCTGCGAGGGTAATCATCATGCTTCCTCCGCCCTGCAAGCAAGTGTCGTACGCCTGCGCAGCCTCAGGGATCACAGCGGCGTTGAAGTGGCGATAATGGCGATCCGCAAAGGCGCGGACAAACGGTTTCTGCTCCATTTCAGGTGGATTTTGGCTCGGCAATGGGCTCGGGTTCCAGCACGTAGGTCAACATCTTGTGCAAGAGTTTCGCTGCGGTGAATGCACTGGGGCTGCGCTCCATCCGGGGGGCGAGCTCCACAATGTCAAATCCGACAACGCGGTGCCGTTCTGCCGCTGCCCTGATGAGCCCGATGACCTGGTACCAATTCAACCCCCCGGGCTCAGGCGTCCCGGTTTCCGGCAGGTAGGCAGGGTCAAAAACGTCCAGGTCCACGGTGATGTAGAGCGGGGTACCCGCAGGCCCCAATCTGTCGACAGCAGCCGCGATCCAATCGGCGTCGGCAGCAGCATGGCAATGCGCTCCGTGAAAGACATTGCCTTCTTGCTCGTAGTGGCGCTCCTCGGCCTCCGTGCTGCGGATCCCCACCTGAACGAGTCGGGCATGTGTCGCAGCCCAATGCAAAGCGCAAGCGTGGTTACAAGCGGATCCATGGAAGGTGCTCCGCAAGTCGCTGTGTGCATCCAACTGCAAGACTGCCAATCCCCGCTCTGCAGCCGCACAGGCCTGAATCGCTCCGATACTGACGCTGTGCTCACCCCCTACCACAATGGGCATGACCCCTTTTCCCATCCACTTTCCTACTTCCCCTCGGACATCCGCGCAAACCTGCTCAGGAGACTTTGCCACGCCATCCACCTCCAGCGGAAGGGCCTCCAGAATGGCAATGCCCTCACCGTGTACTTCGGAGCCAGACTCGATGTCGAACAGCTCCATGTTCTCGAGTGCCTCAAACATGGCATCCGGTCCTTTGTCCGCCCCCTTTCCCCAAGTGCTCGTCCCATCATAGGGCACAGGCAGGATCACGGCACGGGGAAGGCGGCCATCCGTCAGTACGGGCTCTCCGGCATAATGCCGTATGCCCAAAGTGGGAGGGTGGAAATCCGGCTCGTTGTACATGGAAACCATCATTGTCGGACCGATTGGGACGCCCGAAAAGCCTTGCGCCGGGACTCCGCTTGTTTGGCCTTGTTGCTCGCCTCGTCCTCCAAAAGGACGGCTTCCGAACGCTGCTGGCCGTATCCAAGCAGGGCGAGTACGTCTTCCCCCTGCTGCTCGTCGCAAAAAACCTCCGCCTGCAGACGGCCCTCCGCATCCCGGTTCAACAGCACATGCTTGGGTCCGGGAATCAAGCAATGGTGCACGCCCCCGTGGCCCCCGATGTTGTCCTGATACGCCGCAGTGTTGAAGAAGGCGAGGTACAGCGGTTTCTCCGGGCTGAACTTGGGCAGGTATATCGCATTGAGGTGCTGCTCCGAATTGTAGTAATCATCGCTGTCGCAGGTCAACCCTCCCAGGAATACCCGCTCGTAGTTGTCCTCCCAGCGGTTGACGGGCAGCATCATGAAACGCTTGTTGATCGCCCAGGTGTCCGGAAGGGTCGTCATGAAGCTCGAATCGATGAGGTTCCAGCGCTCCCGGTCATTCTGGCGCTTCTGGTACAGGACCTTGAAGAGCGTTCCTCCGGCCTCTCCCACCGTGAAAGAGCCGAATTCCGTGAAGATGTCCGGAACGGGAACCCCCTGTTCACTGCAGTGTACCATGATCTGTTCGAGGATGGCCTCGATCATGTAGCTGTAATCGTATTCGAAGCCCAGGGAATTCTTGATGGGAAGCCCGCCGCCGATGTTGAGTGCCGTCAATTGAGGACATTCCTTTCTCAGCAGGCAATACACGTCCAATGCCTTGCGCAGCTCGTTCCAATAGTATGCCGTGTCCCGAATGCCTGTATTCACGAAGAAGTGGAGCATGCGCAGCCTGAGATTCGGATGGTCCGCCAGGTGCTCCCGCCAGAAAGGCACGATGCGCCGGTATCCCATTCCCAGGCGAGAAGTGTAGAACTCGAATTTGGGCTCCTCCTCCGATGCAATGCGAAGTCCAACGTCTATGGGCGATTTCACCGCCTCACTCAGCATTTCGAATTCCAGCTCGTTGTCCAGAACGGGCAGGATTCCGGTGAACCCATCCGAATGCAGGGCCGCGATCCGGTCCACGTATGCCCGGGTCTTGAAGCCGTTGCAAACCACCGTGGCCTTGCGGTCCAAATGACCGCTCCCCTCCAGCGACCGAACGATGTCAAGGTCGAAAGCGCTGCTCGTTTCCAGGCGGGCCCCATGCCGCAACACTTCCTCTGTGACATGGCGGAAATGTGAGCTCTTCGTCACGTAACAATAGTGGTAGGCGCCTTGGTAGCCCAGCTTGTCCATGGCTTCGTTGAACCAGCCAGTGGCCTTTCGGATGCTCTCGCCGATGCGGGGCAGGTAGGTGAAACGCAGAGGAGTGCCGTAACGCTCCACGAGGTCCATCAGGTCAATGCCGTGGAAGTGGAGACTGTCGCCTTCGAGTACGAATTCGTCCTGGGGCCAGTCGAAAGTTTGCTCGATTAGGTCGAGATACCTTGTTTTCATAGGGGTTCGAAAAGGGGGTGAAAAGGGGAAGGGACGAAC